>NZ_CP139286.1:1229580-1536975 GCF_034067285.1 Acinetobacter pittii
ATTTTGGTGTGTACTAATACCATGCATAAAGTTGCTGCACAGATTGAAGATTCTATTACGATTCCTTTCTTACATATCGCTGATGCAACTGCAAAAGAAATTTTGAGTCAAAACATTGGTAAAGTTGCACTGTTAGGGACAGCTTTTACAATGGAGCAAGATTTTTATAAAGCCCGATTACAAGATTATGGAATTGATGTCGTTATTCCAAATGAAGCCGACCGAAAGATCGTCCATCGCATCATTTATGAAGAGCTTTGTTTAGGTGTGATCAACCCAGATTCGCAGCAACAGTACATCGCTATTGTAGAAAGGCTCATAGCTGAAGGTGCTGAAGGGATTGTTTTGGGGTGTACTGAAATTTGTATGTTGATTGGTGAGCTTAAATTCTCGGTTCCTTTATTTGATACAACCACTATTCATGCCAAAGAGGCGGTGAGTTTTGCTTTAATTTAAGAATATATAAATTAAATAAATTAGAATGAATAAATTGCTAAGAACTAATTTAAAAATGGAGGATAAATTTTGAAATTTAGATCAAAAATTGATTGGTGGCTTTTGTTAATATTTATTGTTATCACTGCCAATATTGTTATAAAAATTTATGAAGCAAATCATCATTATTCTTTAGCTTCAAATTTTCCGCATCTTATCATTTATAGTTTAGTCATTTTTATTATTTGGCTTCCCATCTTTAATACTTACTATGTGGTAGAAAACGGTACTCTAGTGATTAAAAGCTTGGTATTCCGATGGAAAATTAATATTAATGATATTACCCAAATAGAACCTACTCATAATCCACTTTCATCTCCAGCGCTCTCATTAGATCGACTCAAAATTTATTATATGAAAAATGGAAAAATCGCAACGGTTATGATTTCACCGAAAAATAAAGAAGCTTTTTTGCAAGCGATAAACAAAAGACTCCATTAAAGTTGCTTGTTTAATTGCAGACATAAATTACGCTATTTCCATGACATCAAAAAAGAAATGGTGATAAATCATGATTAAACGTTTTTTACTGCCAGTTTTAGGCACTACGGTTTTAGTTACATTAGCTGGATGCGCTTCATCCTCACAATATCCGATTACTGAGAGTTATGGTCCAGATCCAAAATTACCTGAACCTAAATCAAGTTTGTTTCCCACTGTTAATATTGCACCTGCAGAAGGCTGGCCGAGTGGGGTAATGCCAAAACCCGCGGAAGGTTTAAAGGTAAAAGCATTTGCAAAAGGACTTGAGCATCCGCGCTGGCTTTATGTATTGCCGAATGGCGATGTATTGGTTGCTGAAACGGATGCTCCGCCTAAACCAGAAGATAGCAAAGGCATTAAAGGTAAAATTATGTCTTTTGTGATGAAACGTGCAGGCTCATCCCATCCAAGTGCAAACCGTATTAGCTTACTTCGTGATACTAATGGAGACGGAGTTGCCGATCAGAAAACAGCATTTCTTCAAAACTTAAATTCTCCATTTGGCATGGCATTGGTAGGTAATAACCTATATATCGCCAATACGGATGCGCTTGTACGTTTCCCTTATCAAGAGGGTGAAACTCAAATTACAGCCAGTGGAACCAAAGTATTAGATTTACCGGGCGGTCCTTTAAATCACCATTGGACCAAGAATGTCATTGCTAACGCGGCGGGTACAAAGCTCTACATTACCGTTGGTTCTAACAGTAACGTTGCTGAAAATGGCCTAGATCAAGAAAAAGGCCGTGCACAAATTACAGAGTTTGATATTGCAAGCGGTCAGTCACGTCCATTTGCAACAGGACTGCGTAATCCAAATGGTATGGCTTGGCAACCGCAAAGTGGAAAACTCTGGACTGTTGTTAATGAGCGCGATGAAATTGGTAGTGACTTAGTACCTGACTATATGACGTCAGTCCAAGACGGTGGTTTTTATGGATGGCCATATAGCTATTATGGTCAACATGTAGATGTGCGAGTAAAACCACAAAATCCGGAAATGGTTGCTCGTGCAATTAAACCCGACTATGCACTTGGTAACCATACGGCTTCTTTGGGCCTTGCATTTTATACAGCTGAACTCATGCCACAATTTAGAGGAGGCGCATTGATCGGTCAGCATGGTTCTTGGAACCGTAAGCCTCACAGTGGTTATAAAGTCGTTTTTGTACCATTTAGAAGTGGTCAACCCTCTGGTCCACCACAAGATATCTTGACCGGATTCCTGAGTGATAAAGGCAAAGCGTATGGTCGTCCTGTGGGTGTGGCAATTGATTTTTCAGGTGCCGTATTAGTTGCAGATGATGTAGGCAATACGATTTGGCGCGTTTCACCGGTTGCCGAGACGACTTATGAAGCTCCCATGAAACATGCTATTGGAACCCCGCCAGGCACACCATAAAGTCTATCAAAAATAATTGATTAGCATGGACGGCCTCTAAGCTTTATAGAGGCTCGTCCAAATGGCTATTATTTAATTTTTAAATAATTGAACAAAAAAAATACTAATTGGACTTTATAAGCTAACTTCTCAAAAATGAATATGTGAAAACGATAATGATGTTTAAGGAACAAACACATGAATACACATATTCGAATTGCGGTGGTTGGTGGTGGTATTGCTGGTCTGGCTTTAGCAAGTAATTTAAGTAAACACGCCCATTTAGATGTGCAAATGTTTGAATCTGCACCTCAGTTTTCTGAAATTGGGGCAGGAATTTCTTTTGGTGCTAACGCAGTCAAAGCCATTGAACTGCTAGGTTTAGCCGACGAATATCACGCAATTGCAGATAAAGTATCGGTACCCTTTCAAGACGTTTGGTTTCAATGGCGCAATGGCTACACCGATGAATATTTATCTGCATCTATCGCGACAGATGTAGGGCAGTCATCTGTTCATCGTGCTGATTTTCTAGATGCCATTATTCCTCACATGCCTACGCAAAATGTCCATTTTTCGAAACGGCTAGAAGCAATTGAAGAACAAAATGATCAGGTAATTTTGCATTTTAATGATGGTAGTCAATATGAGTGCGATTATTTAATTGGGGCTGACGGTATCCGCTCTGTGGCTCGCCAATATGTTTTAGCTACTCACGATTTACCACCGGTTCATCCACGTTTCTCAGGAACTTGGGCTTATCGTGGCATTATTTCTCACGCTTCATTTAAAGAAGCTTTGAAGCAAATAAACAGCGATACAGATTTAGCAGATATTCCCCAAATGTTATTGGGCAAAGACAAACATATTTTAACGTTCCCCATTCGTAAGGGGGAGCAAATTAATATCGTTGCTTTCTGCTCAAACCGTGAAGATACGGTACTCCCAGCTGATACACCGTGGACCAAACCTGTAGATAAAGCTCAAATGCTTTCTGATTTTTCAGACTGGAGCGAAAGCTGCCAAACATTACTGGGTTTAATTGAACAACCTACCATTTGGGCTTTACATGAAATTGAAGAACTTTCAACTTATCAAAGTGCCTCTGGTCATGTGATTGTTATGGGGGACGCTGCACATGCGATGTTACCCCATCAAGGTGCAGGAGCAGGACAAGGTCTTGAAGATGCATTAATCCTTGCAGCATTATTGTCGACAAAAAACTTACACGCAGATCAGTTAACCGATGTGTCTTCAATATATGAAAAGCTCCGTTTAAAACGTGCTTGTCGTGTTCAGCAAACTTCTCGTGAATCTGGCGAAATTTATGAGTGTTATTCGACTCAGTACCCAACATTTGCCGAAATTGGTGAACATCTTGAACATCGGTTTGATTGGTTATGGCAACACGATCTAGAACAGGATGTTGCAGAAGCAAAGCGACAATTACATCAATTAAAAATAGCAACGATTTAAATAAATTTTTGTTTTACACGCAATTTGCTAAGGAAAGCAATTATGGAAAAACTAAATGCAAATCAATTGATTGATGACGCAAGATTAACACCATTACATTGGCGTGTGATCTTGCTGAGTGCGCTTATTATTATTTTTGATGGCTACGACTTAGTTATTTATGGTGTTGCATTGCCTAAGCTTATGCAACATTGGCAGTTAGATAGTATGACTGCTGGATTGCTGGGCAGTGTTGCATTATTTGGCATGATGTTTGGTGCCATGATTTTCGGTAGCTTAGCCGATAAATTAGAGTCTTATGGCTTTAGCCGTAAGCGTTTAATTATGCTATGTGTCCTTATTTTTAGTGGTTTTACGGTGTTATGTGGTTTTGCCAACAGCCCCAAAGAGTTTGCCATTTACCGTTTTATTGCTGGCCTTGGTTTGGGCGGAGTAATGCCGAACGTCATTGCTTTAATGACCGAATTCGCCCCAAAGAAATTACGATCAACTTTAGTGTCGCTCATGTTTAGCGGCTATGCGATTGGCGGGATGAGTTCAGCGCTTTTAGGCATGTGGTTGGTTCCTAAGTTTGGTTGGCAAATCATGTTTATTCTGGCGGGCATACCACTCATTTCATTACCTATTATTTGGAAATTTTTACCCGAATCAATTGATTATCTGGTTCGCCAAAAAAAATGGAATGAGGTACGTGATTTACTTAAACAGTTAGCGCCAGAACAAAACATAGCTGATCATACGAGCATCGTATTACATCAAGAAAACCAACGAACTGCGGCTCGACCTTTGGTTGCTCTATTTACCGAGAACCGTGCTTTAGTCACTGTATTTTTCTGGCTGAGTGTATTTATGGCTTTACTCATGGTGTATGCGCTCGGTAACTGGATACCCAAACTCATGGTCGAGGCTGGATATGATTTATCAACCAGTCTTGTTTTTTTACTGGCGCTAAACTTGGGTGGGATGCTGGGTGCAATCGGTGGAGGATACTTTGCTGATCGTTTTCACCTAGGTAAAGTCATTTGTTTACTCTTCTTGGCGGGTGCAATTTCACTTTACTTGCTGAGCTATGCTTTACCTATGGTCATCTTATATCTCTGTGTTGCCATTGCAGGAGCGGCATCTATTGGCGGGCAAATTTTATTGTTAGCTTATATGGCTCAGTTTTATCCTTCACCAATTCGCAGTACCGGCATTGGTATGGCTTTGGGGGTAGGTCGGATTGGGGCGATTTTAGGTCCGATTTTATGCGGCTGGCTTTTAAGTTTGCATCTACCCATTGAATATAATTTTATCGCTCTAGCCATCCCTTGTGTGCTGGCAACCTTAAGTGTTATTGCCATAAGTATTTGCAATCGAACTAAACGCGTAATGCTAAATTCAAGTATATCTCCATAAGAATGAAGCATTTTTTTCCTATAAAAGGAACTAAACTCTAAACAAAGAAGTTAAAGTCTTTGTTTAGAGTATTTAAAGGATCAGAACCATGGATTTAGGTTTGATTAAAGTTTTTGTCTGTATTTATGAGTCTCGGCATATTAGTAAAGCTGCTGATAAATTAAATTTGAGTCAGCCTTCTGTGACTTATAATTTGAATCGTTTACGCCGTCAGTTAAATGATGAGTTGTTTACCCGAAGCCGAGGTGGGGTCGAACCGACAAAAGTTGCGCATGAGCTTTATCCAATTTTTCATCAAGCAATTTTTAATATTGAATCAGCGATCGCTCAAGCACAGGAATTTCGTCCTGAAAATTCAAATAAAACTTTCCGAATCGGACTCTCTGACGCAGGGGAAATTTGTCTTTTGCCTAGTCTTATGGCTTTTTTGCAGAAAACAGCACCCTATATTCAAATTGAGATTGAAGAGATTCAGTCGTCTAAGGTTGAACAGTGGCTTATTGACGGCTTTTTAGATCTAGCCGTATTTAATAGTACGCAGACCATAATGCCTAAAATAGAAACGCGTACTTTATTTGAAGAAAGATATGTATGCATTGCTAGAGCTGACCACCCAAGGCTACAGCAGCAACTGACGTTAGAGCAATATTTGCAAGAAGATCATGTGGCTATCAAATCATCTACAGGACATATCCAAGTTGAGCAATATTTAAAAACAATGGATTTAAAGCGACGAATTCGTTTAGAGGTCCCACATTTTAGTGTTTTACAAGGGGTTGTGCAGAGTTCAGATATGTTGGTGACCTTACCATCGCGAGCAGCTCGGCATTATTTAGCCCATGGTAATGTCCAAATGTTTGAATTACCTTTTGCTATGGATTCTTTTAAAGTGAGCTTGAACTGGTTTAATCGTAGTGATGATATTATTGCCAGAAAATGGCTGATTCAATCTGTCGGTCAAATATTTGAGGTTTTATAAAACTAGTTAATGCTATTTAAAATCTCATTTTCAGTGGAATGGGGAATATTTGAGAATTTAAAGTTCTTTCCAATTTATTATTAAATTTTGATAGCATTCGCGTTATATACAATAAGAACTTTATATGAATTATGACCGATCAATTAAGAGCAAAATTTGAAAATTTAGAACTTAACGCAGGATTAGGGAAAATTAGCGCCTTTATTTCAATGTCGCTCAGCTTACTTTGTCTATTTGGTGCATTATGTTTTTTATTTCCCAGTGTATTAACCACCCCAGAACTCCGTCCTATTTACGCAAAACACTATAATCTTTTTTATTATGGGCTGATCACAGGCATTATTATTAGCGCTGGCTTTGGTGCATTTAGTGCAATTATTCGTCAAAACCGATATGGTTTTTATGGGTTATGTTTTTCACTTGTGGCAGCGGTTTTGGGCTGTGGTGTAATTGAAGCACCCGTTTTACCAAGTGTGCCGTTTTATGCAGGTATCGATTATTTTGTACTAACTTTATTTATTTTAGCCTTTGTTTTTATTCCACTTGAAGGTTTTTTTGCTAAAAATCCTGAACAAAAAATATTAAGAGTAGGGTGGGTGACCGATATGAAATATTTCATGGTCAGCCATATTGGCATTCAATTATTTAGCTTTTTAACCGTCATGCCAATTCAATATTGGATTACGCATCTACCTGATAATCCAATTGTGCCTTATGTACAAGCTCAACCAATTTGGCTGCAATTTATTGAGTTGCTCATTGTGGTCGATTTTACGGTGTACTGGTTACATCGGGCTATGCATGAGGTTAATTTCTTATGGCGCTTTCACGCAATTCATCATTCGACTGAATATATGGATTGGTTAGCATCTTCTCGTTTGCATGTCATTGAAGTGCTCATGACTCGCTTCATTGCTACTTTACCGATTTTCCTGCTGGGTTTTCATACTTCGGCTGTTTTTGCCTATTTAGTCTTCATTTCATTCCACGCTATTTTCATTCATTCCAATGTGCGTTTTCGCTTTCCATATTTACGCTGGATTATCGCAACGCCAGAATTTCATCATTGGCATCATTCTTCAGAAAAACCTGCCATTGATAAAAATTACGCCGCTTTTATTCCTCTATACGATGTTATTTTTAAAAGCGTATATATGCCTAGTCACTTGGCGACTGTATATGGGACGGTGGGTTATAAAATCCCAAATAGTTTTATAAAACAGTTTACTTGGCCCTTTAAAAAGTATGTAAAGCGTTTTTTGAAACCTTGGCGTGATCAGTAAAGTAAAAAAGCCTCAATGGAGGCTTTTTTTTAATCATTATTTGCTTTTAATATTTTTAAAAATCATCACAAGTGCAATCAGAGCAAGACCAATAATTAAACTCATATAAATGTTGGCACTGTTCATGAGTCCAATTTTACCCACAAAGTAACCTGCTAAAATTGCTGGAATACTAAAAGCCAAATAACTTTCTACAAAAAAAGCAGCCATGAGTCCTGCGCGTTCTTCGGGTAAAGCTAGAGGCATGACTGTACGAATTGCACCCATAAAAGCCGTACCAAAACCTACCCCAGTAATAATAGAGCCCAAGAGTAAAATTACGGCACTGGTAAAATTAATCGCTAGAAATAAAACGGTTGCACCAATAATGATGGATAAGGTACCCGTGAGCAAAATACGAAAGTTGGTAGATTTTCTAAGAGTCAGAATCCCTGCTGCACCTGAAAGGGCGAGTGCCATAAACATAACGCCATTTAGCCAAGCTGAAGATGTGTGAAAAATTTTTGCTAATAAAGAGGGCATAAGTGATAAGAAAAAACCACTGACCATCCAAAGCGCAATATTAATAGGACTAATACTGAATAGAGCACTCCTTGCTTGATGTGGAATAGCCATGTTGGGTTTTAAAGAAGCAAGAGCACCTGATCTTTTGCGTACTGTTTCAGGATTAAAAAAACTTAAAATGAGTTCAACTGCAAACAATACACATAAGAGTTCAAAAACTAGATGTAAAGGTTGAACCGAAAATTGCAGAATAAGGCAAGTAATAAAAATTCCTACCGCCATGCCGACCATGGGAGCAATACTATTAATTAGGGAACCATGATGCTTACTGAAATCTAAAATTGCGGCTCCAATTGCAGAAACAGCAAGACCTGTTGCAATACCTTGTAAGCCACGCGCAATAAATAACATCGAAACATCTGAGGCAAAAAGGAAAAAACTCATTGAAGCAATTTGCAAAAAAATTGCTGAAATAATGACAGGCCGACGTCCGATATAATCAGATAAAGAACCAATAATGAGTAAAGAAGCAAGTAAGGTAAACGCGTAGGTCGCAAAAATTAAAGTTAAGGTAACAGGCGAAAATTGCCATGTCTGCTGATACAGACGATATAGTGGCGTAGGGGCACTAGACGCCGCCATAAAGGTCATGAGCGTGATTGTGTTTAAGGTCAACGCGACTTTTGAATCTAACTGAAAAACTGATCCAGACCGTTTTGAACTTGAATTGTTCATATAAGATGAATAACATTAAAGCGAATATTTAGCTTTTATACATTATTTTCACACTAAAGCAAATCATTAGCTTTAGTGTATTTTGTATATACAAATAATATTTTAATTGTTTTTTCTTAAAGTAGAGCTGATTAATGGCAAAAGTTGTTACTGGGTTACGTCCAGGTGGTCGTAGTGAAAGAATTCAAACCGCAGTGCATCAAGCGGTAAAAGAGCTTCAAAAAAATTTGGAACAAAGCCAAATTACTATACCTATGATTGCTAATGAAGCAGGTGTAACACCTTCAACAATTTACCGCCGTTGGGGCGATATCAATCAGCTATTTTCAGATGTAGCTCTAAATGAACTGAAGCCAGACATGGAACCGAAAGACTTAGGTTCATTTCAGCTTGATATCACTGCATGGATTGAACAATATTTTGAAGAATACTCTTCTGAAGTTGGTCAAACATTGCTACGAGATGTGCTATATACAAATGACTCTTCAAATGCTCGAAAATGTGAAACTTTAATTATTCAACAACTTGATATTATTCAAGCCAGAGCTAAATCACGTAATGAACTCACTATAGACAATCAAGAGATTATCGAAGCTGTGATTGCACCTATGCTGTTCAGAATTTTATTCACTGATCGAGCATTAGGTTTAGACTATGTCCAAACTTTATTAGCACGTTTATTCAAAGCACATTCTGATGTAATTTAATTGAAACGGCTGCAAATCTAAATATTTTATAAAAATAGGCAAAAATTTATCTTATTTATAAAATTTTATATCAATTTTTCTTATTATTTTTAAATTAAATTTTCATAATTTTTAATTTACATGTTTTTTATAAAATCATTTATTTAATAAATGTTTGGGTGGTATGGCTTAATTAAGCTCATATAGGCAATATGAATATAGTTTTTATCAAAAATAATAATAGTAAATAAATACTTATGATTAATTTTAGTTGCATTTTTAATTTTTAAAACTTAAAAATAAAAATGATTTTATATAATTTATTGCATGACTATTAAATTTGACATTTTTTAAATTTATAACACAGCCCGTTTTTTATTCTTTACAATGGCTTTTCCTTGATAAAGCAGCTTGTGGTGTACGCTTTATATTTATTTTTTTTATCCCCATCGAAAAGGTATTTAGATAATGGATTTCAATACCCTTGACCAAGAAACAGTACAGAAAAAACAGAAGTTTCACCAAATTTTGTATGTACAGGTCATCTTTGCAATTATTTTGGGCATTTTAATAGGTCATTTTTACCCAGAACTTGGCGAAAGTTTAAAACCGCTTGGTGATGCATTCATCAAGATTGTTAAAATGATTATTGCTCCCGTCATCTTTTTAACTGTTGTGACAGGCATTGCCAGTATGACAAACATGAGCCGAGTTGGCCGTGTAACTGGTAAAGCGATGCTTTATTTTCTTACCTTCTCAAGCTTGGCTCTTGTGGTGGGTATGATTGTGGCAAATATTATTCAACCGGGGAAAGGTCTTAATATTGATCCTGCTACCTTAGTCAACGATAAAGTAAATACTTACGTTGAAAAGGCGCACGCAACAAATATTACCGACTTTTTCATGAATATTATCCCGCAAACACTAGTCAGCCCTCTGGCAGGTGGCGAAATTTTGCAGGTTCTATTTGTAGCGGTGTTATTTGGTATTTCTTTGGCTGCATTGGGTGACCGCGCACGTCCAATTACCGATTTCTTAAATAACTTAACAGCTCCAGTTTTCTATCTGGTTGGTATGTTAATGAAGCTAGCTCCAATCGGTGCTTTTGGTGCAATGGCTTTTACCATCGGTGCTTATGGAATCGAATCAATTGGTAATTTATTACTATTAATTATGACGTTCTATATTACAGCGGTGTTGTTTGTCATCGTGATCTTAGGAGCTGTAGCTCGTTATAACGGCTTCTCAATTATCCATTTAATTCGCTATATCAAAGATGAACTTTGGCTGGTTTTAGGGACGAGTTCTTCTGAAGCAGCTTTACCATCTTTAATGGATAAAATGCAAAAAGCAGGTTGTGAAAAATCGGTAGTCGGTTTGGTGATTCCAACAGGTTACTCATTTAACCTTGATGGTACAAATATCTACATGACCATGGCTGCTCTGTTTATTGCACAAGCGTGTAACGTGGACTTATCCATTAGTGAACAAATTGCATTGCTTCTAGTTGCGATGGTAAGTTCTAAAGGTGCAGCAGGGGTGACTGGTGCAGGCTTTATTACTCTGGCTGCAACTCTATCGGTTGTACCAGCTGTTCCTGTTGCAGGTATGGCGTTAATTCTTGGTATTGACCGTTTTATGTCTGAGTGCCGTGCATTAACAAACTTAGTAGGGAATGCCTGCGCAACAATCGTTGTAGCACGTTGGGATAAAGCTTTAGATAAAGATCTTTTAGATAAAGCCTTAAAGAACCATAAAGCAGAATAACCTTATAAAAAAAATCTGTAGCTAAGGGCAATTTGGGAGAGTAGCCCGGCTACAGATTTTTTCAACATCTAAAAATATATTTTAATTAAACCATTCTAAAGTTCTGCAACATTGCTTATCTTTTAAAAAAGACAATCTTAAATAAAAAATGAGTTGTAAAAAATTATGCTTTTAAGTGATCTTCAAACTCTTCACCTAATTGCATCGCTAATGAATTTCCTGCCAAATCACAGGTCACTAAACCATATTCTTTTTTAAAACTAAAAGTAAAACCTTTTCCATCAGCAAGATTTTTAACTGAATACCCTAACTTTTCTAACCAAATACGAAACGCAATCAAATTTTTAGCTTTAACAACCTTTTTCACGTGAGAACTCCTTCTATCCGTGGCATTACATCTTATTTATTAATAGGGTTTTAAGTAGATTTTTTAAAGGGGGAAATCTTTGTTTTATTTTGCAACTTGTAAAAAAAGTAAGATAGAGAAAGAAAAGTTTTCTTTTTTATAAAATTATAGAGAGGTTATGTAACTAAAAAATAAAAACTTTTTATTTAAAAGATTGTCCCTTAGCAGATTTTTAAAAAATTATAAATTTGGCGAAATTTTAAAAAAAGCTGAATAAATAAGAATAAAGTAAATGTAAAAAATAATTACCATGAATCTGTACTATGCAAAAAGATACAGTTTTTAAAATGAAACTGTATCTTTTATTGAAGATTAATTTTAGAAATTATCTTTAAGGGCACGTAAGTGAGCAAAGTCTTCGGCACTTTCTGCACGGAGAAAAGGATTTGTTGCCAATTCAAGTTCTATGGTACTGGGTAGGGTGATTGATCCTTGTTTACGTAGCTCACGGACTTCTTCAGCTCGTTCAGATAAAGCATGATTGTGTGGTTCTACCGTTAATGCAAATTCGGCATTTGAAAGTGTGTACTCATGCGTGCAATATACTTTGGTTTGTGTGGGTAATGCTGCTAAACGACTAAGTGAGTGATACATTTGTTCTGCCGTACCTTCAAATAATCGACCACATCCCATTGCAAATAAAGTGTCGCCGCAGAAGACAGCTTCTAACTCTTCAATAAAATAGACAATATGACCTAAAGTATGGCCAGGGGTCGCAATAATTTCTACTTTTAAATCATTAAACTTTAGGTGGTCATTATGCTGTAAGGGATGGGTAATTCCCGGAATTTTTGAAAGCTCATCACGTGGACCATACACTGTAATATTTTGAGCAGCAGTTAAATCAGCAACTCCACCGATATGGTCTTTATGCCAATGTGTAAGCCAGATTTGTTTTAAATTTAACTGATGATTCTGACAAAAGTGGGTAACGAGTTCTGCCTCTGTTGGATCAACTGCAACAGCTTCTTGGGTTTCAGTATCTTCTAAAATCCAGATATAGTTTTGGAGGGCATTCTGTACATCAATAAAATGAATTCTATAACGCATTGTTTTATCCTAAAACCAAATCCAAAAAGTAAATAATCACTAATTTTGATCATAACAGAAAATAGTATTAACCTATGCACTCAACTAGTTGATGAAAAGGACTTATATAAAACAAAAAAGCCCCCATGTAGGGAGCTTTTTATATGGATGATTTAACGTACCTTGGCGAGCCAGTTGCCTAGTGTCTGTACAATCTGTACTAAGAGCAATAGAACAATCACTGTTAAAATCACCACACTTGTATCAAAACGTTGATAGCCATAAGAAATAGCTAAATCGCCAATACCACCTGCGCCAACGGCACCAGCCATTGCTGTTGCACCGATGAGACTGATGGTCGCTGTGGTTAAGTTTAAAATGAGTGAACTGCGTGCTTCTGGCAAAACAAAGCGGGAGATAATTTGCCAAGGTGTAGCACCCATCGCCTGAGCAGATTCAATAATTCCTTCATTTACTTCGAGTAGGGAAGTCTCAATCAGGCGTCCCATATATGGCCCAACATAAATTGTTAAAGGAACGATCGCGGCCCATGTACCAATTGAAGTACCTACCAATAACTTGGTAAGAGGAATTACTGCAATAAGTAAGATAATAAATGGCAGAGAGCGTAACGCATTTACAATCGGGTTAAGTAAATGATAAATGAATCTATTTGGCAAAATACCTTCCGGACGGGTTACAAGCAGGATAATTCCTTGAATAAAACCCCAAATACCACCAAATAAAAGCGCAAAAAACACCATGTGAAATGTTTCTTGCAACGCTGTTACAAATTGGTCAATTGAAAGGGAACTGTGCCAGAAAGGCTGAGTAAGTTCAGTCAACCATTGTACGATAAAATCTCTCATACTTGATCTCCTGATTGAACTACACCTACTTCATTTTGTTCCAAAAACTCGATAGCCTGTTTAATCAACTGAGGATCGCCTAGAAGCTGCACAAACATTTGGCCAATCACAGTACCGTTAATTTCAGTCATGTTTGCGAACAAGATATTTAAGCTAATATCAAATTGTTTAATCAGTGACTGAATTACTGGCTCTTGAGCCGAGCGCCCTAAGAACTGTAAACAGTAGATGCTATGATGATGCTGATTCTCGAGTTGATTTAAAATATTCACAGGCAACTGTTGATGTAAAACAGTTTGAATGAAGTTTTTAGTCGTCGGGTGTTGAGGTTTACTAAAGATATCAATCGTTGAACCTTGTTCAATGACTTTACCTGCTTCCATCACAGCCACATGATCACAAACAGTTTCAATGACATCCATTTCATGGGTCACCATAACAATTGTGATTTTTTGCTCTTGATTGATTTTCTTGAGTAGCTCTAACACAGACTTGGTTGTTTGTGGGTCGAGGGCAGAGGTTGCTTCATCACACAAAAGAATTTTTGGATGATTTGCCAAAGCACGAGCAATACCGACACGTTGCTTTTGGCCGCCAGAAAGCTCATCTGGATAAGCATCTTTTTTATGCTTAAGATCAATGAACTCCAATAATTCATTCAAGCGCTTTTCACGTTCTGCCTTATTGTAATTCAGCAGACGCATTGGCATTTCGATATTTTCAGCAACCGTCTTGGTTTGTAGCAAATTGAAGTGCTGGAAAATCATACCAATATTTGCACGTTCCTGACGTAATGAACGCGCATCCAAAGCAGTGAAGTCCTTTTGATTAATGATAACCTGACCTTCATTTGGTCGTTCAAGTAAGTTAATCAGGCGGATTAAAGTACTTTTACCTGCACCACTATAGCCAATAATCCCAAAAATACTTCCTTCTGGAATTTCCAAATTAATTTGGTCCAGAGCTCGTATGGTTTGGCCTTTAAGCTGATAGTGCTTTGAAATGTTTTTAAATTGAATCATGTCGTCAAAAACTATGCTAAAAAGAAAAAACAGGCAAAGAGACTTTGCCTGTTTCGCGTTGCCGGTATTATATTACTATTTAGCTTCCGTGAGGTAGCTGATTGGCTGATTCACGTCAACTTTTGTACCACCAAAGTGTTGTTCAACGTATTTTTTAACAGCTTCAGTGTGGTATAGCTGACCAACCTTCTGAAGAATTGGGTCATCTTTACGAGATTCTGCTGCCGCAAGAATATTTACATTGAGTTTAGTGCTTTGATCAACTGGCTCATAGTAGATAGAATCTTTAAGTACATTTAGACCACCTTCCAGCGCTAAAGTATTACCTAAAATGATTGCATCCACTTCATCTTTTACGCGTACAGCAGTTGCCATTTGGATTGGTTTAATATCAATTTTTTTGCTGTTATCGATAATATCGCTTGGCGTACCTTTCGCAGGATCGAAGTCAGCTTTAAGCTTGATTAAACCAGCACTTTGTAATAACAATAACGCGCGAGCTTCATTCGCCGCATCATTAGGAATTGCAATGCTTGCACCTTGAGGGAATTCTTCTACTTTTTTATGTTTACTTGAGTAGATACCCATTGGTTCAAGATAAGTTGTAGCAACTGGTGCAATTTTATCTTTGTTTGATGCATTGAAAGCAACTAAATATGCATAAGATTGGAATGCGTTTAAGTCAACTTCTTTATTAGCTACAGCTGTATTCATTGCAACATAATCAGTGAAGTTTTTCACTTCAAGCTTAATACCAGCAGCTTTAGTTTCCGGTAAAGTTGAAATATAACGCCAGATGTCAGCGTCAGAACCCGTTGAGGCAATAACCACAGTTTGAAGTTGTGATGAATCACCGCTTTTTCCAGCTTGTGGTTCACTTTGTTGTTTACCGCAGGCTGCAAGTAATAGCACAGACACGCTTAAAAAAAGACTGATCAGCTTTTTCATGTAAAAAAAGTCCTGATTAAGTGAGAGATCAACTATTTAAGTTGCCTCTCGACTAGTAAAGAAATGAGTTTTGTTGCAACGTCACAAAGTTTTCAAGGCTAAAGGTTATTACTTATAGCTCTTTTCTAATTCTTCAGACACTTGATTTACCGCATTCATCTGAGCTAAATAAAACTATTTTTACAACAGTTTTATCTTGTATTCTCAGTTTTTAAACGGTCTCTAAAAGTATGAGTGTTAAAAATAACGATTATCTTTAACAGAATTAGATGATGTGCCCTAATATTTAAAGACACATTAACTTTATGGAAAGTTCCAACGCTTTAACTAATCATATCAATAAAAACATATTCAATATAGTGGACATCTTTCGATCTTAATCATCACAATTGAATAAAAATTAAGATTAATATGAATATTTAAGATAAGTGAAGACGAAAAATAAAAAAGCCCTCCAAAGAGAGCTTCTTTATATTTAAACTTTTATTCAGCTTTTTCACGTGCAATTGCGCGATAACCGATATCGCTACGATATTGCATACCTGTGAATGTAACTTGGCCACATACTTCAAGTGCATTGATTTGCGCTTCAAGAACGCTGTCACCCAAAGCAGTTACACAAAGAACTCGACCACCAGAAGTCACAATATGACCGTCTTCACGAGTTGCAGTGCCTGCATGGAAAATTTTAGTATCTTCAGGTGATTGTCCAATACCTGAAATTACATCACCTTTGCGCACACTATCAGGATAACCTTCTGCTGCAAGTACAATACCGATTGACTTGCGCTCATCCCATTCAGCTTCATTTGGTAAGTTACCAGCAATACCTGCTTCTACCAATTCAACAAGAGATGATTTTAAGCGCATCATGATGGGTTGAGTTTCAGGGTCACCAAAACGACAGTTGAACTCGATTACACGTGGTTGACCTTGTTCATCGATCATTAAGCCAGCATATAAGAAACCAGTGTAGACATGTCCGTCAGCAGCCATACCTTCAACAGTCGGGCGCATGATTTCATTCATAACGCGTTCGAAAATGTCTGAAGTAACAACTGGAGCAGGAGAGTAGGCGCCCATACCACCAGTATTAGGACCTTGGTCACCTTCAAAAATACGCTTGTGATCTTGAGAAGTTGCCATTGGTAAAATGTTTTTACCATCAATCATACAAATGAAAGAAGCTTCTTCGCCTGCAAGGAACTGTTCAATTACCACACGTGAACCAGCATCACCGAATTTGTTGCCAGCAAGCATGTCATCAATTGCTGCAAAAGCTTCTTCGTTAGTCATTGCAACGATTACACCTTTACCAGCAGCAAGACCATCTGCCTTAATTACAATTGGTGCACCATTTTTTTCAACATAAGCTTTAGCTGCATCAACTTCCGTAAATACTTCGTAAAAAGCAGTTGGAATGTTATGACGCTTTAAAAAATGTTTAGCAAATGCTTTTGAGCCTTCAAGCTGAGCAGCGTATTGAGTCGGTCCCCAAATTTTTAGACCTGCTTCACGTGCAGCATCTACTACACCATTCACTAAAGGTGCTTCTGGGCCAACAATAATTAGCTCAACATTATTTTCTTTAGCAAAAGCAATAATTGCAGGGTTGTCTAAAATATCAAGTTGAACATTTATACATTTGTCTTCTGTTGCTGTACCAGCATTACCAGGTGCAACGAAAACTTGAGTAACTTTGGTATCTTGCGCGATTTTCCATGCTAAAGCATGTTCACGACCACCACTACCTAAAACTAAAATATTCATTTTTAATTTGTTCCTTAACTTTAATCCTTTTCATCCCCCTCTATCCCTCAAGGTGGAGTTTAGCTCCATTATTGTGGAAAACCCTCCTGAATAAAAGGAGGGTTAGGGAGGACTAAATTTAAATTAGTGGCGGAAATGGCGCATACCAGTGAAGACCATTGCAATACCAGCTTCATCTGCTGCTGCGATTACTTCTTCATCACGCATAGAACCACCTGGTTGAATGATGCATTTAATGCCAGCTTTAGCTGCATTATCAATACCATCACGGAACGGGAAGAATGCATCGGAAGCCATTACAGCACCTTCAACAACTAAACCAGCATGTTCAGCTTTAATGGCAGCAATACGAGCTGAGTTAACACGGCTCATTTGACCTGCACCTACACCAATAGTTTGGCGGTTTTTAGCATAAACAATTGCGTTTGATTTCACATATTTCGCAACTTTCCAAGCAAAGATGAGATCATCAATTTCTTGCTCAGTCGGTGCACGCTTAGTAACTACTTTAAGATCATCTTTAGTGATCATGCCCAAGTCTTGATCTTGAACAAGTAAGCCGCCATTAACACGTTTGTAGTCAAGTTGCGGTGCACGTGCATCAATTGCAGGTAATTCACCACATACTAAAACACGTACGTTTTTCTTTGCGCCAGTTACTTCAAGTACACCATCGGCAATGCTTGGAGCAATAATGACTTCAACGAATTGACGCTCTACAATTGCTTGAGCAGTTGCTACATCTAACTCACGGTTAAATGCAATGATACCGCCAAAAGCAGATTCTGGATCTGTTGCGTAAGCTAAATCATAAGCAGCTTTAATACCGTCTAAAGAAACAGCAACACCACAAGGGTTAGCATGTTTTACGATTACACAAGCAGGTTTTGCGAATGATTTAACACATTCAAGTGCTGCATCTGTATCTGCAATATTGTTATAAGACAATTCTTTGCCTTGTAACTGTTTTGCAGTAGAAACTGAAGCTTCCTTTGCATTTGCTTCAACATAAAATGCTGCAGATTGATGTGGGTTTTCACCGTAACGTAAATCTTGTGCTTTGTTCAATTGGGTATTGAATGTGCGAGGGAATAAATCAGCTTCGCCTTCGGTCTTACCAACGCGAGCGCCTAAGTAAGAAGCGATCATGCCGTCGTATTGAGCTGTATGTTCAAATGCTTTAACTGCTAAATCAAAACGCGTTTCATAAGAAAGTGAACCAGCGGTTTTTAATTCATTGATTACAGTGTCGTAATCTGAAGCATTTACAACGATACCCACTGAAGCATGGTTTTTAGCTGCTGCACGCACCATTGTAGGACCACCGATGTCGATATTTTCGATTGCATCAGGAAGAGTACAGTCTGGTTTTGCAACAGTTGCAGCAAATGGATAAAGGTTTACAACAACAAGATCAATCGGATCAATGTTGTGTTCTTCCATAACTGCTTCGTCTAAACCGCGACGAGCAAGAATACCACCATGAATTTTTGGATGTAATGTCTTAACACGACCATCCATCATTTCAGGGAAGCCCGTATGTTCAGATACTTCTACAACCGCGATATTATTATCTTTAAGCAACTTATATGTGCCGCCTGTAGATAATAGTTCTACCCCTAGAGCTGCAAGGTTTTGAGCAAATTCGACAATTCCTGTCTTATCAGATACAGAAATCAAAGCACGTTTAATAGTCATGATGTTTAATTCAACAATTTCAAGTCTACGGATTAAAACCAATAAGCATAAAAAAATGCCCACGACGTCGTGAGCATTTTATCATTTATTCACTCATTAAACCGTGAGCTTTTAACTTTTTACGTAAAGTGCCACGGTTGAGTCCAAGAATCTCTGCAGCACGTGTTTGATTACCACGTGTATATTCAAGAACTACAGATAAAAGAGGTTTCTCCATTTCTGCTAGCACCATGTCATATACCTGAGATGGTTGCTCACCTTGCAATTGTGCAAAATAATGGCGAACTGCGCGATCCACGTGGATGCGAAGAGCAACATCAGATTGTGCAGTAAAAATAGGAGATTTGCTATTCATGCGAGTTAATCCGAAAATCAAATACTAACTTGGGTAAAGTAGTATATAAATGTGGTCTAAAAATACGGAGTCCTGTTTTAGATCCTAAAACAGTGACTCTAAAACATAAGAACAATTAGCTTGCCATATTTCTTCGTATTGAATAAAAAATAAGCGTAACAATAATTAAATATTTGTTACAGCCCCCTCAAAAACAAAAAAAGTTAGGCTATGCGCTTAAAGTAGAAAAGCACACATGCTTAACAGTATTTTTTTTGGATTGAGAGCGAGGAGTATATGAGTCAAAGCTTTCGTGGCGCGTATCATAACATTGTCTAGGAAAAAGTGAGCAAATTAACTGCATTTTTTTTTATTTTTTTTTCACTTTTTTTACATTTTAGGGGTGGACAATTTCTAATCGATAATTTACTAGGCTTTTTTTGCTTTTGTTTAGCTCAAATTGGAATCGGTAAGGGGTGTTGGATGGAATGCGCTGAATACCCTGTAAGTTCTCTACTAAATATTGCTGAGGAGTTAGTATGATTTCTTCAGTTTTGCTTGGTTCTGTCGTAAAAATCAACTTTAAGTTAGGAAGCTCAATACTTTTATCATTCTGATTAAGTAATATGCCTGAAAATTGGGTATGGTTTGCATCAATTCTACGAACTTTTATCTTTTCTATATGAATAAGTTCATACAGTTCTGCTGTTTTATTGCAATGTAGTATTTGGCAAACATAATTAAATGCATGACTAACGGTAGGGCTTGTATGCATGAGTTTAGGGTTAAACCAGAGAATCTGGAAAGTAAAAACTAAAATCAGAATAAGGTTGGCAGAGCTCCAGAGCGTATAGTACAACCAACTATGTTTTTTATTATTGTCTTGTTCTTGTGGGGACACTTGCTCAGCCAAATTAAGGTTTGGTAAAGCATTAATAGGTTCATTATGAAAGTAATTTAAGTTGTTGAGATAGGTTAATAGATCAATATTAGAGTTCTCAACTTTTTGGTCAAAGATATCTAACACGTGTGAATGTGTCATATATCGTGTTTGCATTGAACCATTAACTAAAGTAGATGAATTAACCATGGCTGGCTGTTCAATATTAATCAGATTGGTTAATGCATTAAAATTCGAATTACATTTGGGGCAACAAACCATACCCTGAGCAACAGTCAATTGAGTAAGAGATACTTTATAAACTGTTAAACACTTAGGGCAGCGGGTTTGTTTTTCATTCATGAGTTAGAAGTCTCAATTTATTGTTTTACGTTTTCCTGAAATGCGACACCAATTTTCTTCGCGTTTTTCGACATCTAATATATCAAAAAATTCAGAATAAACACGTGAAACATCAGCAACTTGCTCTTCGATTACACCTGCAAGTGCGAACTCACCCTCAGATTTAATTAAATTTGCAAACTCAGATGCAAGTGCCATTAATGGACCCGCTAAAATGTTTGCAACTAAAACGTCTGCCTGCTGAGGTTTGAACTCTTGATCGAATTCTTCCGGAAGACCTACATAAAGGCGATCTAATACACCATTAAGTTCTGCATTTTGTTTTGTTGCTAAAACAGCTTGAGGGTCAATATCGGTAGCATATACTTTTTTAGCACCTAATAATAAAGCCGCTACGCCTAAAATGCCTGAACCACAGCCATAATCAATCACGATTTTATCTTTAACATCAGTTTTACCTAGCCATTGTAAGCACAGGAAAGTACTTGCGTGATTACCTGTACCAAACGCAAGACCTGGGTCTAACTTAATATTAGTAGCGTCCGCTTCTGGTGGTTCTAGCCATTCAGGTACGATCCAGAACTTTTCCCCAATCTGAATTGGTTCATAATAATCCATCCATGCGCGTTCCCACACTTGATCTTCAAGTTCTTCATGACGCATAGGAACATCTGGAAGTTGAGCTTTTAAGAAAGCTTCTAAAGTGTCGACATCAATCGGGTCTTGTTCGTCTTGTTGATAGATGCCTGTCACAATGACTTTATTCCATAAAGGTGTTTCACCTGGTAATGGTTCAAGTAAAGCCTGATCTTCAGCATCATCCAGAGTTACGCTTACCGCACCTAGAGACATTAAAAGTGTTTCTGTGAACTCAACTTGTTCTTGATCAACGGTAATGTGTATTTGTAACCACTTCACGAAAAGGACCTAAAAATTTTATTTAAAGGCGTATTGTAGCGGACTAGACCATTTTAAAAAAGAAAGCGGCCCATCTTTAATGGACCGTCTTTGAAAATACTGATGAGATATAGCAGTAAATAAATGACTTCTACTATACCTTATGTAAAACAGATTAAGGAGCAGGGGCCTTAAATTGTAACTTGCCATTTTCGTTTGGTTGGCAAGTACCGTTAAAGGTTACACCGTTGTGATTGTAAGAGACCCATTCACCTTGCTGTTTTTTTGCACAGACTCGAATTTGTTTTTGCATTTCGGCTTTGCTCGTGTCAGCAGCATGGGTAAAAGTTACGCCTGAAAAACAAATTAGAGATGCAGTTAAGATTTTTAACATGGTCGTTTTCATTTTGTATTCCTTCTCGTTGCGTTAATTTTAAAGTCGTAGAAGTGCTGTACATTTTTTATTCTAAGATGAAAGATTCTTAAAAACATTCATTTTGTATTGAATTCATGCAACAAAATGTCAAAACATGTGGAGTACCGTAAATCATGTGAAGACAATTTTGTAATTATGTACATCAATAAGCAGATAATTTTGCTATAATGTTCCGTCTTTTTTTTCTGGTGTTTTTGTACTCATGCACTATCCTAAAGTTTATGATGTTATCGTTATCGGTGGCGGTCACGCAGGTACGGAAGCGGCCCTTGCTGCTGCGCGTATGGGACGACAGACTTTGCTTTTGACCCATAACATTGAGACTTTGGGCCAAATGAGTTGTAACCCAGCAATTGGCGGTATTGGTAAGTCTCACTTAGTACGCGAAATTGATGCACTTGGTGGGGCAATGGCTTTAGCTGCCGATAAAGGTGGTATTCAGTTCCGTATTTTAAATTCGCGTAAAGGTGCAGCTGTGCGTGCAACACGTGCTCAAGCTGACCGCGTGCGCTATAAGGCTGCCATCCGCGACACTTTGGAAAATCAAGCAAATCTTGATATTTTCCAGCAAGCAGCTGATGATCTGATTGTTGAAGGCGATACTGTTAAAGGTGTTGTTACCCAAATGGGTATTCGCTTTGATGCAAAAACTGTTGTGTTGACTACAGGTACATTCTTGGGTGGTGTAATCCACGTTGGTTTAGAAAAATCAAGTGGTGGTCGTGCGGGTGATCCTCCTTCTATTGCACTTGCTCAGCGTTTACGTGAATTAAAACTACCTGTTGGTCGTTTAAAAACCGGTACTCCACCACGTATTGATGCACGTTCAGTTGACTTTTCTGTCATGATTCCACAGCCGGGTGATTTCCCGTCTCCAGTCATGTCTTTCATGGGTGATGCTTCTATGCACCCTGAACAAGTAAACTGTTATATCACGCATACAAACGAAAAAACCCACGATATTATTCGCGGTGGTTTAGATCGTTCACCAATGTATACGGGTGTTATTGAGGGGGTAGGTCCACGTTACTGTCCATCAATTGAAGATAAGATTCACCGTTTCGCTGATAAAGACTCACATCAAGTATTCTTGGAACCAGAAGGTCTAGATACACATGAGCTTTATCCTAATGGTATTTCGACTTCTTTACCGTTTGATGTTCAGTTTGAGCTTGTACGCTCAATTCGTGGTATGGAAAACGCTCATATCTTACGTCCAGGCTATGCAATTGAATATGATTATTTCAACCCGCAAGCTTTGAAATTTACCCTCGAAACTAAAGCGATTAATGGCTTGTATTTCGCTGGTCAAATTAATGGTACAACAGGTTATGAAGAAGCGGGTGCTCAAGGTTTACTTGCAGGTTTAAATGCTGCACGCCGTGCGTGGGAGCAAGAAGAATGGACGCCTAAACGTGACCAAGCTTACATGGGTGTATTGGTTGATGACCTCATCACGTTAGGTACTAAAGAACCGTACCGTATGTTTACCTCACGTGCTGAATATCGTTTGATGTTGCGTGAAGATAACGCGGATCAACGCTTGACAACTATTGGTCGTGAACTTGGTTTGGTCGATGATGTACGTTGGGCTGCTTATTGTGAAAAAATGGAAGCAGTTGAGCGTGAAACCTCTCGTTTACAACATATATGGGCAGCACCAAATAACCCTATGGGTAAAAAATTCGTTGAAATGACGGGTGCAGATTTGAGTAAGGAATGCAGCGCAATTGATTTGCTTAAGCGTCCTAACATCAACTTTGGTCAAATTGCAGAACTTACGGGTTCTGAAGTTTCAGAGCAAGTGGGTGAGCAAATCGAAATTGCCGTGAAATATGAAGGTTACATCAACCGTCAACATGAAGATGTTGCTCAATTAAAGCGTCTTGAAGAAACTAAAATACCAGCCGATTTTGATTATGATAACGTGTCTGGTTTATCACGTGAAATCACACAGAAGTTAAAAACAGTGCTTCCAGAAACTTTAGCTCAAGCAAGCCGTATTCCTGGTGTTACGCCAGCAGCTGTTCAGCTTGTCATGATCACAATTCGTAAGAACAATATGATTAAGAAAACAGCTTAATCATTTGAGTATATAAAAAGCCCAGTTAAGACTGGGCTTTTTTATTTTCTGTTCAAAAAATATATGGAAACTTCCTAAGGAAGAAAAGAGATTTCGCTTCCTTTTTTTCTTATTTCACATATTTTAAGCCGCCAGTTATATTGAATTCACGTTCAAACAAGAGGGCTTTAACCATGACAATGAAATCAATTCGCTACAATGGATATGAAATGGCATGCCAATGCTCATGTTCAAAATAGCGCAAAAGAAAGAGCGGATCAGTTTTGGTGGGGGAGAACATCTTGATCTGGAAACAAGTAGAAATATAAAAAGAATATAAAATTAAGAAAATTATAATTCAAAATCTAAAGAGAACCGTATGGTTCTCTTTTTTATAACTATTTACTATCAGTTTCAATTTCACGTACAGCGTTGTGTACTTGAACTGGCTCAATATGCAGTAATTTTTTACCATAACTACGTAGCCACCACACCAGTTGAGATGTAAAAGGTACGGTAGCTGTAACTTCTACGATATTTTCTTCAAGTGGAGTAATTGTTTGGTCTTTACTTAACTGACTTTCATAAAAAGTTTTCGCAGTTTGCTCTGTCATGGTTAAGGTGAGCTGAATTGATTCAGTTGGCTGGTTGTAGTCCACTCTAAAGCCTAAAGCGCCTGAATCAATATAATGATCAATATCAAAATTGACCGGATGTAGGGCGCGACTATCTAATACTTTTGCTGATTTAAAACGGTGCAGAGCAAATGTTTGCACTTCAGTTTTGTCATGCCGTGTGCAAATCAAATAAATGACTGCACCTTTTTGTACCAAAGCTAAAGGGTTTAAAATATAAGTTTTATCTTCACCTTGATTTACACGGGCCCGATAAACACACTCAATCTGTTTGTCTTGTAGTAGACCTTCATAAATTGCCTGCTGAGCGCCACGATCCACTACAGGTGGAATAAGCGGTTGACTTGCAGGAACAATGCGTACACGGTTAATCCACTGTCTCACATTATTTTGAGTAGAGAGGCTACGTTTGGCTAAATCAAACCATGGACCCATCTCATCAAGCAGGCTTGGAGGAAGTAAGTGCTTTAGGTGTTCCTCAACCATCATAAAGGTCACTGCTTGTGAGCTCGTCATGTGAGGTAAACTCTGGATAGGAGCGTCTGACTGCCACCGCCAGCCTTGAGGTACGGCTTTATTACTCTCTATCGGAAAACGCTGAGCAATTTGATTTAAGTCACGCTGAATAGTCCTTAAACTGATTTCAATACCTTCGCGCTCAAGCATTTCTTGTAATTCTCGAGTTCCGATCCATTTACCGGTGGGTAGGCGAGACAAGATCTGCCATTGGCGATATAAACTATTTGAAGTTTCTTTTTCTATTACAGACATAAGCGTAATACATCTATATCCAATTGCTTTGGTGTCAACACAATAAAAAATCTTTACAGATTTAGCAAGTTTGTCAGATTCAGTTTATAGCCCGTTGGACAAAGGATGATAAGATTTAGAAGAAAGTTATAACAATGATGCCGTAAAAGTATTACAGATATATAAGTGGCACTGAAATTGCTTATTTAAAAATGAAATATAGATAAATGATAAGACGAGGTGGTTATGTCAGAACAAGAGCATGAATTACATCTAGATAACGATTTTTTTATACAAGAGCAGACAACAACGGCACTTATTAATCCAACCTCTTTTTTAGAACATATTTCTGTGCAAACCAATCTCTTTGAACAACTAAAATCACAGTTCTTTAACGAGATGCTTGATGATGTAACATCGAATGGGGCAGCTTCTAAAAAAATTGAACAATGGTTGAGTATCCGCACTTTAGATGAGTTAAAAGAGCTAAATGCTCAGGCGAAGCAGCATTTTCTTTATCAAGGGATTACCTTTAATGTTTATGGCGATAAAGAAGGAACCGAGCGCACCATACCTTTCGATTTAATTCCAAGAGTAATCGAGAAAAAACAATGGGAAAAAATTGCCTCGGGCTGTGCACAGCGTGTTAAGGCATTAAATTATTTCCTAGATGATATTTATCATGGACAACATATTTTAAAAGAACACATTCTTCCCGAAGAACAGATTATGGGGAATGATGCTTTCCAACCTCATATGCTCAAACACGCTTTGAAAGGTAAAATTTATTCACAAATTAGTGGAATTGATATTATCCGTGATGGTGAAGGAGAGTTTTTTGTATTGGAGGATAATTTAAGAACACCTTCTGGCGTATCTTACATGATTGAAAGCCGAAACATTAGCCAGAAATTAATGCCTGAGCTATGTACAGCCAATAATTTACAGGGGATTGAGCATTATCCAAAACTTTTAAAAGAGATATTGCAAGAAAATTCTTCCCCGGATCAACCTTTTGTCGTGGTACTAACACCAGGGCGTTTTAACAGTGCCTATTATGAGCACGCTTTTCTAGCGCGCGAAATGGATGTGCCATTGGTTACAAATCGAGATTTATTTGTAGAAAATGATCAAGTATTTGTCAAAACTATTCGTGGGCGTCAAAAAGTAGACGTAATTTACCGCCGTTTAGATGATGATTTTCTAGATCCTTTAGCATTTCGACCCGACAGTGCTTTAGGAGTAGCTGGTCTTATGTCTGCTTATTTGCAGAAAAATGTGGTGATTGCAAATGCACCTGGAACAGGTGTGGCAGATGATAAATCTATTTACCCTTATGTAGACCAAATGATTCAATATTATTTGGATGAAACACCAATTCTAAAAAATGTACCTACTTATCAGTGCCGTAAAGAAGAACACTTAGACTATGTACTCTCTAATCTGGATCAATTAGTCGTTAAGGAAGCACAAGGTTCAGGTGGGTATGGCATGTTGATCGGGCCTAAAGCAAGCTCATGCGAAATTGATGAATTTAGAAAAAAATTAATAGCTATGCCTCATATGTACATTGCACAACCTACTTTGGCTTTATCTGTTGCTCCGACTTTAACTACGGGAGGAGTAGCTGAGCGTCATATTGATTTGCGTCCATTCGTGTTGAGCTCACCTTATCGTACAGAGATTGTACCTGGTGGTTTAACACGCGTGGCCATGCAAGCTGGCTCTTTGGTCGTAAATTCATCTCAAGGTGGCGGCATAAAAGATACATGGGTTGTCGAAACATTACATTCCTGATTGTGGGTTAAAGAGGAACTTTATGGTTTTACTCAATTCGAGTGCGCATCAAATATATTGGTTGGGTCGATATTTGATGCGAGTTAAATTTGCAGCCTCTCATTTACCCTTTATAGAAGATGAGAAAGCAACAAAATTTGCAGCAGCATTTGGTTTAGTTATAGAAAATGCTGAATTACTAAATCACTATATGTTAGACAAGAAGCAAACATTTTCATTACTGAACCAGCTCATTATTGCTAAAGATAATATTCAGGAACTAAGAGGGATTTTGTCGGCACATGCTTATGCAGAATTAAATAATGTGATTAATACGCTTCAACCTCAACCTGATGCATTGAAAAAAGCTGTTGAACACTGCACTCAAATATTAGAAGCGGAACATGAAGATATTTATTTATTTTTGTATTTAGGCCAAAAAATAGAGCAATTTGATATAGAACTGCGTTTTGGAAAAGATTTATCTGTTCTCTTATCAGAGTTAGATATTGTGGTGCAACAGCTTGCTCATTTGAATTGGGAAAATATAGATGAAAATTGGCAAGTATTAAAGCAGCAACTTACGTGGGACGCTTATTATACTTTTACACAGCAGTTGGAAAATATGTTTGAGGGCTGATTATGAAATTGATGGTTAATCATCAAACGCATTATAGCTATACTGAAACTGCTCGAAATAGCATTCAGTATATTAAAATGATGCCTCAAACATCGGCTCATCAACATGTTATGAATTGGGCAATTAGTGTGCCGGGCGATAAAACCATCAAAAGAGATATATTTAATAATGTATGGATGACGGCTAGTCAGCGTTATTCATACCAACATCTAACCTTTATGGCTCAAGGAATTGTTGAGCTTCAAAACGTGGAAATGGGTTGTGTAAATCTCTCTACACCCGCTAATTTGTTTTTGCAAATGACAGGTGCAACTCGATGTGATTTGGAAATGTTGGACTTTGCAAAAAATATTGTGGTGATTAAAGACCGACAACATATTGCATTATTAAGTGAATATATCTTACAGAAAATACTTTATCAGCCTGAAAGTACTTCAGTTCAGACAACTGCGATCGAAGCATTTCATGCTGGACAAGGTGTATGCCAAGATCATGCGCACATTTTAATTGCGATGTGCCGTGCGTTACAATTACCTGCACGTTACGTCTCGGGTTATCTATTTGATCAGAACTATCCGCACCTTGCCAGTCACGCTTGGGCGGAAGTATTTTTAGAAAATCAGTGGTATTGTTTTGATGTAAGCAATCAGTTGTTTACACCCAAACATCATATTTACCTTGCTGTAGGACGTGACTATCTCGATGTAGCACCTATTCGTGGTGTAAGAGAGCAAGGTGGAATTGAGAACATGATGTCTGTGGTTCAAGTGTTGGCATGTTGAATGTAAAGAGAATGAAATGACCTATTGTTGTGCGCTAAGATTGGAACAGGGTTTAGTGTTTATCAGTGACACAAGAACCAATGCAGGGGTTGATCATATTTCTGTGTTCCGAAAATTGCATACTTTCGGCGTTACCGGAGAGCGCTTTATGGCGTTGCAAACAGCAGGCAACTTGGCAACAACGCAAGCTGTTATAGGTCATTTGCAAAATGCGCTTACTTTGCAGCAAGAGCCTAATTTGTATAGTGTTAATACGATGTTTGAGGCAGCCGAACTGATAGGGAAAACTTTAAAAGCTGTTTTAGAGGATATTAGTTCAGACACTCAAGAACAAATGAATTATGCTTGTAGTATTTTGGTCGGTGGTCAGATTAAGGGTGGTGACATGCAGCTTTATAATGTCTATCCACAAGGCAATTTTATTTGTGCGACGACTGATACACCTTATTTTCAAATTGGTGAAAGTAAATATGGCAAACCGATTCTAGATCGAGCTTTATATTATGCAATGCCATTAGATGATGCATTACGTTGTAGCCTGATTTCTTTTGACTCAACTTTACGTTCAAATGTATCTGTTGGCTTACCACTTGATGCATTGATTTATAAGAAAGATAGTTTTGTTATTCCGATGGGAAAACGAATTACAGAAGACGATCCTTATTTTTCACAAATTAGTCGGCAATGGTCAGATACTCTACGTCGCGGCTTACAAGAAATGCCAAAACCAACAGATGATTACTGGCGATAAAATATTGAATATTTAAATAAAAAAATCCAAGCAAGCTTGGATTTTTTTATATTTTATTATTTAACTGCTTTTACGAGTAGGGCGATTACTTAGGCGGCAGAGTAATTCATATCCTATCGTTCCGTTTGCATCCGCAACATCATCAACGAGGCGGTGGGGACCCCAAAGTTCAACTGGAGTACCTAATTTCACTTGCAGACCTGTTACGTCAATTGCAAGCATATCCATACTCACTCGTCCTACAACTGCGCAGAGCTGTTTATCAATAGCGACATAGTTTTGTTTAACATAAGCGCGTGGATAACCATCACCATATCCTATAGAAACAATGGCGATATCCATGGCTTGCGTTGCGCAGAAAGTAGAACCATAACCGACATGTTCATCAGGTTGAATATGGTTTAGGGCAATGACTTCTGCTGAAAAAGTCATTACTGGTTTTAAGTCAAGATCATGGACTGTTTGATCTGCAAAAGGTGAGGCGCCGTAAAGCATGATACCGGGACGAACATAATCAAAATGTAATTCTGGCCATTTATAAATAGCAGCTGAGTTACAGCAAGATGCTAAAACAGGATCACAAGCGTGTTTAACTTGTAAAAATTGTTGTTTTTGTTGTTCGTTCAGTGGATGGTCTACATCTGCATTTGCGAAATGCATTGCAAGCACACAAGTAAATCCTTCAGATTTTAAAGTCTTAATAACTTCAATAATTTCTGGATTTTTAAAACCTAGACGGTTCATGCCGCTGTTAAGCTTAACCCAAACTTTTAAACCTTGGGTAATGTAGGCTTGTTTGTGTTTAATTAACCATTCAAATTGTTGTTGATGGTGAATCACACATTCAAATTTTTGTTTAATTGCAATTGGCATTTCATCTTCAGAAAATACCCCTTCAATTAAAGTAACGGGTTGTTGGAATCCGTGTTGACGAATTTCCAAACCTTCTTGTAGGCAGGCGACACCAAAGGCATCTGAGGCATTTAAGGCTGCTAAACAGTCTTTGATTCCATGTCCATAAGCATTAGCTTTCACCATACTTACAATTTTTGAATTTGTTGCGAGTTGTTTGACACGGTTTAAATTATATTGAAGTGCATTGCGATCAATATAAACTGTTGCTTGGCGCACCCTCATTTACTCCTTTGGGCTAGAGATAGAGTTTATTCTTCATCATCATATTGGCTGTAATACTCAGGAGAGAGATTACTAAATCGAGTATATTGACCTTCAAAAGCAAGACGAACTGAACCAATTGGACCGTTACGCTGCTTACCAATAATAATTTCTGCAGTGCCAGCTTCTTTCGACTCTTTGTTATAAACCTCATCACGGTAAATAAACATAATTAAGTCGGCATCCTGCTCGATCGCACCGGATTCACGTAAGTCGGACATTACAGGGCGTTTATTTGGACGGTTTTCCAGACTTCGGTTAAGCTGGGAAAGTGCGATAACAGGACATTGCATTTCTTTCGCTAGTGCTTTTAAGCTACGAGAAATTTCTGAAATCTCTCCTACACGGTTATCACCCATACCTGGAACTTTCATAAGCTGCAAGTAATCGACCATGATGCAACCAATTTTACCATCATGCATTTTGGCAACGCGGCGGGCACGGGCACGGAGTTCAGTTGGAGGTAGAGCAGATGAGTCATCAATATACAAATGCATTTGTTGAAGCTGCAAAATTGTACCAGTTACCTTGGTCCATTCATCTGCATCTAAATTCCCCGAACGTAAATGTCCTTGATGAACTTTACCCATTGCAGAAATAAGACGCATCGCAATCGAGTCTGCTGGCATCTCCATTGAAAATACCAGAGCAGGTAGTTTGTTATATTGCAAAACACTTTCAACCAAATTCATGGCAAAGGTAGTTTTACCCATCGATGGACGTGCAGCAACAATAATTAAATCACCAGGTTGCATACCTGATGTTTTATTATCAAGTTCTAAGAAACCTGTAGTTAAACCTGTAATATTGCCGTCTAATTTTGAAAGCTCGTCTAGCTTGCTAATAACGTCTGCGGTAACTGAACTAATAGATTTAGGGCCTGCATCTTTTTTATTATTATTGTGCTGTTCTGCTAAAGAGAAAATACTCGTTTCAGCTAAGTCTAAAATTTCACTAACACCACGACCTTTTGTGTCATAAGCATTTTGTAAGATTTCAGTACTAACTTTAATCATACTGCGTAGAGTAGAAAATTCTTTAATTTTAGTGGCATAGGTTTCTAAATTATAGAAACTTGATGGTGAATCAGCCATGAGCTGCATTAAATATTCTTCGCCACCAATAGCATCAAGTAAATTTTGTTTTAGAAGCCAGTCACTTACTAAGACAGCATCATAGGGTGAGTTTTCCTGTGCTAATTTCTCGATTGCACGAAAAATATATTTATGACGAGTCGCGTAAAAATCATTTTCTTTTAGTACATCGTTGACTTGCTCAAAAGATTCAGCAACTGTCATCAAAGCAGCCAGAACAGCTTGCTCAATGGCTAAATTGTGTGGGGGAGTGCGAAACTCTTTAAGTTGGCCTGATTCACTCGTTTTATTTTCTATTGGAGATGAAAGCGCTAAAGAAGTGGCATTCGCCTGAGACATAATTAGACCTGATGATAAAGAAGGGTGTACACAACGAGGCTGTAAAGCCGAGAACTATCTTAAAACAAAATTAAATAAACTACCTAATTAAAAAACCAATTAAACTGAAGAACTGATCAGGAATTAATATATCTTATTTTAAAATTTGAAACATAAAAAAAGAGCATGCAAAAGCATGCTCTTTTTTTTGATGAGAAATTACTCAGATACGATAGTAACGAGAACTTCTGCAACAACATCATGGTGCAATTGAATTGCGATGTTGAATTCACCAGTGTGACGAAGCGCGCCATTTGGTAAACGAACTTCTGCACGGTCAACTGTAAGACCAGCATTCGTTAATGCGTCAGCGATGTCACGAGTACCGATAGAACCGAACAGTTTACCTTCGTCACCAGCTTTAGCAGTGATAACGATGTTAACTTCGTTCAATTGTTCAGCACGTGCTTGAGCAGCAGCTAAAACTTCAGCTTCTTGCTTCTCAAGTTCAGCACGACGAGCTTCAAAAGCAGCAGTGTTAGCTTCAGTAGCTGCAACTGCTTTACCTTGAGGGATAAGGAAGTTACGGCCGTAACCAGCTTTAACTGATACTTTATCGCCTAATTTACCAAGGTTCTTAATGCGTTGTAATAAGATAACGTCCACAGATCACCTCACTTATGGTTGTCAGTGTACGGAATCAAAGACAAATAGCGAGCTTGTTTGATAGCAAGTGCTAATTGACGTTGATAACGAGCTTTAGTACCAGTGATACGGCTAGGAACAATCTTGCCGTTTTCAGTGATGTACTGTTTTAAAGTGTCGATATCTTTGTAGTCGATGTACGCAACATTCTCAGCTGTAAAGCGGCAGAACTTGCGACGACGGTAAAAACGTGCCATTGATGTTCTCCTTATTCAGCTTCTTGAGCAACTTGCTGTGCTTCTTCGCGTTGAGCTTTACGCGCACGCTTTTCTTCAGCACTCTTAGCAAGCAATGACTCTTCAGTGATTGCGTGTTCACGACGGATGATAAGGTTACGAATGATCGCGTCGTTATAACGGAATAATTCTTCTAACTCATCAAGCGTAGTTTGACCACATTCAACATTCATAAGAATGTAGTGCGCTTTGTGAATTTTGTTAATTGGGTAAGCCAATTGACGACGGCCCCAATCTTCTAAACGGTGAATTTGACCTTCAGCTTCTTTGATCTGAGAGATATAGCGTTCAACCATACCTACAACTTGATCGCTTTGGTCTGGGTGTACCAAAAGTACGATTTCGTAATGACGCATTGTCAGCTCCTTACGGTTTAAACAGCCCCTAATCAAAAAATTAGAAGCAAGGAGTCATAACTTAATAAGTTATGTCGCAAAAATTGCGAAGGCTGAATTATAGGTAAAAGTTCGACTAAAAACAAATCTTTTGATCAGAAAAGTAAAACTTCTTTACTATAAAGAGGAAATCCTCTCTTGTTTAAAAGAGAGGAAGATTTGGAGCAGGGGATTGATAGGTAAAGCTAAAACTCAAACTTAACAGGGTAATTAATATGACCGAGTAGAGGAAAAATCGTTTAGCCCAGAGTTGATCATTTTCGGCCTTAAATCCAATAACTGATAAATATAACCAATAAGCTGTTAAAGCATTAAAGGTAATTAAAAAGAAGATATTGGTATAGCCAAAACAATATAATCCATTCAAAACAGCTGCAAATAATAGGATATAAATGACACATTCAATTTTCGTACGATAAATAGAACGTGCTACAGGCAAAATTGGAATTCCCGCATTTTTGTAATCATCAAAACGATAAATTGCAATTGCCCAAGAGTGAGGCATTTGCCATAAAGCGTATGCTAAAAACAAAAGCAAGGCTGCTGCATCAAATTGATGAGTTACTGCGGTATAACCAATAACAGGAGGGCTCGCTCCGGAGATGCTACCAATGACGGTTTGATGGATTGAGGTGCGTTTGGTCCACAAACTATAAAAACCGACATAGACAATAAAACCAATCATTGCAAACAAAAATGCATAACCATTTACACCGAACCATAAAATGCTAAAACCAATTACTCCAAGCACTAATGCATATATCAGCGCAACAGTAGGAGAGATTGTTTTTTTAACAAGTGCGCGGTTTTGGGTACGCTGCATCTTTGTGTCAATATCTTGATCTATAACATTATTAACCACACAACCAGAGGCCACAACTAAAGTTGTTCCAATTAGGGTAAGAAGTAATAATGAGATGTCTATAGAGCCTTGGGCGGCTAAGAAAAAGCCGCCCAAGGTGGTAATGAAATTACCGAAGAGAATTCCTGGTTTAGTCAGGAATAGATATTTTTTCAACATGACAATCAGTTTAGATCATCATATTGTAGTGAAGGTAATTCATAATCCACACAGAACCAATTAAAAGTACAGCGATACAGAGGATTGTGTAGATAAATGCAATCATATTCCAACGTTGTTCAGATGATGTATTCATGTGTAAGAAGTACACAAGTTGTACAAGAACCTGAGCAACCGCAGTGATCGCAATCACAGTAACTAAAAGACCACGACTGAAACCACCCATCATCACCATCCCGAACGGGATGATGGTGAGGATAACAGAAAGGATAAATCCAACAGTGTATTGCTTAAAGTTACCGTGTGACGCACCAGCAGCATTATGCTCATGACTACTCATTAGAGAACTCCCAGTAAGTAAACGACGCTGAATACACAGATCCAAACGATGTCAAGGAAGTGCCAGAACAAGCTTAAGCAAGCAAGACGACGTGTATTCGGTAAAGTCAAACCTTTAGTTTTGATTTGATACATTAATACAAGCATCCATACTAAACCAGAAGTTACGTGGATACCGTGTGTACCAACCAAAGTAAAGAACGATGATAAGAATGCACTGTGAGTTGGACCATGACCTTCTTCTACAAGGTGATGGAATTCATAGAGTTCCATACCGATGAAGGTCGCACCAAAAAGGAATGTAATAAATAACCAAGTGATCACTTGATTTACATTCTTTTTATAAGATGCAAGTACAGCAAAACCGAAAGTTACCGATGAAATCAATAAGGCAAATGTTTCAGTTAACACGTAGCCTAATGACTCATGGAATAGGTCATATGCACTTGGAGTCCCTGCTGGAACATGACTGCTTAATACAGCGAACGCAATGAAGAGTGATCCGAAAAGAATCAAGTCACTCATCAAGTATGTCCAGAAACCAAAAACCGTTAAATCAGTATCATCATGTTCATGATGACCGTCATGGCCGTGGTTGTCGTGATGAAGTACTTCAGCCATTTCCTTAGTCCTTCTTCAAGTGTTTTTCAAGTAAAGCATAGCGTTCGTTTTCAATACGCTCAACTTCAGCAGCTGGAACATAGTAATCAACATTCTTAGTGAATGAGCTTACGATCAAGCTAACAACAGCCGAAACGAATGAAACAACAACGAGCCACCAAATATGCCAGATGAGTGCAAAGCCAAGAAGCGTAATGAACATTGCAATGACAAAACCAGCAGCACGATCAGTCGGCATGTGGATGTCTTCATATTTAGTGTTACGTGCGTATGCTACACCGTTTTCTTTGTCAGTCCAGAAACGGTCGATACCGCTTGCATCTGGTTCATGCGCAAAGTTATAGAACGGAGCAGGAGAAGAGGTTGCCCACTCAAGCGTACGAGCATCCCATGGATCGCCTGTAAGGTCCATGTTGTCTTTACGTTGTAAGAAACCAACGATGATTTGCATTAGGAAACATGCAATACCAATTGCAACAAGAACAGCACCAAATAATGCAATTGCGAGGTACGGATCCCACTCAGGGTTGTCATATGTATTCAAACGACGAGTCATACCCATGAAACCAAGGATATAAAGTGGCATGAATGCAAAATAGAAACCGAAGAACCAGAACCAGAACGCAGCTTTACCCCATGCTTCATTGAGCTTCCAACCAAACATTTTTGGCCAGTAGTAAATGATGCCGGCAAACATACCAAACACCACACCACCGATAATTACGTTATGGAAGTGAGCAATCAAGAATAATGAGTTGTGTACCAAGAAGTCCGCAGGTGGAACAGCCATAAGTACACCAGTTAAACCACCGATACCGAATGTTACAAGGAAGCCAAGCGTCCATAACATTGGAGTAGTAAAGGTGATGCGACCTTTATACATGGTGAATAACCAAGAGAAGATTTTCACACCAGTAGGAATCGCAATAACCATGGTCATGATACCAAAGAACGCGTTAACGTTCGCACCAGCACCCATGGTGAAGAAGTGGTGAAGCCATACAACGAACGCAAGAACAGTAATTGCGATAGTTGCATACACCATAGACTTGTAACCGAACAACGCTTTACGAGAGAAGGTTGCAACGATTTCTGAGTATAGACCAAATGCTGGTAATACCAAGATATATACTTCAGGGTGACCCCATGTCCAGATCAAGTTCACATAAAGCATTGGGCTACCGCCAAGCTCATTTGTGAAGAAATGGAAGCCGAAGTAACGGTCAAGAGTAAGCATTGCAAGAGTACCTGTTAATACAGGGAACGATGCAATGATTAATACAGCCGTACAAAGTGAAGTCCACGTGAAAATAGGCATGTCCATTAATTTCATGCCAGGTGCACGCATTTTGATGATGGTAACGAAGAAGTTAACACCAGATAAAAGCGTACCTAGACCAGAAACCTGAAGTGCCCAGATATAGTAGTCAACACCTACACCAGGAGAATATTGAATGCCAGATAGAGGAGGGTAAGCCATCCAACCAGTCGCAGCAAATTCACCTAATACAAGTGAAAGCATCATTAAACCAGCAGCACCAGCGAATAACCAGAAGCTTAAAGAGTTTAATAATGGGAAAGCAACGTCGCGAGCACCAATCTGTAAAGGTACAGAGATGTTCATCATACCTACAACGAGACCCATTGCTACGAAGAAGATCATGATTACACCGTGTGCGGTGAAGATCTGGTCGTAATGGTCAGGATGTAGATAACCTTCGCCGCCACCTTTAGCGAGGAAAAGTTGTAAACGCATCATGATCGCATCAGCGAAACCACGCAGAAGCATGACAACAGATACGATGATATACATGATACCAATCTTTTTGTGGTCTACCGTAATAAACCACTCATTCCACAAATATCCCCATTTTTTAAAATAGGTGATACCGCCAAGCACTGCAATTGCACCAATTGCCATAAGGACCATGGTGACAAGTACGATTGGCTCTGTCGGGATAGAGTCCCAACCCAGTTTACCAAAAATCATATCCATGTCTTATTCCCCTTGAGCAGCATGTTCAGCTGCAGCATGAGTGTCAGCTGTTGCGTGTTCAGCAGAGTGGTCAACACCATGATAGTTACTCATATAGTGGTTGATAATTGTTTCAAACAATTTTGGTTCAACTGAAGAGTAATAAGTCACAGGGTGTGGCTTAGTCGGGAACGGTTTCATAGCTTCAGCTTTAGCAAGCGCTTCTTGATCACCAGCAGCTTTAGCACGATTTACTAAATGCTCAATCTGATGCTTAGAACGGTCACCATCACGTAAGGTTGCCAATTCAGCTTGGTCAAGCGTAGTTTTTTGAACTGCTTCTGGGTTAATGGTTGAACCATTACCTGCTTTAACCGCTGCTACCCATTCATTGAATTGTTGCTCTGTAACGCTATGCGCCTTGAAACGCATTTGAGAGAAACCGTAACCTGAGTAGTTAGAAGAGAAACCACGATATACACCAGTTTCATTTGCTAACAAATGAAGGTGAGTTTGCATACCTGCCATTGCATAAATCTGGCCGCCTAACTGTGGAATGAAGAATGAGTTCATTGTAAAGTTAGAAGTGATTTTAAAGCTTAACGGAGTTTTTTCAGGGAAACGTACTTCGTTAACTGTTGCAATGTTTTGTTCAGGATAAATAAAGATCCACTTAAACTGTTCAGCAACAACTTGAATAGTCAAAGGTGCTTTATCTGATTCTAAAGGACGGTATGGGTCATACTTGTGGGAACCCCACCAAGTTAACCAAGCTAAAATACCAATAATAATGACAGGGATACCCCATACTACAACTTCAATTGCAGTTGAGTGTGCCCATGTAGGTTTATAGTCTGCATCTTTATTTGACGCGCGATATTTCCAACCAAACCATAATGCCATGATGATTGAAGGAATCACCACAAGTAACATTAAATAGATCGCAGTCATCATAAGGTCACTTTGACCTTGACCAACTGGACCTTTAGAGTTTAGAAGTACCATATCACCACCACACCCAGTCAAAAGTGCGGCAAGCGTTGATAAAGACAATACAGCTAAAATCGTTTGTCTCATTTTACAACCTCGGTGAAGAGTCCCATTCCCTAATTAAATATGGGATAGCGATTAAAGTGTCGCATGATTGAGAACGCTAATTCTAAAATTTAGACTTCTCAATTATATGACACCGCTACGTTGTAGGGCATTATGCCTCATATCGACAAACTAAGCTATACATAAAGTAGGCTGAAATAATTGTTTTAAAACCCGATTTTTTTTGTAGGGTATCTAATTTCAAAAGAGCTTTTATTTAAATATCAACTCTCTATAGAAAAAAGGAGGCGGGGTACCTCCTCTTTTTTTAGACATTAAATGAATGAGTCATTCACTATCATTTGATCACTTTTGTTCTTGCAATTTTGTCATGTAAAGCTTGTCGCTTTTGTCCTAATGCAAAAGCGTAGTCAATAATTGTACTGATCGGCATAAACAGTAAGTTTAATATAATAAAAACAATACTTCTTAATAAGAAGATACGAGTTAGATTAACCTTGCTATTGTCCTCAGCATCTACAATTTTAATTCCAACGATTTTCTTACCTATACTTTGCCCAAACTTTGTTAAAAGGATGGCTTGAATTGCAAGCATAATTACGACATAAACAAGCATTGAATGCCACGCTTCTATCGGAATTAAAGTAAAAAGTTGCTGTTGCAATTCTGCAGCTTTAGTTGATGCAACTTCTGCAGATTGCATTTGTTTTTGTAATTCGAATAATTGCTTATATTGAGCTTCATTAAAGAAAAAAGAAGGAATTGCAGCGATTGGTAACCATAGCAATAAATCAATAATTTTCGCTAAAGCCCGAGCTGGGATAGACGCAAGTTCATGAACTTTAGGTTCTACACGAATTTGACGAATAGTTTCATTAGGTGAAGTATTCGTGTTTATCGGAGGTACAGAATAACCAATAGGTTGATATACAAGTTTACCTTGGGTTAATTCTCCTAAAGCTTTCCATTCTGTCATGCCTTCATGCCAAGCTAAATCAGTCAACAAAATTTGTTGGCTCGCCAACATTTGATTTACTTGTTCTAAAGTATAAGGCCCAGCTTGTTGATTATTACGTGCCAAGTAAATTTGCATAAATAAAAATTCTCTATTCTAAAGATGAAAAAAGACCCACGGATGGGCCTTTTTTTATAACTTATTAGATTTGCTTGATTTTTTCTTCAGCAAGGAAGAACCATGTATCTAAAACTGAGTCTGGGTTAAGAGAGACAGATTCAATACCTTGTTCCATTAACCATTTTGCAAGATCTGGATGGTCTGAAGGACCCTGACCACAGATACCTACATATTTACCTGCTTTACGGCAGGCATGGATTGCCATTGAAAGAAGTGCTTTAACCGCTGCGTCACGTTCATCAAATAAATGTGAAACAATACCTGAGTCACGGTCAAGACCTAATGTTAACTGAGTTAAGTCATTAGAACCGATAGAGAAGCCATCGAAGTGTTCAAGGAATTGTTCAGCCAACAAGGCATTAGTTGGTAATTCACACATCATGATTACTTTTAAGCCATTCTCGCCACGTTTCAAGCCATTTTGTGCAAGTAATTCAATAACGCGTTTTGCTTCAGATACTGTACGTACAAAAGGAATCATGATTTGAATGTTGGTAAGACCCATTTCATCACGAACTTTCTTAAGTGCACGGCATTCTAATTCGAAACAATCACGGAAGTTATCAGATACATAACGGCTAGCACCACGGAAACCGAGCATCGGGTTTTCTTCTTCAGGCTCGTATAACTTACCGCCAATTAAGTTTGCATATTCATTTGACTTGAAGTCAGACATACGAACGATCACTGGCTTGTCACCAAATGCAGCAGCAAGAGTTGCAATACCTTCAACCAATTTTTCAACATAGAAGTCTACAGGTGACGCATAACCTGCAGTACGCGTTAGAACCGCAGCGCGAGTTTCACGAGGTAGGCTGTCAATGTTGAGTAAGGCTTTAGGATGCACACCGATCATACGGTTAATAATGAATTCAAGACGAGCAAGACCAATACCTTCGTTTGGAATTTGAGCAAAGTCAAATGCACGGTCAGGGTTACCTACGTTCATCATAATTTTGAACGAAAGTTTAGGCATAGATTCAATTGAGTTGCGTTGAACTTCGAAATCTAATGCACCTTCGTAAATGAAACCTGTATCACCTTCAGCACAAGAAACAGTTACTTCTTGACCGTCAGTTAATACTTCTGTTGCGTTACCGCAACCAACAATAGCAGGTACACCAAGTTCACGTGCAATAATTGCTGCGTGACATGTACGACCACCACGGTTAGTGATAATTGCAGCAGCACGTTTCATTACCGGTTCCCAGTCAGGATCGGTCATGTCAGATACAAGAACGTCACCTTCTTGAACTTTGTCCATTTCTTTAATTGAGTTAACAATACGGACTTTACCAGAACCAATACGTTGACCAATTGAACGGCCTTCACAAAGAACAGTACCTCTTTGTTTGAGAAGGTAGCGTTCCATAGTGCCTACATTTTGGCGGCTTTTTACAGTTTCAGGACGAGCTTGAACAATATAAATTTGACCATCATCACCGTCTTTTGCCCATTCGATGTCCATTGGAGCACCGTAATGTTTTTCGATGATAAGTGCTTGTTTTGCAAGCTCTTGTAGTTCATGGTCATTTAAAGCGAATTGTTGGCGCTCTTGTTTTTCAACGTCAACAACAACAACAGATTTACCCGCAGAACCTTCTTCACCATAAATCATTTTTTGGTGTTTAGAGCCAAGATTACGGCGTAAAACAGAATGTTTACCAGCATTTAATAATGGTTTAGATAGGTAGAATTCATCAGGGTTAACCGCACCTTGTACAACCATTTCACCTAAACCGTAAGATGCTGTGATAAATACAACATCACGGAAACCAGATTCTGTATCAAGTGTAAACATTACACCCGCAGCGCCAGTTTCAGAACGAACCATGCGTTGTACACCAGCAGACAATGCCACAACGTCATGATCGAAGCCTTGGTGTACACGGTAAGAAATTGCACGGTCATTATATAAAGAAGCGAATACTTCTTTGATCGCAATAAGTACGTTATCAATACCGCGAATATTCAAGAAAGTTTCTTGTTGACCCGCGAAAGATGCATCTGGTAAATCTTCAGCAGTTGCAGATGAACGAACGGCAACCGCGATATCAGGATTGCCGTTAGAAAGTGCTGTAAAAGCGGCGCGAATTTCTTGTTCTAAGGTTGCAGTGAGTGGAGTCTCTACAATCCATTGACGAATTTTAGCGCCTGTTTCTGCAAGAGCATTTACGTCATCAACGTTGAGTTGAGCAAGTTCTGCTTGAATTCGAGCGTTAAGACCACTTTGGTCTAAGAACTCACGATAGGCAGCAGCAGTAGTTGCAAAGCCACCAGGTACCGATACACCAGCATTTGATAAATGGCTGATCATTTCACCCAAAGATGAGTTTTTCCCACCTACGAGTTCGACATCGTGTTTCCCTAATTTTTCTAGACCGATTACGCGCGCTTCCAAAGTTTTCACTCCACTTTTGCAGTATTAATGTCTATCTTGGCATGAAATTATAAAAATAAAGTGCTTAGTTGAGAATTATACTAAGCGACAGTCATGTAAGATCAGTTTACTATAAAGATTATATAGCACTAAGACAAATGTTTAAGGAGAATTTTAATGTCAGAAAGTAAACAGTTTAAGCGGAGTGTTTTTTTTATTTCTGATGGAACTGCAATTACTGCCGAGACCCTTGGACATTCGTTATTAGCTCAATTTCCCAATGTAGATTTTGATATCCATATCATGCCGTATATTACCACTGAAGAGGCGGCAATGGATGTGGTGGTTGAGATTAATCGATGTCAAACCAAAGACGGTTGTCTCCCTTTAGTATTTGATACTTTAGTCGATCCGCATGTACGAGAGATTATTAATACGGCTAAAGCGGTTAATCTGGATGTATTTGAAGGCTTAATTAGTAAACTTGAGCAAGAGCTTGGGACACCACCAACAACATTGGTCGGGCAGACCCATGCGGTAACCGATTCTGAATACTATAAAGCCCGTATTGATGCTGTTCATTTTGCGCTTGATAATGATGATGGGGCACGTACTCGTCATTATGATAAAGCGGATTTAATCTTAATTGGAGTTTCCCGCTCGGGTAAAACGCCGACTTCTATTTACTTATCTCTTCAATTCGGGATTCGTGTTGCAAACTACCCATTAACTGAAGAAGATTTGGACGATAACCGTTTACCAGCAGTATTGAGAGCTCATCGTAGTAAATTATTTGGTTTAATGATTGATGCTGAACGTTTAGTTGCGATTCGTAGTGAGCGTAAAGCGAATAGCCGTTATGCGAGTTTTAGCCAATGCCAAATGGAGCTTAGAGCAATTGAAGGAATTTATATTTCAGAAGGTATTAAATATTTAAACGTGACCGAAATGTCAATTGAAGAGATTTCAACACGTATTTTACAAATGACGGGATTAAAACGTCGTATTGGTTAATTTAATCAAGTGCTTAGTTTAACCATTCGATTTTTTATATTAATTTATAGATAAGTTGAATGGTTTTTTAATATCTATCATAGTAAAAAATAAAAGTTTTATATATAAAACCAAATATTATTAAATGGTTTTTATTGGTTATAAACCCGTAGTCGTTTTGAAACTCATTCGTAAATTTAAATAATACTATTGAAAAGAAATGTATGTTTTTTATAGCGCTAAAAAATAGTAATTATTTATTTTTTCTAAATATTTTTAGAAAGCATCCATAAAAAATCCATAATTCATAAAATGTTAAATAGATCACACTTTTTTTGGTGTTATGTGATTGAGTTTTGATTTTAATTATACTTTCCCACCTCGATATGGGACTATCCGATTATCAAAATGCTAAGAAAATGTGTTTTTTCATTGGTATATATCTTGCCACTTAATTTATATGCCGCTCAAGTGGATGAATTGCGAGAGCAAGCTATTCATATTTACAAAACTGGACAAACTCAACAAGCAATATTGCAACTAGAACAATTGCTAAATAAGTACCCGCATGACCAAAAGTTGCTAGCCGATTATTTAGTTGTAATGGCAAGTGAGAAAAAAGATCTAATGACTTTTTCTCAACATTTAGCAAATATTAATTATGTGAATTTTCCAGAATATGGGCAATTCCCATTAATACGTAATTTCCGTGATTTTAAACACTTTAAAAATGCGATTGAATGGTCAAACAAATTTAATATTCAAAAAACGCCTGATGGGCAAATTTTGTTAGCAGTTTTATATGCCGAGGCTCAAGATACTGTAAATGCAAAACTACACTTAAAAAATATTAAAAGTAAAAAACTTACAGCAGATCAACTTGTTCGAGTTGCCTATGCGTATCGACTCATCAATTCACCCGTAGATGCTTTATCTGTAATTGAGCAAGCTTATCAGCAACAACCAAAGTCTTTTGCAGTTTTGCAAGAATATACTTACGACTTAGCCGCTGTAGGCGCCTATAAAAAAGCTCAGCAGTTATTGCTTGCCAGTGATAAAAATGTACAAACTGAATCGCTTCAGCATTGGTTAAAGGTCAGTGAGTTTTCTCAACGCGTAAATAATGCAATTACTCGCTATAAATATCTCAATCGAGAAGGTTTATCGGATAGTGAAGGTTTTTCAGAGTTAGATGAAGTATTGAAGCAAGGTGAACAAATACAGCCTTTGATTCAATCTTCAGACCCTAATTATTTAAGATTTCATTATGACTATTTGTATGCTTTGGACTTTCGTGGGCGTAGCCGTACGGTATTAGATGAGTTTGCTAAATTAAATATGCCTTTAGAAAAACTCCCGGCTTATGTGCGTCATGCGATTGCTGATAGTTATTTAGCTGAAAGAAAACCGCAGCAAGCTGAATTTGCTTTTAAAACCCTGCTTACCGAAAAAAACTACTCAGATATGACGGTATATACGGGGCTTTATTATTCTTATATTGAACAAGAAAAATATAAACAAGCTGAACAACTTTTGAGTGACGTTGATCGGTTGATTCCTACGTATAAATATAGTCAAGCGAAAGGCGTAGATAAATCAAGCCATCCTGATCGTGATGATTATATTGCTTTACAAGGTATGCATTTAGCTTATGCAAACCATTTGGATCAATCAGAAAAGCACTTTCAGAAACAAGTAGATCTTGCACCTGCTAATGAAGGTTTAATTAATAACCTTGCTCGTGTTGAGCGCTGGAGAGATAAGCCATTACAGGCGAAGCAAACAATTGATCGTTTAAATGGTTTAACACCAGTTGCTAAAGATACGCGTATTAACCAAATGCAAAATGCTCAGGCTTTAGGGAATATTCCTGAGTGGCGCAAAAGCACAGAAAGTCTTTTGCAATATTATCCTGAAGATAGCGGGGTAGTTAAAAGTCGAAAAGAGTTGGATGATCGTGATAGAGCAACGATCTCGCACTCAACAACTTGGGGCCAAAGTAAAGCAGAGAACAGTGATTCTGTGAGTGGGCAAAATGGTTTGAAAGACCGTGAAATGGAAACTCGTATTAATAGCCCGTGGATTAAAGATAATTATCGTCTATTTGCTTGGCATCAAGATCGTTACGGAGAATACCGTTTTGGAGATGTGCATGACCAACGTTATGGGGTCGGCGCTGAGTGGCAAGCAAACCGTAAGGCATTGTCGGCAATCTTGTCGCAAAGTACAGATGGTGGACAAGCCGGTGCTCGCCTTGATTGGTCGCAATGGTTAAACGACCACTGGCAATATCAATTGCAATATGACAGCCAAGCTAATATTCCATTACAGGCAATTGATGCTGGTGAGGATGGACAAGCTTACCGTGCTGCTCTGACATGGCAAAAAGATGAGTCACGTCAAATTGGGGCAAGTTATGGCTTAACCGATATAAGCGACGGTAATAAACAACAAGAGTTTTCTACTTTTTGGCGCGAGCGATTATTTGATGCACCTCATCATATTACCTACGGAACGGTGCGTGGATTTTATGGCAGCAATAGCCAAGATCAGACCGCTTACTTTAGCCCAAGCAATCATTACAGCGCTGAGCTGAATTTAAGTCATGACTGGGTTACTTGGCGAGAATATGAACGCTCATTTAAACAGCATTTTGAAGCTGGAGTAGGGCTTTATAAACAAGCAGATTACTCAGCTCGACCAACATACTCTTTGCAATATCAACATCAATGGCAGCTCTCACGGACTTGGCAACTTAATTATGGAATTGGTTGGCAATACCATCCATACGATGGTCATGATGAACAACATACCTACGGTATTTTCGGATTTGAAGGGCGTTTTTAATGAATAATATGATGTCAAAAATGTTGAGTTGTGTGTTTGCCTCAACATTATTACCCGTACAATTTTCTCATGCCCACGTTGAAACTGAACTACCAAAAAATCATACGGTTTCTTTAACTTTTCATGATGTCAGAGATGACGTACTCAAGGAAGGTGACCGTGATGTTTATGCGATTCAGACCAATAATCTGGCACAGTTTCTTGATTGGCTCAGTCAGTCCGATTGGAAACCGATTCGTCTAAAAGACATCGAAGAGGCGCGTAAACAAGGTAAAGAATTACCTCATAACTCTATTCTACTCACCTTCGATGATGGTGCTTTGAGTAGTTACAGCCGAGTATTTCCTTTACTTAAGCAATATCAGATTCCAGCAGTTTTTGCTCTTCCAACCAGTTGGTTAAATGGCAATACTCAAGCAGGTTATGAAGCTTATGGGCAAGGTAACTTGGTGAATTGGGCTCAAGTTCGTGAAATGCAAGCCTCAGGTTTAGCAGAGTTTGCAAGCCATAGCGATGATTTACATCATGGCGTATTGGCCAATCCTCAAGGCAATGAGCAACCTGCTGCGACTTCTTATGCCTATTTAAAATCGCAATCACGTTATGAAACCGATACAGAATATCAACAACGTATTTTGCAGGATTTAAAAAAATCTCATGCAGTTTTAAAAAAAGAAATAGGTGTTAATCCGAAAGCAATTATTTGGCCATATGGCGCGGTAAACGAGCAATTAGAAAAACTAGCGCAACAGGCAGGTTTTCAATTTTCGTTCAGTCTAGGACGTGATGGCATGAATCGCGTAAGTGACTCAACTTTTAACCGCAGCCTAGTCATTAATAATCCTACGGCCGAACAACTGACAGAAGGCATGATAAATATTCTGAATTTCGAAGAGTCAGATTTATTTAAGCAACCTCGTCACTTTGTAAGTATGGATTTAAAGGAGTTAGCAGCTCAACAAAATGCTCAGACCGATGAAAAATTAGGGCAGTTGTTATCAAAATTATATAGCTTAAAAAACAATGCTTTAATCTTAAAGCCTTTAGAGGATAAAGATGGGGATGGGCAATATGATGTTGCTTATTTCCCTACAAATAAAATGTCTGTCCAACAAGATATTTTAAACCGTAGTTTATGGCAGGCTCAAACTCGTGCGGGTCAATCGGTAATATTAGAATTACCAGCTTATCCGCAAAAAGATAAACCATTTTTAACTGTAGATTTGGCTAAGGATATAGCACGCTTTAACAGTAATTTAAGTGGTGTTCAACTTAATGCGGGAACATCTTTAAATTGCGCAATGCAAAAAATCACAGTTCAGGAAAATAGTTGCATTGAACAATCTAAACATCTCGCACAACTTGCCCAGCTGACTAAAAAAGCAGTTAAACCTTATTTAAATATGAGTAATCAGGCACAGTTTAGTTTATTGCTTACACCTGATTTAGATCATATCGAAAATCTACCTGAGCTTATAAAAACGCTTTTATTGCAACATGATTTAGTCAATTTAAAGTTCGATGTGATTGGCAAGAAAAAGCAATTTCATCAGTTATTAATGCTTTTAAATACACTTGATGAAAATGATAAGCAAAGATTAATGCTGACTTTAGCGTTACCAGAAAAATCGCAAAAAACTGCTTGGACTGAAGTGCAGCAAGCCCTCTTTGCTATTCAGCGGATAGGCATTCAGAAATTTGGTATTGATGGCTATGATTTTGAAAAATCAAAAGATGTTCATCAATATTTATATAATCCGATTAGTTTGAATGCTAGCCCTGTGATGTATCAGCCTTTTGCTGGATTGGTAGAGGGGAAAAAGTAATGAGAGTATTGCTCGATATTCTGTTTGCTTTTGCCTTTTTATATCCCTTACTGATGGCATGGACATGGATGGTGGGCGGACTCTGGTTCTTCTTTAAAAGAGAATACCGTGAACAAGCGCTTCCTGAACCTACAGGCGAAGGATGCAGTATCATCATTCCGTGTTTTAACGAAGAAGCGCAAGTACGCCAAACAATTCGTTATGCGCTACAAACCCAATATCCTAATTTTGAAGTGATCGCCGTCAATGATGGAAGTAGTGACAGAACAGCTGAAATACTTGATGAATTGTCAGCGCAAGATTCACGACTTCGGGTTGTGCATTTGGCAGAAAATCAGGGTAAGGCCGTAGCTTTAAGATCGGGAGTATTGGTGAGTAAATACGAATATCTTGTTTGTATTGACGGCGATGCATTACTACATCCGCATGCTGTACTTTGGTTAATGCAGCCCTTTATTAATTTCCCGCGAATTGGCGCCGTAACGGGTAATCCAAGAATTTTAAACCGATCTAGTATTTTAGGAAAATTACAGGTAGGTGAATTTTCTTCGATTATTGGTTTGATTAAACGTGCACAGCGTACATATGGTCGTATTTTTACAGTATCGGGTGTGATTGCAGCATTTCGTAAAACAGCACTTGTTCGAGTGGGATTTTGGTCAGACGATAAAATTACTGAAGATATTGATATTTCATGGAAGCTACAGCTCGACCATTGGGATATTCAATATATTCCGCAAGCGCTTTGCTATATCTATATGCCTGAGACATTTAAAGGGTTATGGAAACAACGTCTTCGCTGGGCACAAGGTGGGGTAGAGGTTCTTATAGAATATATTCCACAAATGTTCAAACTGCGTGTTCGCAGAATGTGGCCTGTCATGATTGAGGCGCTAGTCAGTATTATCTGGTCTTATGTCATGATTATGATCTTCACGCTATTTTTTGTGGGATTATTTATTGAACTGCCTCAACAATGGCAAATCAAAACGCTTATGCCACAGTGGTACGGTGTAATACTCGGCGGAACATGTTTAATTCAGTTTTTAGTGAGTTTGTGGATTGACCAGCGCTATGACCGAGGGCGTTTCTTTAGAAATTACTTTTGGGTCATTTGGTATCCGTTATTTTTCTGGTTACTGACTTTGTTTACAAGTGTTGTGGCGGTACCAAAAACTTTATTTAACACTAAAAAACGTGCTCGCTGGGTAAGTCCAGACCGAGGCTTCCGTGGAGATAACCCATGAAACCTGAGGAAAATAAGAATATCGAAGCGCTAGATATTCCTGAATATATTGACCAGCCAGAATATGTCAAAAATAAAACGGCAAACTATACATTACAAACAGTTGGTTGGTTCTGTTTAATGTGGTTGCTATTTCCGTTGGTTTCATTGTTTTTATGGGTGTTTGAAGGGCATTTAATTTATGACTACGTCTGGGTTGACCATATATCAGAAGTTAAGACCTTACTACATTTAGCATTGCTCATCGGAATTAGTGCGCTCATTTTAATTTTGTGGGCGAGCTATAACTGGATTAGATTTAGTGGCGAAGATCGACGAGCTAAGGCACCTAATAGTTCAGTTGAATTACTAGCCGCCCAATTTTTGGTTACGCCCGAGATATTAACTGAGTTGCAAAAAAAACAACGCATCATTTTGCATTACGATGATCATGGTAATTTGCAAAAATATGAGTAAATAAAAAAAAGCATGGTTTAAAAACCATGCTTTTTTTTTATTTTTATACGGTGGTTCTAATAATGATATCAATGGGGTGTTCTATACCGTCCATACTATGAATAGAAGTAGGGGTAATCTTAACAATGGGCCAAGTTTGTAATTTACAGTTAGGTTTTTGAAGTGCAGCATAATAGCTATCAGATTTAAAAAATACTTTTTTGCTGGTTGCAATATTGGGGGTTAAAAGGCGTTTAAGCCACGTTTCACTCACTTGCGTGTCAAGAAAACGTAAGGCCAAAAGACTTTTTACTCGATTGTTAAATAATCTCCGGTTTTTGATAATGAGTGGATGGGTAATTAACTTATTTGTGCCCATTTGACTGTGGGGCAAAATAAAGTGTGGCGTGATTTGAAATACAGTCACAAATTTTGCTTGCTGACAGATTTTTTCAAGATGCGTCACGCTATCTTGATTAGTACCAATAATTGCGACAGTTGAATGTGAAAAGTCAAATTCTTTAATTGAACTTGATGAAATCACTTGTCCAGTAAAACCTTCAAAATCTTGAGAAGTATTCTGAAAAATTACTGATTTTGAAGTGTTATTTTTAATATTAATACTCATTTTCCAAAAGTCCTTTTGGTTTTTAAATCATGATGTTTTTATCGTTTTAATATAAATAACCAAGCAGGAAGTTGGGGTAAAGTCTTTTCAGATAGATGGTCGTCCCATACTCAAAATCAATTCAAGTATGGGAATGTGAGACGGAGTTTTAATGTTCTGTTTTTACATTCATGAGCTGGGTAAAGCTTTCTAAACGTTTAGCTGTATCGTATACATCACATGTAAAAATAAACTCATCAACATCGTATGTTGCTAAAAGCTTTTGTAAACCAGTGCGAACTGTATCTACAGAACCAATTTGCGCCATTGCATAGAAGTTTTCGACAGACAGTTGTTCTGCTGTATTCCATAATCCCTGCATTGACTCAACTGGAGGTTTAAGCTTTAAGCTTTCTCCGCGGATTAAACCTAGTACGCGTTGGTATGCGCTGGTTGCTAAATATTGTGCTTCTTCATCTGTGTCTGCCACAACAACAGGCACACCCATTGAAACATATGGTTTATCTAGGTATTCAGAAGGTTCAAAGTTCTCTCGATAGAGTTGAATCGCTTGACCTAACATACGTGGGGCAAAATGGGATGCAAATGAGTACGGAAGTCCAAGTTTTGCCGCAAGTTGCGCACTAAAAAGGCTAGACCCCAGTAACCAAACAGGAACATGGGTACTTTGTCCTGGTGTAGCAATAATTTTTTGTCCTGCCTGAGGTACATCGAAATATTTTAAGATTTCGACAACATCTCTTGGAAACTGGTCTTCTGTTTCTTGATGACCCCGGCGTAGAGCTCGCATTGTGAGTTGGTCTGTACCAGGAGCACGACCTAAACCAAGTTCAATACGATTTGGATAGAGTGTAGCAAGTGTCCCAAATTGTTCGGCGACAACGAGAGGGGCATGATTAGGGAGCATAATCCCACCCGAACCTAAACGAATGTGCTGTGTGTGTGCTGCAATGAAACCGAGCAAGACGGCTGTAGCTGAACTTGCGATACCATCCATGTTGTGATGCTCTGCCAGCCAGAAACGTTCATAACCTAGCTTTTCTGCATGTTGTGCTAATTCTAGTGCGTGGCGCAATGAAAATTCGATGGTTTTATCATTACGAATGGGAGCAAGTTCCAAAATTGAAAACTTGGTATCTTGAAGTGATCGCATGCGATATTCTCGAATAAGGATATATCGAAATACTACGATATATGAAGTTCGATGTATATCGTTTTTTTTCGATATTAATTTTTATCATACAATAAAAAAGCACCCGAAGGTGCTATTTTGACTCATATATAAATTAACGATTTTTATACCAGCCACGGTGTAAGCCATTGTCGTGGCGGTGACGTCCACCTTTATAATAACGGCGGTCACCATCGTAATATCTACGGTCATCACGATCATAACGACCACGGTCGTAACGGTCATCGTAATTACGGTCTTCAGCTACTTTACGACCGAGTGCCGAACCACCAGCTGCACCTACTGCTGCACCGATGTAACCACCATTTGTACCGCCCATATTTTTACCAACGGTATAGCCAGCACCACCACCTAATGCACCGCCAATCGCAGCTTCTGTACGATTGCGACGGTCACTCGCTGCAGCTGCACCACCAGCTCCACCTAAAGCAGCACCAATTGTCGCTCCAGATGTACCACCAATGCTTTTACCAATCGCTGTACCAACTACACTACCTAAAGCAGATGTTGCAGCAACACGTGTACCATTATCTGCATGTGCAACTGTTACCATAGAAGACGTTGCAAGTACTGCACTAGCTAACCAAATATTCATTTTCATCTTGGAACTCCATGTCCTTTTTACTGAAAGGACAGTATTTTTATCTTGAGGTAAATGTAATAAAAAATTTCGTGATAATTATGGAGAAGCCAAACGGAGATACGAGTGTTTTGTGTCGGTTTGTATGGTTTGTATTAATATGTGGATAAATCATGTGCATACAAAAGGGTAGCGTGAAAATCTATTAAAAATAAAAAAGCACCCGAAGGTGCTTAAATGTCTATTCATCAACTTTGATTAGTGATGACGACGGTGTTTTTTCTTCCAGTGCTTAGACGATCTGTCAGCATCACGGTCTTTAGAGATTTTATTACCTAAAGCAGAACCACCTGCCGCGCCTAAAGCAGCACCGATGTAACCACCGTTTGTACCGCCCATGCTTTTACCAACGGTATAACCAGCACCACCGCCTAAACCACCGCCAATTGCAGATTCTGTACGGTGACGACGATCACTTGCAACAGCTGCACCACCAGCACCACCTAAAGCAGCACCAATTGTTGCGCCAGAAGTACCGCCCATACTTTTACCAATTGCAGTACCAGCGACACTACCTAGAGCAGAAGCAGCTGCTACATGTGTTGTATTGTCAGCATGCGCTACAGTAACCATAGAAGTTGCTAAAACAGCGCTACATAACCAAGCATTTAATTTCATTTTCTACTCCGTGTCCTTAACTGCAGGACCCCTAATCTTTTGTTACGGCAAATGTAACAAAACACTTCTCCTAAAATATGGAGAACCATCTTTTGAGTATTGCAGTTTAGTGTCTGGTTTGTATGTTTTCTATTAAAATAGAGTATTTAATGCTCATATAGAAAAAGTAATTCTCATTTAACATTCTTAAGTTTATTTACGGTCAGTTGAACACAAGAAGTCAATGAAAGCTCGTGTGGCGGAAGACATATGCTTATGTTGTGCATATAGTAAAGAGAAAGGGCGTGTGTGACCTGCATATGGCTCAAGTAAAGGCTGTAGCGTTCCTTGTTGAATTTTTTCATTAACGATAAAGTCGTAACTCTGGCATATCCCTAGTCCATTTTCAGCAAGAGACACGACTCCTAAAATATCTTCTTTTACTAAAATCCGATTTGTTGGTATCCACTGAATTTCCTGATCTATATCTTTAAGAAACCATGGAGTGACCTTACCATTACTTGGTAACTCAAAGGCTATACATTGATGATGATTTAATTCTTCTAGCGTTTTTGGAATACCCATACGTTTTAAATAAGTGGGTGAGGCAACAAGTTTTAAAGGGGCCTGCTCTAAAGGTCGAGCTACAAAAGAGCTATTTGGAAGATGTCCTTGACGAATAGCTAAATCAAATCCTTCAGCAATTAAATCAACGTTTCGATTAGAAATACTGATTTCAATTTGAATGTCCGGATATTGCAAAAGAAATTTTTCTAATAAGGGAGGTAACCGATAATGCCCATAAGTTGTAGGAACACTTAATTTAATCTTTCCAGAAATTTGTAGTTGTTCACCTTGAATCACACGCTCTGCATGGTCAATTAACTGAAAAGCATGTTGCATTTTTTCATAATAAAGTTGACCAGCTTCAGTCAGACTTAAATGGCGAGTCGTTCGTCTAAAAAACTGTATCCCTAATTTTTTCTCTAGCCGTGTAATTGTTCTACTAATAACGGAGGGTGTGGTGGACAAATAAATCGCCGCTGCGCTAATAGAAAGCTTCTCAGCTACAATTAAAAACACTTCAACATCGGCAAGGTAGTCAAATTGGCGAGACATTTTGTCCTCAAACGCAAAAAAGATTTGTAAATGGAGTTGTTTTTCTACCTCTGGGGTAAAAATAGAATATATCCATCCCAGTTATAAATCCAGCAAATGCTTGGAATGAAGGTCGAATAATGAAGATGTTAAATAAAATAATGTTTGCAATGATTACCGCTTCAGCAGCGTTAAGTGCAAATGCAGCTCATGTATTGGTTGTGTTGTCTGATGAAGCCCAATTAGAGCTAAAGAATAATCAGGTTTTTAAAACAGGTTTTTACCTTAATGAATTGATGCAGCCTACAAAAATGCTTTTAGATGCAGGCCACACAGTAACTTTTGCGACCCCTCATGGTAAAGCTCCGACTTTAGATGAGTCATCAAATAGTGCAATGTATTTTAACCAAGATGAAAAAGCGTTAAAGCAATATGCAGGTTTATTGCATAATCTAAAGTTAACCTCTCCTCAAGATTCTCCAGTTTTGAGTTTGTCTCGTATCGAGCAAATTGGGTTTGATAAGTTTGATGCGATTTATATTCCGGGTGGACATGCGCCCATGCAAGACTTATTAAAAGATAAACAGCTTGGCAAAGTTCTCACGGCTTTTCATAAAGCTGGAAAACCTACCGCATTGGTTTGTCATGGTCCTATCGCTTTAATGTCAACTTTACCTAATGCTTCGGAAGTAGTTAGCCAACTAGAACAAGGTAAAACAGTCAAAACTGGTGAATGGATTTATAAAAATTATCGAATGACGGTGATTAGCAATCAAGAAGAAGAGCAAGCAAAAGCTTTATTAAAAGGTGGTGAAATGAAGTTCTATCCGCAAACGGCTCTACAGTCTATAGGAGGTAAATATCAAAGTAATACAACTGCCTGGACTCCAAACGTGGTGGTAGATCGTGAGCTTATTACTGGGCAAAATCCAGCCTCGGCTGTTCTTGTCGGTAAAACTTTGTTAGGGAAATTAAAATAAGATAACCGTGATAGAGAGGCTTTAGAAATAAAGTCTCTCTTGTCATAGACGCTTTAAAAAGCTGATTTATTATTCTTAATAAAAAGCAAAATTCTAGATTACTCGATAAATCTCATCTGAAATCATTGTATTGATATACCGCTACTGACTATGAAAGTTGATGAATTAGCTGATTATATATGTCATTTAAGCGCCATAATCTGTAAACTATGCGCTATTTTTACGATTTTGCTTATCTTCTATACTTACATAGCGTTCGATAAGCTTTTTGGACTTTTGAGATATTTCCTCTTATGAAAGCGTCACTCCGTTTACGACTTGATCAACTCTGTGATCGACATGAAGAACTTACTGCATTGCTTGCAGATGCTGAAGTGATCTCCGATAACAAACGTTTCCGTAAATTGTCTCGTGAACATAGTGATTTATCTGAAATTACCGAAGTTTGGGGTAAATACCGTCAAGCAGAAGAAGATATTGAAACTGCTGAGATGATGAAGTCTGACCCAGACTTCAAAGATATGGCAGAAGAAGAAATTCAGGCGAATAAAACATTGCTTGAAGAATTAGAAAGCCAGCTCAATATTTTAATGATTCCAAAAGATCCAAATGACTCTAACGCGGCTTATTTAGAAATTCGCGCTGGAACAGGTGGTGATGAGGCCGCAATTTTCTCTGGTGATTTATTCCGCATGTACAGTAAATATGCCGAGACACAAGGTTGGCGTATTGAAGTTCTTTCTGAAAATGAAGGCGAGCATGGTGGTTTTAAAGAAGTCATTTGCCGCGTAGATGGTGATGGCGTTTACGGTCGCTTAAAATTTGAAAGTGGTGCTCACCGAGTGCAACGAGTTCCTGCAACTGAATCACAAGGGCGCGTTCATACTTCAGCATGTACAGTTGCGATCTTGCCTGAAATTGATGTCGATACCAACGTTGAAATTAATCCGGCAGATTTACGTATTGATACTTACCGTGCATCTGGTGCAGGTGGTCAGCACATTAACAAAACTGACTCGGCAGTGCGTATTACCCACATCCCAACGGGTACAGTGGTTGAGTGCCAAGAAGAACGTTCACAGCATAAAAACAAAGCTAAAGCGATGGCTCTTTTGGTATCGCGTTTAGAAAATGCCAAACGTGCAGCAGCTGATGCAGCAACTTCTGAAATGCGTCGTGATTTAGTAGGTTCTGGTGACCGTTCGGAACGTATCCGTACTTATAACTACCCACAAGGGCGTATGACTGACCATCGTATTAACTTAACTTTATATAAGTTAGACGCGATTATGGAAGGCGATTTAACTGAGTTGCTTGATAGCTTACACCGTGAATATCAGGCAGATCAGTTAGCGATGCTTGCACAGGAAAATGGCGGCTAATGAATATTGCTCAAGCGCTTACAATTCGTGGTGAGCCTGACAGTTATGAACGACAAGAAAATGCTTGGTTACTTGAGCATTTTCTAAAAATCAATTCGCTTGAATTAAAGTTTAGACTTGAGCAAGAGTTAACAACCCAACAAGAGCAAGACTACTTGGCGGGTCTTGAACGTATTCAAAAGGGTGAACCTTTAGCTTATGTGACTGGTTCACAGCCTTTTTGGACGCTCGATTTAAAAGTGACTTCCGATACTTTGGTGCCACGTCCGGATACAGAAGTTTTAGTTGAAACCGTTTTAAATCTGAATTTGCCAAAGAATGCAAATATTGTGGATTTGGGAACAGGAACAGGTGCAATTGCACTTGCGTTAGCGAGTGAACGTCCAGATTGGCAAGTCACGGCAACGGATATTTATGCACCTACTTTAGAAGTCGCAAAAGAAAACGCACAAGCACATGATTTGCAACATGTGAAATTTGCTCTTGGAGCTTGGTTTGAAGCGCTGGAACCACAAAAGTTTGATTTAATTGTTTCTAATCCGCCGTACATTGACCCTGAAGATGAACACATGCAAGCTTTGGCTACAGAACCACGCCGTGCATTAGTTGCAGATCGTCAGGGGTTGGCTGATATTGAAATTATTATTTCTCAAGGTAAGAGCTGGTTAAACCCAAAAGGCTGGATTGCTCTGGAACATGGTTATGATCAAGGGCAAGCTGTTCGAGGCATTTTCGCAGAGCATGGTTTTAGTGAGATAAAAACTATTCAAGACTATGGCCAAAATGATCGGGTCACTTTGGCTTCATTATTAATAGAATAAGAACGATTTAATCTATAGAGTTAAAGGTTGCTTCCCGATAAGCACCTGGACTAACACCTGTCCATTTTTTAAAGGCACGATGAAATGCACTTGGGTCATGAAAGCTTAGATCTTCACTAATATCTTGAATTGAGTCATTCGTTTTACTTAAGCGTTCAACCGCAATATCACAGCGGATTTCATTTTTAATTTGTTGATAACTAACTCCTTCATGTTTCAGCCTGCGTTGGACAGTGGCTTCGGAAATATTAAGTTGTTGTGCGACATCTTTGAGTTCTGGCCAGTGCTCAGGGTGGAGTTTTAATAAATGGCGACGAATAAGAACACTCAATGCATTCTCATTTTTAAAACGAACTAAAAGATTTTGTGGCGTTTGCTTTAAAAAATCATAAACCGCTTTTTTATCTTTTTTAATTTTAATATCTAAGTAATGAGCCTCGAATTCAACTCGATTTACCTCAGCATTAAATTGAATATCTTCACCAAAACGTACGAGATAATCCTGAATATCCTGAGGTTTAGGGCAGCGCACCATAATATTATTTAAGCCTATTCGTTGATCAACTAACCAACACATAAGTCCATGTACCAACATTAAAAAGGTTGCATAAGTAAACATGCGTTTAGGCTGTCCACGATCATGAATAACCAAATAAGCTTTTTCTTGCTCTCGAATGAGTTCTGCACGTATGTCATCAAGCACAAAGTTAAAAAACTTCAAAATATCGTAGAGTGCCTTTTCTAAAGTTTCAGCCGTACTGACGAGTTTAGTCAGTAACTTATAGCTTCCACGCCGCATGGGATGGCTATCCATGCCAAAAAACTCATCATTCATGGCATTGGCAAGCTCTATCCACAATTGGGCATAGGTGGTAACAGGCACACGCGCCTTTGGAGACATCAGTAATTCAGCGGGGATGCCTGCTTTATTTAGAATTATTTGTGTATTTAGACCTTTGGCATAAGCCGCACTCAGTGCTTCATGTACTAGTGCAATCGAAATTGTGCCTTTACTTAAAGAAGACTGGACAACCATGTCAAAGACTCATATTTTCTTCATATATTTCAAGTGAAATATTTCATATTTAAAATTTGGATTGATCAAAAGCTGCAAACATTTTGAGGCTTTTTGAAATTGTATCGGAAAACAACAACTTTTACTCTCACAACTAAAGTTAAAGAATATTTTTATAGGACGTTCCATAATGAAAATTCAAGGAAAACATTTCGTGATTACTGGTGGTGGCTCTGGTCTAGGTGCTGCTACAGCTGAGCATTTGGTAAAGCAAGGTGCTTCAGTCACATTGGTTGATATGAATGTAGAAGCAGGCGAGCAACAGGCGAAACAACTAGGGTCAAAAGCTGACTTTGTAAAACTTGATGTAACCGATGAAGCTGCTGCTGAACAGTTCTTTAAGGATGTTTTGGTAAAACATGGCAGTTTGCATGGTTTAGTTAACTGTGCAGGTATTGGTCCTTCTGCAAAAGTGGTTGGTCGTGAAGGTGTGCATGATTTGACATTATTTTCAAAGACTTTAAATATTAATGTCACAGGTACATTTAACATGCTGCGTTTTGCAGCAGATGCAATGAGTAAAAATACAGTTGAAGCAGGTGAAGAGGACCGTGGTGTTATTGTGAACACTGCTTCTGTTGCGGCATTTGACGGTCAAATTGGGCAGGCAGCTTATTCTGCATCTAAGGGGGCTATTGTGGCGATGACATTGCCGATTGCTCGTGAGTTAGCGCGTCATGCCATTCGTATTATGACCATTGCACCGGGAATTATGGAAACTCCAATGCTTAAGGGTATGCCACAAAATGTACAAGATGCTTTAGGGCAAATGGTACCGTACCCATCTCGTTTAGGAAAACCAGAAGAATTTGCTCGTTTAGTTGCTCATATTGCTGAAAACTCCTATTTAAATGGTGAAGTTATTCGTTTAGATGGTGCAATTCGTATGGCAGCAAAATAATAAAAATAAGGATGTTGAAATGATTTTAAATGCTGAACAAAGTATGGTTCAGGAGATGATGCGTAACTACTCGCAAAATCAGTTAAAACCCACAGCCGCACATCGCGATAAAACCCATGAATTTCCTGCGCAGGAATTAAAAGATTTAGGTGCACTAGGTGCTATGGGGATGACTGTTCCAAATGAATGGGGCGGTGCTGGAATGGACTATATATCTTTGGTGCTTGCAATTGAAGAAATTGCTGCGGGAGATGGCGCTATTTCGACTATCGTAAGTGTACAAAATTCCTTAGTTTGCGGTATTACACTGGCATACGGTTCAGAACAGCAAAAACAAACCTATTTGCCAAAATTTGCATCTGGTGAATGGCTAGGATGTTTTTGTTTAACTGAGCCACATGTGGGTTCTGATGCAAGCGCGATTTTATGTAAAGCCGAGCGAGATGGCGACCATTGGGTTTTAAATGGCGTAAAACAATTTATTACCAGCGGTAAAAACGCCCAAGTGGCTTTGGTCTTTGCGGTTACAGATAAACAAGCGGGAAAAAAAGGCATTTCGTGTTTTCTTGTGCCGACCAATACACAAGGTTACTTGGTGACTCGAATTGAAGACAAAATGGGCCAACATGCTTCCGACACAGCGACCATTACTTTTGAGGACTGTCGAATTCCCTTAGAAAATTTAGTAGGGCAACAAGGTGAAGGTTATAAAATTGCACTTTCTAATTTAGCAGCTGGACGTATTGGGATTGCTGCTCAATCTGTTGGAATGGCAAGAGCTGCTTTTGATGCGGCGGTGCAATATGCAAATGAACGTAAAGCTTTTGGTGTAGAGTTAGTCCAACATCAGGCAGTGAGTTTTCGTTTAGCCGATATGGCAACCCAGATTGAAGCTGCACATCAGTTGGTTTTACATGCTGCAACTTTAAAAGATGCGGGATTGCCTTGTTTAAAAGAAGCTTCAATGGCAAAGCTATTTGCATCTACTATGGCTGAGCGAGTGTGTTCGGATGCGATTCAGATTCATGGAGGGTATGGCTATGTCAGTGATTTCCCTGTTGAGAGAATTTATCGGGATGTTCGTGTAAGTCAGATTTATGAAGGTGCTTCTGATATTCAACGTTTAGTGATTGCTCGAGAAGTAACCCAAGTTTAAGTATAAGATTTTGAAAATAGTCACTGAATGCAAAAGACCGCAATTGTTATGCGGTCTTTTGCAATTAAAACTGTCTAGTTTTAACTCATTTCAATGAAATTTAGAATGTTAGAGCTAGCTTTTTGATAATTAAAGCTGAGCTTTGACTTCTTCACCAATTAAGTAAAACGTTCCTCCTGCAATATAATGCAGACTTCGAAGTTCTTTAGGTGCATCTTGAAAATACCAGTGCCCATCTCTAAAAACGCGACTGTCTGCCCAGGCACCTACAACAGAACCAATAAATAAATCATGTGCTGACTGATTATGCGGTTCTGGAATAAGTTTACATACGAGCCATGCAATGCATCCTGATACAAGCGGACTGGTAAGACCTTCTTGATAAAATAGTTCAGTACCGCAATGTTCAAGCTTTTTAGCGTCATCCAACTTACTAATGGTTCCAAGTTGCTTGGTCATATCAAGCTGTGCATAGCAGGGAACTTGTAGGGTGAAATAACCACTTTGCTCAACGAGCTGTCGGGTTTTAGTACTTTTGTCGAGAACCACAGACACTTTGGCTGGTTTAAACTCTAAGGCACATGCCCAAGCAGCAGCCATCACGTTGCGGTCATCGCCATGTTGTGCAGAAACAAGGACAGTTGGACCATGATTTAACAAACGATAAGCTTTTTCTAACTCTACTGGTGCAATATATGATTGCGTCATATTTAGCCTAAGTAATAAAGAAAATAGATATTTCTATTGTTGCAGAAAGCTTTATAGATGCAATGTTATTAAACAAGCTTTATAAGAATAAAAACTTGTTTCTATTTTATAGCTTTCATAATGATTGACTTAATCATAAAATCATTTCGCTTCTAAGTGAAAGGATTAACAAGTGACCGAGCTTCAAGATATCGATTTTGTAGAGTTAAGTGATGAAGAAATGCATCTCTATAGCCGTCAGATTTTACTCGATGGATGGGATATTGAAGCTCAGGAAAAACTCAAACTTGCTAATGTGTTGATTGTCGGTGCGGGTGGAATAGGCTGTAGTAGTGCAGAGCTACTTGCACGAGCAGGGGTTGGGAAAATTACACTGATTGATGCAGATACGATCGAGATAAGTAATTTACAGCGCCAAATCGCATTTGGTCATGAAGATATCGGACGTTATAAAGCAGAAATTTTGGCTAAACGTTTACAGAAAATTAACCCTTATATCTGTGTTGAATACTATAACGAAAGCTTAGACGAACATAACATTGATAGACTTGTTGAACACCAAGATGTGGTTTTAGATGGATGCGATAATTTTACAACTCGCTATTTGGTAAATGCAGCTTGTAAGAAACATCAGGTCGCATTAATTAGTGCTTCAGCAATTGGTTTTCAGGCACAAATGTTTATGGTTGATGGAGATTCAGCTTGTTATGAATGTATTTTTCCAAAAGAACAACATGCCAATGAAGGCCTTCGCTGTGCTGAGTCAGGCGTACTTGCGACTACTCCTGTAATGATAGCGTCATTACAAGCACATCACACTTTACTATATTTAGGTTTAAATCGTGCACCTTTAAAGCAGAAACTATTATTGTGGGATGGTTTAAACATGACACAACGTATTGTTAGTTTTGATAAAGATGTAAATTGCCCACTTTGTCAGGCAAGCTAATCAGTAAATGAAACAAAATTTGCTACACTCAACCTGAATGATTTGGTTTTGAAGAAATATGAAAAAAAATATTTTGTTTGATGGGTTACGTTCCGTCGCCCGCATTGGTGAAACAGCAGTGGTTGCGGCCAAAGCTGGAATTAAATACGCAACTGAAAAACCAAGTAATGCCAAACTCATGCGAGAGACTTTTGAGTCACTTGGTTCAACTTATATTAAGCTTGGTCAGTTTATTGCGAGTACTCCATCGCTATTTCCGCGTGAATATGTAGAAGAATTTCAAGGTTGTTTAGACCAGACTCCAACACTCCCATTTAGTTATATTCAAGGTGTGCTTGCATCTGAGTTTGAAGGACGCGATTTAAGCCAGATTTTTAGCTATATCGATGAAAAGCCATTAGCTTCTGCATCAATTGCTCAGGTTCATGCCGCTAAGTTGACCACAGGGGAAGATGTAGTTATTAAAGTACAAAAGCCTGGTGTTGAAACCATTTTATATACTGATTTAAGTGTAGTGCATTGGGCTGCTAAGCTGCTTGAGCGTGCAGTACCAAAGATTAAATTTGCTGCTCTTTCTGAAATTGTTGATGAAATTAAAAGCCGTATGGTTCGTGAAGTCGATTTCATTGAAGAAGCACAAAACTTGGATGATTTTGTGGAATATCTGAACATTTCACAAAATAAAGCTGCGACTGCACCTAAAGTTTATCATCAGTTTTCTACGCGCCGTGTCTTGACCATGCAGCGTTTATACGGTGTGTCTTTGACTGACTTTAGTGTTGTAAAACAATATGCTAAAGATCCATCACAAGTATTGATTACTGCCATGAATACATGGTTTGGTAGTCTCATGTTGTGTAAGAGTTTCCATGCTGACTTACATGCTGGGAACCTAATGCTTCTTGAAGATGGACGTATTGGTTTTATCGATTTTGGTATCGTGGGGCAGTTAAAGCCTGAAGTTTGGACAGCATGTATTGCGTTTATGGACGCCTTACAAAAGACCGATTATCAGGCAATGGCTGAAAATATGCTGAAAATGGGTATGACCCATAACAAAATTGATGTTCAGGTTTTGGCTCATGATCTAGAGCGTTTATTTAATGGCGTATTAATGGCCGATCCACAGCAGATATTGTCTTCAAATCCAGCTGATTTAAATGACATCATGATGGATATGGTAGGTGTGGGCGAGCGTCACGGTATTAAATTCCCACGTGATTTTGCTTTATTATTTAAGCAAATGCTTTATTTCGATCGTTTTATGCGCGTACTCGCACCATATACTGATATTTATGCAGACCAACGTTTGAAAATGGTTCAAAATATGGAACCTGCTTCGTTGTTAAAGCACTAAGGTCAGTTTAAATTTATGGATGCCATTATTATTGAAGGCTTGAAGGTTGAGACAGTGATCGGCTGTTTCAACTGGGAAAGACAAATCATTCAACCTTTAATGTTGGATTTAACCATCCATAATGATTTGAGCCGTGCTGCAGAGTCTGACAAGCTTGAGGACACACTCAACTATGCGCAGATTTGTGAGTTATCGGCTCAAACTATTCAAAACGCCGAACCTGAATTAATCGAACATGCAGCCCATCTGGTTTTGCAATGCTTATTTGAAACCTTTCCAACAATTGAAAAAATTATCATAACCATCCGTAAGCCAGCCATCATTGCAGAAGCTAATGCTGTAGGAATTCGTCTTGAACGCACCAGAAACAATTTTTGCGCTCGCTCTGGCGAGTAATTTAGACGCAGATCAGCACTTTAATTTTGCTTACACACAATTAGCAACATTGGGGAAAGTGCAGTTTTCATCTGTTTATCAAATTCCATGCAGAGATGGCATTGGAGATGATTATTGGAATTCGGCATGTCTATTAAAAAGCACTTTATCATGTGAACAAATTGAATCTTTTTTAAAGCAACTTGAGTCAGATTCTGGGCGTGTTCGTCCATCGCACCATATTTCTTTAGATGTAGATTTGATTGCGTGGGGAAGTGATCTGGAACATATGCAATTTAATTCTAAAAAATTGCCCTTAGCACTTGATGTAAAAATTCCTTTATATGAGCTTTGGCATTGTGAAACTTTAAAGGCTGACAATACGCTTTATCCAGTGGTTAATTTTAAAGTTTAATACTAATTATGAAATGGAACTTGTTTTGCATACGGTTACAGCCTTTATCATGATTTGAGCTAAGTCCAGTTATCTTATTTGTCGCTGATGATAAATATTGCAGGCTTGGCTATGAATTATAGTTCTTAAATTTGGTGAGATGATCAAACTACTTTAAACTTAAACGCTTATCCAGTTAAACATTGATATATAAATCTTGAATAGAGCAAGACTTATATAGTCCCTGTACTGGAATTTTATTTTTTGCGTTTTTTTAAATTTTATTTTTGAGTTCTCTTAATATGAAAAATATCGGTTTAGCCATTCTGGCCATCAGCCTCTCAGGTTGTGCTGCAATGAGCGTAGAAGAATGTAAGACTGCAAATTGGTCATTAGTGGGTGAGAAAGATGGTTCAAAAGGCTTGTCACCACGATTAGATCAATATTATAAAGCATGTGGAAAGGCTAATATTGTGCCAGATCAAAAGTCTTATGATCGCGGGTATAAAGAAGGTCTAGGGTACTATTGTCAGCCAGCGAACATTTTTTATAATGCTTTAGAGGGGAATGGAAATATTAATGTATGCCCAGTTGAGCAGCGTAGTCGTTTAAGACCTTACTATCGTGCAGCTTCCGATTACTACAATGCAAAAGCTGAATATGATCGTTATGACGAAAAGTTTAAGCAATATTCGGACAGTGCATACAACGAAAAATTAAAGCCAGAAGAGCGGGAACGTTATCGTAAACTTTTAAGAGAATTACAAATTGATCGTGACCGTATTAATCGCAACTATTGGAACTCAATTCGAGATATCGAACGTTTCAAATATGATCACGGTTTAAAATAATATTTGAAAAAAGGATTGATCTGATTAAGATCAATCCTTTGTTTTTTTTAAAGGTAATAACTCGTTTTTGTCATTAACTTTGAAATAGCAGTCATACTGATTTTTACTGCATAAGGTAATTCAACACCACCTGCTTCAAGCGCAGTATGACGGTGGTGCAATTCATCCTCATTCATTTGCTCTAAAATTTTACGAGAGCGCTCATCTTGAGCTGGTAATTGATTTAAATGGTCTTGCAAATGCATGCTTACCTGACGCTCAGTTTCAGCAACAAATCCTAAGCTATATTTATCACCAGCAATACCTGCAAGAGCGCCCATACCATATGAGAGGCCATACCAGATAGGATTTAATAAGCTTGTATGGCTATTTAACTCTTTTAAACGATCTTCACACCAAGCTAAATGGTCTTGTTCTTCAATTGCTGCTTGCTGCATTTCACGGCGTACATTGGGTAATTTCGCTGTTAATGCTTGTCCATGATAAAGCGCTTGGGCACATACTTCACCACTATGATTAACACGCATTAGGCCTGCAACATGGCGAGCATCTTCTACACCAAGTTTTGTTTCTACTGTTTCAGCTGGGTTTTGACGCTGTGCTGCTGTTGCACCCGGAACAAGACTACGTAATGCTTGATCAAATGAGTTAATAAGCTGATCAATTCCAGTATAGTGGCGCATAAATTAGTCCTCTAAAGAAAGATGTGCTGTGGCAAGCATTGGCTTTAGTCGGGCAAGAAGCCAGATACTAAAGATTGCACTAAGTACAGCTGTAATAATAAATAGTATTTTAATATCAATTTTTAAAACACTTAAGATTAAGATTGAAAAAACTGCAGAAGAAACCATGAATACAGCATTTAAAATGTTGTTTGCTGCTACAACACGAGCACGATGTGAACGTGGTGAGTAAGCCTGCATCATGGCATATAAAGGAACAATGTAAAAACCACCGCTAATTCCCAATAAAGTCACCGCTAACATGACGTGGTAGTAAACCCAGCCTTGAGTGAAAATATCTTTTAAAGTCAGTAATGCTCCAGTTCGTTCAGGTACAAAAGCTAAACTGGCGGCAAGGTAAAGCGCAAAAACAGTAAGACCAATTGCACCGATCGGTACCATTTTAATATTAATTTCCGAACCGCCAATCTTTCGGCAAAGCAGTGAACCAATACCAATTCCTACTGAGAAGAAAGTCAGCAAAAGGCTAACGACATTTTCTGATGCATGCAGATTTTGTTGGGTCAGCTGCGGAATTTGAGTTAAATAAGTCGCTCCATAAAACCAGTACCATGAGTTGCCTAGCAAAATAGTAAATACTAACGGTAAGCTTTTAGCATATTTAATCGTTTGGAAACTGGTACGAATAAAATTCCAATCAATATCTAAGTCAGGCGCGGCAACTTTTTGTGGCAAAATGAAGCGACTAAATAAATAGCCTATGCAAGCAATAGCCACTACGGTGATACTAATCCACAATAAATTTCCATCTGATGAGGCAATTACGGCACCACCCAAGATCATACCGAACAAGATTGCCATGGATGTGCCAGATTGAAATAGCGCATTACCTGACATTAACTCATTCGGTTTTAAGATTTCAGGCAAAATTGCGTATTTAATGGGACCGAAGAATGTCGAATGTGTACCCATTAAAAATAAAGCGAAAAGAAGTAGCCATAAGTGCCCCAACATGAAACCAGCAGTACCGATGAGCATAATGATGATTTCTAAAATTTTAATGCCACGGACGAGTTGAGAACGCTCATATTTATCTGCAATTTGCCCAGCAGTTGCCGAAAAAAAGAAATACGGCAAAATAAATAAGAGGGCTGCCAAATTATTAAGTGTGCTTACAGGAGCAGATTGTTGCTGAATCCATCCATAAGTAATCACCAATAATAAAGCTTGCTTAAAAACGTTATCATTTAATGCGCCAAAAAACTGGGTAAAAAACATCGGTACAAACCGACGTGAGGTCATCAGGTGCTCATCTTGTTTCATCATGTGCAAACTTCATTGTGTTTTATAAAAAAATGTGACCGAGTGTTAATTTGCATCGAAAACCATGTATGATATTTTTAACGCTTGATTAAATGAAAAATCAATGGTTTTGAGTGAGTTTTACACTTACCTTGGTGCGTTTTATTAAAAAATAAGTCTAGAGTTTTCTATGCCTTCTAAAATTAAGTTTAAACAGTCAACTCTCTCACATTCTATGCATTTAATTTTAAAAATGCAGGGCATTCCTAAACTTATTTGTAGCAGCTTGTTGTTAAGTGTTTGTGTAACGCCAAGTTTTGCTCAAACTTCTGTTGAGAATAGTTCATCCACTTTAAACCAGACTGTATCTGATGAGTCAACTGAACAATTAGCTCAGACTAATCAACAATACTCCGCTCCAGTTACAGATATTGCTACACTTGTAACCCAAGCTCAGCAGCAACAAGATAGCTTGGCTATATTGCAACAACAAGAACAATTTCCAAATCAAATTGATGAATTTAAGCCAATTACTCTTGATAATCTTGAAGATTTACCCGACTTGCCTGTTGATCAAAACATGGCAAATGAAATTTATAGGGTAGCGGAAGAAGCTAAAAGTGAAGCACAGAACTTTCAAAATGGGGCACAAAAACAGCCTGAAGTTACTGTAAGCGATGCAACTCAATCTGAATTAAATCAAATTAATCAGGCACCTGTAAATATTGATCAGCTCATGCAGGAGATTAAATCTGATAGTAAGATTGTTGTCGAAGCCAATGAGACTGGGAAAACACTACCTGAATTAACGCCAGAAGTTGAAGAACCGCCTGAACAAGCTGGCTTCTTTAAACGTATTTTAAATAAAGTGCGTCCGCCGCGTGCAATTCCAATGGAGCAAGTACCGCGTATTAGTGCAGAAGTGGAAGGCGCTTCAGATGTGCTGGCTAAAAATATTAAAGGTAAATTATCAACCTTTACGCAAGAGTCTTTTGAAGACTTTAATGCTGCTTTACCTCAGCTTAGAACATTGAGTAATCAAGCTGCTCAAGCTGTTGGTTATTATAATGCTGAGTTTAAATTTGAAAAATTAAGTCCGACTCGGGTACGTGTCCGAGTTACACCAAATGAACCAGTACGGATTAATGAGCAAAATATTGAATTTACAGGCCCAGGTGAAAAGCAGCCACAATTTCAGGTTATTCGTTTAGTTCCTGATCAAGATGTCGGTGATATCTTTAACCATGGTTTATATGAAACCACAAAAAGCCGTATTGTCGATGCAGCATCTGATAATGGTTATTTTGATGCCTATTGGCGACTGCACGACGTGAAAGTGAGTCAGCCAGAAAATAAGGCTGATATTAATTTACGCTACGAGACAGGCGAGCGTTATAAATTAGATAAGGTCGAGTTTCGTATGAGTGATCCATCGAAACCTTTGCCATTAAATCAAAATATATTAGAAAGTATGGCACCTTGGAAAGAGGGTGATGACTATGCCTTCTGGCGTGTGAATGTGTTAGCAAACAATCTAACCAACTCACGTTATTTTAATTACACTTTGGTTGATAGTATCAAACCAGATCCGATTGAAAAGCCACTTGAGCTACCGCCAGATTTACAAGCTTTGGTCGATGAACAAAACATCGATGTTGATGAGTCTAATTTACTATCACCAGAACAACGACAACTTGCTAAAGCGCGTCAATTAGCGACATCGAATAAAGAAGTTACACAAAACGTAGTAGATGAAAAACAGTTTGCTGGCACACAAAATGCAAAAGAGGCAGAGCCTCAAACAGCGATGTTGCAAAGTGCAGCAGTTCCACAAGACGAACAAGAAACAGAACAAGACCGTTTACAAGCCCAAGCCAGAGAAACAAAAAGAATTCCGGTTATTGTGACTTTAAATGCAGATAAGCTAAATAGTTTGGAAACTGGTATTGGTTACGGCACCGATACGGGTGCGCGTCTACGTAGTCAGTATCGCCGTTCTATTGTAAATAAGTATGGTCATTCTTTTGATGCCAACTTGGAAGTCTCACAAATTCGTCAATCTATTGATGGTCGATATAGTATTCCTTATAAACACCCGTTAAATGACTATTTTAATATTGTGGGCGGATATGAGCGTGAAACACGTGATGATATTGGCCCAGATGTAAGTCTGTTAACTGAATCTGCTGTTGTGGGTGGCGAGCGCGTAATCAAACGTCCATTAGGAAATTGGCAACATACTATTGGGGTCCGTTATCGTTTAGACCGTTTGACCCAACAAGGGGATGTTGATATTTCTGAGTTACCGGATGCATTTAAAACGGCTGCATCTGAGCAAGAAGCATTATTATTTAGTTACGAAACATCTAAAACTTCGAGTAATACACGTTTAAACCCAACCAAAGCTTTTAAACAAACCTATAAATTAGAACTAGGTAGCGAGAGTTTACTGTCTGATGCCAATATGGCAATTGCGAGTGCAGGTTGGAGATTTATTTATTCTCTAGGTGAAAATGATGATCACCAATTCGTTGGAAGATCTGATCTTAGCTACATCTTTACGGATGACTTTGATAAAGTTCCGTACAATCTTAGATTCTTTACGGGTGGTGACCAAACAATTCGTGGATTTGACTATAAGAGTCTTTCTCCAGAAGTAGATGGATATAAAATTGGGGGCCAAGCTTTAGCTGTAGGTTCTTTAGAATATAATTATCAGTTCAAAGATGGATGGCGAGCAGCCGTTTTCTCTGACTTTGGTAATGCTTACGATAAAGACTTTAATAATCCGGCAGCTTATAGCGTTGGGGTGGGAATTCGCTGGAAGTCTCCAATCGGGCCAATCCGTTTAGATGTCGCTTCGGGTATTTCAGATGAAAATCATCCGATTCGTCTACATTTCTTTATAGGCCCACAACTTTAAAAATAAAATTTTATTAGGTTTATTTTATGGCGGAAGTAGAACAGCAGCCCACTTCGGCACCTAGCTCTCCTAAGAAGAAGCGTCGCATTTTGCGTAGCTTCTTGCTGACGATATTGATCATATTGTTATTGTTGGCTTCTTCGTTGGTCATTATGATGTCAACAGATCGCGGAAGTCGTTTTTTATTAGATCGGGTTTTAGAAGCTCAGAAAATAATTAAATATGAATATGAAGGCGGCAACTTACTGCGGGGCATCATCCTTAAAAATGTATTGGTGCAATTAAAGGAAGTCGATGTCTCATTAGATCGAGCTGATGTAGGCTTAGGATGGCGCTCTTTATTATTAGAAAAAGAAGTGCATTTAAGCCATGCGGATGTACGTAATCTACGCATCATTGATAAAATGCCATCCTCAGATGAGCCATTCCAATTTAAACCAATTAAATTACCTTTTGTCTTGCGGGTAAATGAAGGGGATGTTGATCATTTAGAGATTAAACTAGCAACCTCAGATATAAGTTTTCATGACGTTCATTTGCAAGATGCACTTTGGTCAGAAACCAAACTAGAGTTTGAAAAATCCAGTATGGATATGGGTTATCTCTCAGTTCATAACGCGACAGGGAAAATGGATTTTAGTGGTAAATATCCATTAAATGCTACGGCGGATTTAAGAATCCCATCTTTAAACAGTTTAAATATTCAAAATATTAAAGTTGCAGCTCGCGGAAGTTTAGATACTTTAAAAGCTGGTGTAGCAACAACTACTCCTGATCTATTGACGGGTTGGGTTGTACTGCATCCTGTTCGCGATGAAGTTCCAATGCAGGGAGAATTATTGCTAAAAAACTATCACTTACCTTTGCTAGAAGAGCAGAAACTCTTTGCAAAAAATGGTGTGATCAAGTTTCAAGGTGATATTAAACAACTTAATTTGGCACTTGATACAGATTTAAAAGGTGAAAATTTACCTGAAGGTCAGTACAACGCTTTAATGAATACTGATTTGGTTCATCAGCTTAATATTACTAATTTTAACGGCCAAGTTATGAAAGGTGCCGTTAACCTTAAAGGTTTAGTGAATTGGAAAGATCATGTTACTTGGGATATTAAAGGCCGTTTAGATCACCTTAATCCTAAAGACAAAGCAATTCCTCAGGTGGTTCAAGACTTTTTACCGCCAAGTTTAGATGCGGCTGTTGCCTCAACTGGGTCTTTGGAAAAAGGTACAGAAGTATTTGCTAACATTGACTTTGACCGGTATGAGTCGTGGAAACTCAAACTTAATCAGGCTCCGGAAAAGAATAATAAACCTCAACCGATGCTCATGAATGTAGCTTGGACGAAAATAGACCGTGCAATGCCTTATATTGGATGGTTAAGCAGTGATAAGGGGCAAGTCGATTTAACATTACGTGACGGTCAGCAAGATATTAAAGTTGCAACAAAAGTATATCAGCATGAAAAAACTTTATTGCCAGCAGGACAATATCTAGCCAATTTAAATGTTAAAGATAATATCTTAAATGTTCCTAATTTTAGTTTCACTGCTGAAAAAGGTAGCTTAACGGGTCAGGCTAAAGTTTTATTACCTACTGAAAAACGTCAGCTCGCTTGGAATGCTTTGTTAAATGCAAAAGATTTTAATCCGCAAAGTATTCAGGCCGCAGCGCCAGTTAATTTGTTAAATGGTTCAATTAAGGCAAATGGTTTTGCTAAACCAAATCAGCAAATTATCCAATTTGAGAAAATTGATTTAACGGGTCGATTGGCTCAAGCAGGTCAAGAAACTGTAAGTTTAGGTGGAAAAAGTACTGCTGCATTATTATTTCATGATGTGAAAGCTGGTGGCGGGTTTAAAGGCTTTGCAGTTAATTATGACGGGTCTTTAAAAGCCTTAAAACAAGCAAATGGTTTGTTGAAGTTTTCTATAGCCGGCACACCGGATTTTATTCGAATTAGCCAATTACAACACGATGGTGTGGCTGGGAAAATCTATGCTACTGGTTCTGTAAATTTAAAAGACCGTATCGCATGGGATATTAATAGTTCATTGGTACGCTTTAAACCTCAATATTTTGCCTCAACTGTTAAAGGTGAAATTTCAGGGAATCTGAAAACTCAAGGGGTTTGGTCTGATCACTTGAAGCGAATTAATATTCAGCAATTGAATCTTGCAGGCTTTTTAAATAATAAACCTGTTCGAGGTAAAGGTAATCTATCTCTATTGATGGATTCCAATCAAAATGGCTTTTTACCTCAGCAGTTTGAAGCAAATAACTTATTTTTAGTGTATGGGCAGAACCAGTTACAAGCTACGGGCAATGCACAAAATCTAAAAATTAAGCTGAATGCACCAGCACTCTACGAGTTATATCCAGGGCTGCGTGGTCGAGCTTATGGTGATCTGAATGTTCAATCACAACCACGTTTAAAAGCAACAGCAAATATTGCAGTAGATAATTTTGCTTTTAATACACTAGTCAGCGTAAAGAGATTGAGTATTCAAGGTGAGCTTCCAACTTCGGAAACAACACCGACTCAATTAACCGCAAAATTAGATAATTTGCGTAGCGGAAATAGACAAATCCAGTCTGCGGAAGTGAATTTAACAGGAACAAGAAAAGCGCATTTATTGAAACTACTCGGCAATAATAGTATTTCTAAATTCTATGTTCAGTTAGCTGGCGGTTTTAACCAAAATAATGATTGGTTAGGACAAATCCAAAAAGGAAGTTTTGATTCAAGACGTATCCGTCTGGCACAAAATCAAAATGCTCCAGTAATTTTTTCTTCTGCTAAGTCTGAGCTATATGTGGGTCAACATTGCTGGCAAAGTACTAACAGTCAACTCTGTTTCGATCAGCCGGTACGAGTGAGTAAAGCACGAGGTAATGTTTCCTTTGTAACTCAGAACATGGATTTAAGCGACTTCGCGGCATTTATGCCAGAAGGTTTGGCAATGACTGGACAATTAAATGGCTATGCCAAGGCATCATGGGTAAATGGTGGTAATCCAAAACTTGATGCACGTTTAATTACGCGTAAAGGTGAAATTGGTTTAGCCGCTGAAGATCCGCAAGATCCTGCAACTACTCTGGCTTATGATGAGTTGGGTGTGATTGCAAAAAGTGTATCAGAAGGGCTGTTATTCCGAGTTGATGTTAAAACACCTGATATTGGTACGGGTTATGCGAACGTTATTGTTAATCCATTCCAGTCATCAATGCCAATGCATGGTGAGGTGGCTTTTAATGATGTTCAATTAAAAGTCTTAAAACCATTTATCCAAGATGTCCGTTCAATGAGTGGTACCTTAGCCTTGGCAGGTAAAATCAACGGTACGTTAACTCAACCTCAGTTTACTGGTGAAATGCGTCTGAAAAATGGTGCAATCAGTATGATTTCTTTGCCAGTTAATTTAACCAATGTTCAGGTTTACTCATCAATTCGTCAAGATATGGCAACAATTGATGGAGCATTTAACAGTGGACAAGGTGTGGGTTTACTTAAAGGTAGTTTTGAATGGAAAGATGCACCACGCCTTCAATTAAATCTGAAAGGTGATAATTTATTGGTGCGTCAAGCTCCATTAATTACCGCGATTGCTAACCCGAACCTGACACTTGATATGTATCCTTTTGATAAGCGATTAAGTTTAAAAGGATCCGTAGATGTTCCTCGCGCACGTATTTCAATGCCAGAAACAACTGCACCAATTATTAATACCTCATCAGATGTTCGTATCGTACGCCAAGGTCAAGACCCACTTGCAATTTTACGGGCTGCTAAACCTTGGGATATTCGAGCTGATATTTCTGTTAATATTGGAAAACAAGTGATATTCCAAGGCTTTAACAGTAATATTCCATTAGTTGGCCGTCTAAACTTAAGCCAACGTGGCTTTGAGACGGCAATGAGGGCTAACGGCGCGATTGGTGTTAGCCAAAAAGTGAAAATTGAAGCTTATGGACAAAGTCTAGACTTGAACCGAGCAATTGCCCGTTTTAATGGACCATTGGCAAACCCGACTTTAGATATCGATGCGAATAAAAATGTTCAAGGTAGTATGGTTGGTGTTCGTGTGACAGGTACGGCGACATCACCAAACATTCAGGTTTATAACGATGCAGGTCTATCTGAACAAGAAGCATTAAATGCGCTTGTTACTGGACGTATTAATGAAGGTTCGAGTGGCTTGAGTAATGCAGAGGGCTTTAAATCTGATGTAAACAACACCATTGCGGCTGCAGGTATTAGTATGGGCTTAGGTGGTACACGTGCTTTAACGAATCAGATTGGACGTACGTTTGGTTTGAGCGGCCTTGCTTTAGATGCACAGGGTACAGGTGATGATACGCAAGTGAGTTTAACGGGTTATATCACACCAGATCTGTTTATTCGTTATGGTGTCGGAGTGTTTACGCCAGTAAATAAACTCACTTTACGTTATCAAATGAATCGACGTTTATATCTAGAAGCGAGTCAGTCTTTAGAAAGAGCAATCGACCTTTTCTATAACTGGCGTTTTTAGTGGGTGGAAATCAAGCATTAAAAGTACGTTAGTATCGGAAATGCCTTAATGGGTTTCAATACGACTCATAAATAAAAAGCTCACCTCAAGTGGGCTTTTTATTTGATAACATCTTCATAAGACTTAAAAAATTGAATATTTATCTTATACACGATCCATTCTCTTTTACGTCCGTAAACCTTGATCAGGCTTATGATTAAAGAAAATTCACTTGAAAATTGCTGTTTTATAAATTAGTTTTCAGAATTATCAAACGAAATTAAATTAATAATACCTTGTTGATAAGTGCAAATAAGGTAATTTTTCAAGGATATACTAGTGAAAATAGATACTTGTGTTGAAATTAAACATAGCAAGGAAAGCGATACAAATATTAAATATCGTGAGCTAATTCAAAAGTTAACAGCAACATTGTCATTGACGCTTTTATCATTGGGATGGGGCTCCGCCGTAAATGCCGCACAACAACAAATTGCTTTAGTCGGAACATGGACATCAATTCCTGATGCGCCACTTGTGCAAAAACCAAAACAAGCCAGTGAAGGTTTGTATCAGCTTAAAGTAAATAGCGATGGAACTTTAACTCCAGTTAATGTGTTGAAAATGAAAAGTCCTTCTTGGATTGTGAAGTCGAAAGATGGGCGTTTTGCATATACCACTAATGAAGAAAATGAAGGAGCGGTGACTGCATTATCAATTCAAAATGGAAAGGTAGAAGTATTGAACACTGTGGATAGCCATGGTGGGCACCCAACACATGCATCAATCAGTTTAGACGGTAAATTCCTGTTTGTATCGAACTATTCGGCATTTGATAAAGGTCGTGGTGGTGTGGCTGTTTTACCAATTTTACCAAATGGCCACTTAGGTCAAAAAGTACAAAATATTGTTTTTAACGAAGGTTCTGGTCACGTCAAAGGTCGTCAGGACAGTGGTCATGCACATTCGACAACCTTCAGCCCAGACGGTAAGTATCTATATGCTAGCGATCTTGGAAATGACAAAATCTACACCTTCCGTTATAACCCTAACAAGCCTCAACCACTCGAAGCGGATAGCACTCGAGATGTGACTTTTACCCATGGTTCTGGCCCACGCCATATGGTCTTTTCACCAAATGGCAAACAAGCGTACGTTACCGCAGAAATGCGGAGTGAGATTGTGACATTTAACGTGCAAGATGGTCATTTGAAAAAAGTGGCTGAGCTGAAACTGATCCATGAGGACAAAACACCTGAATTTAAGAGCGCGAGTGGAATTATTCTTAGTCCAAATGGTAAATATGTGATTGCTGCCAATCGGGGGGCGGACAATAAACTCTTGGTATTTAAAATCCAACAGAGTGGATTGCTTGGTAAACCAGCAGTTTATAAAGCCAATGGTATTGAACCACGCGCGTTCTCATTTGATGCATCTGGTAAATATCTATATGTGACCAATGTTTTTAGTAATAACATTAGTTTATTCCGTTTTGACGAAAAAAATGGCACCTTAAAACCAGCTGGCGATGCAGCAAAAATATCAACACCTACGGATATTAAGTTCTTTAATTAATCCGAATCATGAAACTGGCATTTCTAGTGCCTGAAATAAAAGACCGAGGTTGTGCTATCTCGGTTTTTTTATAGCAGTTTTTGCAAAAATGATGATTTTCCGTATGATATGAACAGCAATAATTAGTGTAGTGAAGTGATGAAAAAGATTTTATTGATTGCAGTGAGTTTGTTCTTTGTCGGTTGTTCAGAAAAGAAGCCGTTAACACCAGAAGAGCAGTGGCACGGCTTTTGTACTAGCGTAGGAAATGCAGCTAGAAGTATTGTTTTTGATCGTCAACAAGCTATTGAAAAAACTCAGGCTATCGAGCATGCAAATAAGATTGAAGATGAGATAACTAAAAAATTCATTCTTAATATTATTGAGAAAGTTTACGCAATTCCAAAAGAAGAACTGACAAAAGATTCTCAAGCAATTCAAGAAAAAGTTAGAAAGCAAATGATGGATGAATGTTTGGCAACACCGCATGACAAAATGCCAAAATATAAATCGTTCTAATTGAAGATCAGATTATTGAATTCTATCCAGCTAAAGCTCTTTTTGCTCAAAAATAGTTCAAGTTTGCCCAATATGCTCATTATTTGTACATGGGTATTTAGATACAAAATAATGGGCATCACGGAGAAACACCCCGCGCTCATTAACTTTTACCTTGAACTCTAGTAAACTTTTGTAGTCCATATTACTTGTGAAGCTTTTAAGAAAGCTGGAATTTGCAAGTAATTTTTCAAAAAAAGAGGAATGAACACCGTGCTAGAAGCTTACCGCCAACACGTTGAAGAACGTGCCGCACTCGGAGTCCCACCGAAGCCACTTGATGACGCTCAAACAGCTCAGCTTGTTGAATTACTAAAAAATCCACCAGCAGGCGAAGAAGCGTTCTTGGTTGATTTGCTTGAAAACCGTGTTCCTGCAGGTGTTGACCAAGCAGCTTACGTAAAGGCAGCGTTCTTGGCAGCGATTGCAAAAGGCGAAGCAACTTCACCACTCGTTTCTAAAGAACGTGCAGTTTACTTACTCGGTACTATGTTAGGTGGTTATAACGTAGCACCACTTGTTGAGCTTCTTGACAATGCTGAACTTGCAGGCTTAGCCGCTGAAGCATTAAAGAAAACTCTTCTTGTATTTGATGCTTTCCATGACGTAGCAGATAAAGCAAAAGCTGGTAATGAAGCTGCTAAAGCTGTTTTACAATCTTGGGCTGAAGCAGAATGGTTCACTAGCCGTCCTGACGTTCCAGAAGAAATCAAAATCACTGTGTTCAAAGTAACAGGTGAAACAAACACTGATGACTTGTCTCCAGCTCAAGATGCTTGGAGCCGTCCAGACATTCCATTACACGCAAATGCGATGTTGAAAAACGAGCGTGATGGTATCAACCCTGAAAAACCAGGTGAAGTTGGTCCATTAAGCCAAATTAAAGAACTTATCGCGAAAGGCAATCAAGTTGCTTACGTAGGTGACGTTGTTGGTACGGGTTCAAGCCGTAAGTCTGCAACTAACTCTGTTCTTTGGTTCTTTGGTGATGAACTTCCACACATCCCAAACAAAAAAGATGGTGGTGTGTGCTTAGGTTCTAAGATCGCTCCAATTTTCTTTAACACTATGGAAGATGCAGGTGCATTACCTGTAGAAATCGACGTTGCTAACATGAACATGGGCGACGAAGTAGTATTGAAGATTGACCACGCTGCTGCAAAAGTAACTGCTTTTAAAGATGGCGTACAAATCTCTGAAGCAGAACTTAAAACTCCTGTACTTTTAGACGAAGTACGTGCTGGTGGTCGTATTAACTTGATCATTGGTCGTGGTTTAACTGCTAAAGCACGTGAAGAATTAGGTCTTGCACCGTCTACATTGTTCCGTACTCCAGTACAACCTGCTGACACTGGCAAAGGCTTCACACAAGCTCAAAAAATGGTTGGCCGCGCATGTGGTTTACCAGAAGGCCAAGGTATCCGTCCAGGAACTTACTGTGAACCTAAAATGACAACTGTTGGTTCTCAAGATACAACAGGTCCAATGACTCGTGATGAGTTAAAAGACTTAGCGTGCTTGGGCTTCTCAGCTGACTTAGTGATGCAGTCTTTCTGTCACACTGCTGCGTATCCAAAACCAGTTGATGTAACAACTCACCATACATTACCTGACTTCATCATGAACCGTGGTGGTGTATCTCTACGTCCAGGCGACGGTATTATCCACTCTTGGTTAAACCGTATGTTACTTCCAGATACAGTAGGTACTGGTGGTGACTCGCATACTCGTTTCCCAATCGGTATTTCATTCCCAGCGGGTTCAGGTCTTGTTGCGTTCGCAGCAGCAACTGGTGTTATGCCACTTGATATGCCTGAGTCTGTACTTGTTAAGTTCAAAGGTAAAATGCAACCTGGTATCACTTTACGTGACCTTGTACATGCAATTCCTTACTATGCAATTCAAGCGGGTGATTTAACTGTAGAGAAGAAAGGTAAGAAAAACATCTTCTCTGGTCGTATACTTGAGATCGATTTATCAGAAATGGAAAATGACTTGACTGTTGAGCAAGCATTCGAACTTTCTGATGCGTCAGCTGAACGTTCTGCTGCAGGCTGTTCAATCACACTTTCTGAAGAGAAAGTTGCTGAATACCTACGTTCTAACATCACTATGTTGAAGTGGATGATTGCAGAAGGTTATGGTGATGCACGTACACTTGCTCGTCGTGCTGAAAACATGCAGAAGTGGTTAGATAACCCAAGCTTGTTAAAAGCGGATGCGGATGCTGAATACTTAAAAGTTTACGAAATCGATCTAGCTGACATCAAAGAACCAATTCTTTGCTGCCCGAACGATCCAGATGATGCGAAACTTCTTTCTGATGTTCAAGGTGACAAGATTGATGAAGTATTCATCGGTTCTTGTATGACGAACATCGGTCACTTCCGTGCAGCTGGTCAGTTACTTGACAAAGTACCTGGTGGTTCATTGTCTACTCGTTTATGGTTGGCTCCACCAACTCGTATGGACGAGCATCAATTAATGGAAGAAGGCTTGTACAACATCTATGGCCGTGCTGGTGCACGTACAGAGATGCCTGGTTGTTCATTATGTATGGGTAACCAAGCACGTGTAGCGCCGAACACAACATGTGTATCGACTTCTACTCGTAACTTCCCGAACCGTTTAGGTCAAGGTGCAAACGTTTACTTAGCGTCTGCTGAGCTTGCATCTGTAGCTGCGGTTCTTGGTAAATTACCAAGCCCAGAAGAATATCAACAGTACGCGTCGCAAATCGACAGCGCTTCTGCTGACATCTACAAATACTTAAACTTTGACAAGATGAGTGAATATACTAAAGAAGCTGATCAAGTTGATACTAAGAAAATCCAAGCTGCTCAATTGACTTAATATGTCGATTTAGTACAAAAAAGGAGCTGATTATTCAGCTCCTTTTTTATTTAAATGAGACTTTATACATAATTAGTTTTAAAAATAATAAATAGATCAAATTTTATTTAATGAAAATGTAAAAATAAATATTACTCTAGATATTAAAACGTTTTTTGCTTTAAAATAATTGAATGAACTTAATAATAATTAAAAAAAATATGAGTATTTTATATAGGGAACTTAAGAATGTTAAAGACAATTGTTGAATTTAAATTTGATGATTATCAATTATATGATCAAAAATCTTATGCTAATGAAGGTGGTATTTTAGTTCAAAAAACTGAAGATATTGCGCAATATATTTTTAGTATATTAAAGAATAGATATCATTTAAATATAGAACTATATAGTGAGAAATGGGGGTGGCAAATTGAGATTCCACTACCTGAAATAACAATGTATCTTGGAATCAGCGTTTATGAAGAATATAGCAATGGATTCGCAATTTTTATTTCTCCAAATACTCCAATTTTAAGAAAATTTCTATTTAGAAAGCTTGATATTACTCATCATATTATGGTGCTGCAAAACTATATAAATATTATTTTAAAATCACATCCCGGCATCTACGATGTGATGTGGTGGGAAGAAAAAGAATTCCGGTGTGTAGCCGCGGATTGATGCACGAAGTAAAGTTTAAGCCTTAAATATGGATGTAAGTAAAAGCAAAAATTGTTAGAGACTATATTGGTGAATACAGACTAAGCGCTTACTATAACTACAATATCAAGTGGTCAGAGCCATATGCAAAATTCAGCTTTGAAGGGATTGCGTAAGTTTTTCTATAATAATCTTCATAACCATGACTGTGAAACTACGGTAAGTAAATGCATTAACTATTTTTTAGTTGTTTTAATTATTGGTAATGTCGCTGCGGTCTTATTGGAAACAGTAAATGATCTGTACACAAGTTATCGTATTTGGTTTGACTACTTTGAAAATATTTCTATCGCAATTTTTAGTATCGAATATTTATTAAGATTGTGGAGTATTGCTGATCGAGATACGACACAACCCTCATGGAAAATCCGCTTGAACTGGATGAAAAGCGGTGAAGCTATAATTGATTTGATGGCAATTTTACCGGCTTACCTAAATTTCTTTGTACGAATCGACCTTCGTATGCTTAGAATCTTACGTTTACTCCGCTTATTAAAATTAACACGCTATTTCATCTCGCTACAGATACTGTTATGCGTGATTAAACGTGAGAAAGGATCTTTTCAAGCCGTTATCTTTATTTTAATTATCATGATTATTATGACTGCTTCTGGAATTTACGTAGTTGAAAATAAAGCTCAGCCAGAAGCTTTTAGTTCAATACCTAAATCTATGTGGTGGGCAGTGGTTACCTTAACTACAGTAGGCTATGGTGATGTCACTCCGGTAACTAGCCTAGGAAAGTTATTAGGGGCGCTTATTACTATTTTGGGTGTAGGTATTGCAGCATTACCCGCAGGTATTTTGGCATCTGGACTCGCAAATGAGCTTAATCAACGTAATCAAAGATTAGAGCAAGAATTTCGTGAGTTACTTCAAGCACGAGGCATTGATATTTTACATGATGAAATTGAAATAGAACGAGTCCGTCAAAAAGTGGGATTACCCAAAGAGCAAGCGCATAACCTGATTATTCAAATTATGCGTGAAAAAGTATTAGAGGAAGATGAATCAGCTCGAGAGAAAAAATGTTATTGCCCACACTGTGGTGGAAAGCTAACTGATTAGAAAAATAAGTTAGCTTCACTCTTAATTAAGCTTTTTTACTGGCTTTTTCTACTGCAAATGCAATAAGTAAAATGATAAGACCGCCGAGACTTAAAACAAAACCCACCCAGATTGGTGCGATCCAACCCATTTGATGACTGAGCACCCAACCTCCTAAAAATGCACCTAAGGCATTGGCCATATTAAAGGCAGAGTGGTTAAGTGATGCTGCTAAAGTTTGAGCATCGCCCGCTACATCCATTAGACGAGTCTGTAATGCTCCACCTAATCCCATTACCGTGAGACCAATTAAGAATAAAGAGGCGATAGCAGTATAGATATTACTCATTAAGAAGCTAGCAACCACAAAAGCGATAGCTGAGCTAATTAATACGCCTATTATAGTTTTGTTGAGGTTCTTATCTGCAAGCCATCCTGCCGTTAGACCTCCAATAACCATACCAACACCCCAAATAGCCAAGGCAATTGGAACGATTTGGATATTAACTTGTGTATATTCAGTCAAAATTGGGGAAACGTAGCTATAAACAGAAAACATGCCACCAAAACCGATGGCGCCTACTGCTAGTGTTAACCACATATTGATATTTTTAAGGCCAGCTAATTCTGTTTTTATACTGGCAGTAGCTTGGACTGGAATATTAGGTACAAAGAAGCCAACAGCAATTAAAGTAACAAAAGCAATGGTGGCCGAAAATTCAAAACCTGCTCTCCAACCAAAGTTTTGACCTAACCAAGTTGCTAGAGGAACACCAATTACAGTTGCGACAGTAAGTCCCATCATCATTTGAGCAACAGCAGAAGCTCTTCTTGATGGACCCGCTAGTTCAGCTGCAACTAACGCACCGACTCCAAAATATGCTCCGTGTGGTAAACCAGCGATAAAACGTGAGATTAAGACAGTTTCAGGAGTATGAGCCAAAGCGGTACAAGCATTAGCAATTCCATAAAAAAGCATTAAGCCAAGTAATAAAGTTTTTCTAGGTACTTTGGCTCCAAGAATAGCGATAATAGGAGCACCAATAACTACCCCTAATGCGTAGGCACTAATAAAGTGGCCAGCTTCAGGTACTGTAATATGTAAATTATTTGCAATTTCCTGAATAAGTCCCATTGCGACAAATTCAGTGGTTCCAATACAAAAACCACCCACAGCGAGTGAGAAAATTGCTAAAAAGAGAGAATAATGTTGATGTTTAGAAAGAGGGGATTGCGGGGACGCCATAATAAGTTAAGGGAAAACACAAAAAAGAGAAGTATAAGGGAAAAGTGAACAGAATAATAAAAAACTAAAATATTGAGAGAATGATTACATATTTTTTCCGATATAAAATTAAACCCATTAATGATAATAAGAATTATTTTTATTTGTGTATACTGTATGTGCTTATACTTTGTCTGAAATTATTTAACTTTGTGTACAACAGGATTTTGTAATAATGAATAGATTTCTAATAACGTCACTTGTATTGATATGTACAACAGGCTTCGCTCACGAACCTTATGTAGCACCTATAGCTTATAAAACCGAACAAACCCAAATGCCTGTAATTGCTGGTTATGCTGAAGAAGCATTAAATAGTGAATATGCTTTAAAGGACGCGAAACTTACCGTAATCACACCTAAAAATGAGCTTAAAACTGTCAACTCAGAAGCTTTGCATAAGTCTGTAAGTGTGTTTGATGTAGAGCTACCTGAAGAAGGTACATATATTGTTCAAACTCAGGCGAGTTATCCTTTAAAATATGTATATAACCAAAAAGCTTGGCATCTATTTTTTGATTTGCCAGCTGACAAAGCTCCCCCTAAAGCAGAACGTGAATATTTGATTCCGACTGATCTTAAAACAAAGACAATTAAAACAGAGCAAGTAACACGTGAGTGGATATTGCAGAGTTATCTTTCTAAAGGAAAAGTTTCAGATATTCACCTTCCAAATACACCGATTAAAGTTAGTTTCTCTGTACACCCAAATCAAATTAAAGCTGCTCAACCTGTTAAATTAGCTATCACTGAAAAAGGACAACCTTTAGCTTATGCGGAAGTTAATTTAAGAGAAAAGGGTGCAACTAACAAACAGGTTCAGCAGTTTAAGGCAGAGAACAACGGTCAGGTTGAGCTTGTATTTCCAAAAACTGGAGAATATCTAGTAGAAGTAACCGCTCCTTTAAATTTGAAATTAAAACCTAAAGATCAGAGCTATACAATTATTAGTTTAAATGTATTACCACAGTAGCTTTTAATGTTTTAAAAAATAGACCTTTATGAGGTCTATTTTAGGTTTTCATACTTTTTTAACGACTTAAAAAATTTCATAAAATCGTGTTAATTTTCTACTTTTTTTGAAGATACCAAAATTCATCGTAAATAAAAATAGTGAAATAAAATTCATGTTGAGACAAAATAACTAATTTTGTGTTAAAGTGAATAAAATTCATCAATAAAGATTTGTCGAAAGTTTTGTGGAAAAGTAAAGATGAGCTTTATCCATTTGTAGATAAATCTCTTTTTAGGCTTGGTCCATGTTAGAAATTCGTCACCTTAAAACTTTAGTTGCTTTACGTGAGCATGGTTCATTAGTTTCGGCAGCTAACGATCTTTGTTTAACACCATCTGCAATTTCCCATCAATTAAAAGAATTAGATCATTGGTATGGGGTAGAAGTGGTTAATCGTCGAAGCAGACCTGTTAGCTTTTCTAATGTTGGACAGCGGTTACTGAAGTTAGCTGATGATGTTTTGCCACAAATTCAGATTACTCACAGTGATATCACACGTATTGTGCATGGGCAGACAGGTAGAATTATTTTTTCATCGGAATGTCATAGTTGTTTTGACTGGTTAATGCCTTTGTTAAATCAGTATCGCCAGCAATATCCAGATGTTGATTTAGATTTTGCCTCAGGTTTTGAGGCCAATCCGCATGAACTTTTACAAAATGCAGAATTTGATTTATTGATTACAGCTGATCCAATTGCTTTAAAAGGAATTGAGTATTTTCCAATTTTTGAATACGAATCACGTTTAGTCTTATCAAATACTCATCCTTTGGTGCGGGCTGAAAATATTACAGTTCAAGACCTGGCCGAAGAAGTTTTAATTACTTATCCAGTTGATAAACATCGTTTAGATATTATGTCTAAACTTTTTATTCCTACGAATATTCAGCCTAAGCAAATACGAACAACAGATTTAACCCAAATGCTTATTCAACTTGTTGCAAGTGGACGCGGTATCGCTGCTTTACCTGATTGGGTCGTAAATGAATATGAACAAAAAGGATGGGTCACAAGTCGTCGTTTAGATTGTGTTTCTCATACAGGTTTAAGACGAACTTTATATGCAGGTTATCGAACTGAAGAAAAAGAGAAAAGTTATTTTGAAGGCTTTTTAAAGCAGTTGGAAAAGTTCTCTTTAAAACGAAACGCCTATTATTCCGGCTAAAACAGTTAATTTAGCCTAAGTATTTAAAAAGGTGCTTAATTGCACCTTTTTATTTCGACTTCTTATTTACCAATGAATAAAGAGAGTAAACCTGCTGCAATCAGAGGACCGACTGGTACACCTCGGAGTAAAGCAACACCAGCGACCGTACCAATGAGTAAACCTGCAACCACATCGGGTTGACTCGACATTAGTTTTACGCCACGACCACCTAACCAAGCGACTAATAAGCCAATTGCGATAGCCACCAGTGATTTAACACTAATAAATGATTTTAAAATACTCTCGCCGCTGAGCTTGCCACTGGCAATTGGAGTAAGTACACCAATTGTTAAAATAAGAATTCCTAAATTAAGACCGTGAGCTTGAATATAGGGAAAAAACTCATTTAATGGCGTAATTTTAACGACAATGAGCACACCTGCTGCAATCGTTACAGCTGCATTTTGACTTAATAAGCCGCAAATCAGCAGGACGAGTAAAACAACTAAATTCACATCAAATTGGGCAAGCATGGGGAGTGCAGAGGAAGTAAATAAGTGGAATTGTATAATATTTAAGAGTATTGATGTGAAGGCTTTAAAAGATATAGCTGATTTTAAATCTTATTTTTGATAAAAAATCATTGTATATCTATAAATGATAAAGATTTTTAATTTCTGGTTACGCTTGGAAACAATGTTATATAAATTAACAAGTTAAAAAATTTAGTTTCTTAAAGTTGTGATATAAAAATAGTGATTACTCATGAGTACAGGATAATTTTATGGATATTATAGATATTAAGATCAAAGATCAGTTTGACCAGATTCATGATGCAAAAGCGCAACTAAAGAAAAATTTAGTGGAACATGAAAATGAGCCTTTAAAGCTGAGCCAACGTATTGAGCATATTATTGTTGATAATGAAATTATTTTGCCTACCACTGAATTATTGTTTGAAAGTGAACAAAACGAAAATATTTATCGAGTAGTGGAAGAGTAAGAGAGCACCTTAAATCAAATAGATGAAAACAGTAGAGAGTAGTGTTTAGCAAAAAATAGAAACTACGTTAAAATAACAGCTTAGTTCTAATGAGAAAACTTCATGCTGCTGGAAAAAATTTTACAATCACAAGGGTTTGGTTCACGTAAATATTGTCAGCAGTTAATAAAAAATGGATCTGTAAGTATTGATGGAGAGGTTGTAAGTGAACTTAAAAAACAATTCTCTCCTGAAAATTTAGAATTTTCTCTTTTTGGAGAAACTTATCAATATAGAGAAAAAGTTTACCTCGCTTTAAAAAAACCAAAAGGTTTTGAATGTTCACATCAGCCTCACCATCATCAAAGTGTATTTAGTCTTTTACCGGAAATCATGATTCAACGTGGCGTGCAAGCCATTGGCCGTCTAGATCAAGATACCACAGGCTTACTTTTACTTACCGATGATGGTAAATATCTTCAAGCTTTAACCCATCCTCGTAAACATGTCCCAAAGGTTTATCATGTTACGACTATAGATCCAGTCACACCTGAGCAAATTGAAATGTTGAGTCAAGGCGTAAGTTTGCATCAAGAAAAAGGTGTGTTTGCTGCAACGGATGTAGAGATATTAGCAACTCATCAATTAACTATGACAATTCATCAAGGTGTTTATCATCAAGTAAAAAGAATGATTGCAGCTGTAGGAAATAAAGTAGAAGCATTGCATCGCCATCAAGTAGGACAATTGGTTTTACCTGAACTTGAAGATGGAGAATGGGTGTATTTATCTGACCAACAAAAACAGCTCGCTCAAAATATTATTTGAGGAAACAATGAAAAGTTTGGAACTCACTATCTCGAATGAATCCCATTTGTTCATATAAACGATGAGATTCATGGTTGTTACTTTGGGTTTCTAAACTAATCCGCAATGCATTTTCTTGTTTTGCAAATAAGATTGCTGTATCGATGAGCTGTTTAGCTGAACCTTGACGACGGAAAACGGGTGTAACATAGACATCATCTAAGATATAGTAAGTTGAACAAGCAACTGAAGAAAAACCTAAATAGAGTAAAATAAAACCCGTAATTTTATCGTCTTTAATATGAATAAAGAACACACTTTCTCTATTCTCAAAACGTTGTTTAAGGAAGTGAAGAGATTCATTAAAATTAGAAGAGGTCCCATAAAACTGGCGGTATTCATCAAATAAAACGGCGAGTTGCTCTAAATCTTCAAAAGTCGCTCGTCTAACGATCATTTGGCACTCCTTGTAACTTATCATTATGTTTTTACAAAGAGAGCATAACGAAAAAAAGAGCTTTTTGACGTTAAAACTTGTTTATAAATGCAACAGTGTTAAGTTTTGTCGCTTTCACCAAGAAGAGCATTCAGTTCTTCAAATAAATCTTCATGGTCGTCATCTTCAGCTAAAGTCAAAGGGTTTTGGTTCAATGAAGATGCTTTTGCTTTTCTCAGCTTTAATAATTGTTCCATATTAATATTCTGATTTTCGATCGCAAAAGGAATAGATTTAGTGAGTACGACCTGTTTGAAAAAAAGTCGTACCGCTTGGGCAGGGGTAATTCCAAGTTGTTTAAAAACAGCAAAAGCCTGCTTTTTTTCTTGGGAGTCAAGTCGAACCTGATAAACTTCTGTTTTTCGCATGAATAACAAAACCAAATGATTTTTAATTTTTAGGAATTCATTTTAAACCATCGCAATGTAATTTCAATGTTTTTTGGCATAAAAAATATTCTTTTTGTCATTACGGTTGCATTACAATGTCAATTCAAACTCAGAATTAAAAGACATACCCTCTTTTGTTAGAGGGTCTATAAATGAAATATGCTTAGCTAAAAGTTGTAAGGGTTCCGAGAAGTCATCTTCAGCTTTGTGCTGAACTATTGGATAAAATGGATCATTTTTAATCGGGATGCCTAAGTAATTAAGATGCACGCGAAGCTGATGCTGTTTCCCCGTTGTTGGGGTTAAGCGATATTTTGCCCAAATCTGATTGTGCTCGAGCAGCTCGATATAAGTCTGAGTATTGGCTTTAGCATTTTCTATAACCTGCATAGTATAAAAAGGATGACCTTTATCTAAATGCAAATGTAAAGTTTGAGGAAAATTTAAATCTTTTTTATAAGGTGCAACAGCCTGATAAATTTTATTAACTTGGCGCTCTGCGAATAGTTGTTGGTAAATACCGCGTGACTCAACTCGCTTGCAAAATAAAACCACGCCAGCAGTTTCACGGTCTAAACGATGAATAGGGGTTAAAAATTCATTACCTGTTTGTTTTTTTAGACGAACTAAAAGTGTTTCTTGAACATATTGTCCAGTCGGGCTAATTGTTAAAAAATGTGGTTTATCGACCACTAATAAATCATCATTCTCAAATAAAATCCGATGTTCAAATGGAACATGCGGTTCATAGGCAAGAAAGCGATAATAAAAAATATGGGTGTTGCTTACATAGGGACTAGTTAAAGTTAATTTATCCCCATTTGCCCCATAAATAAGTCCATCTTGAAATCTTTGTTTCCACTCATCTGTTCTAATATGTGCAAAGTGACCACATAGATACTCATAAATCGTTTGAGTATCTTTTTGCGGAGGAAGATAGACTTGGCTCGCACTTACTCCATCAATCATAGGCGGCAAAAAATCGTTCGGACTAGACATAAGAAAGTATGAATATTTAAGAAAATTGATATAAAAAAAGCCAACTTCTAGGGCTTAAGTAGGCTTTTAAGGCAGGGCAATGTTATCATATCGATTATTTCGAATCATGTTATGTGTGCTATGTCGTATTCATTGAAATTGGTCTTAAATCATGAAGAAGATACTGAGCGTTTAGCTCAAGCTTTGGCGCAGCATGTTCAGTCGGGTGTAATTTATTTAATTGGGGACTTGGGCGCGGGTAAAACCACACTTACGCGCTATTTCTTACAGGCTTTAGGTCACAAAGGCTCTGTTAAAAGCCCAACTTATACACTCGTTGAGCCATATAAAATTAATGATAAAGAAATTTTTCATTTTGACTTGTATCGCTTGAATGATCCGTACGAACTTGAATTAATGGGAATCCGTGACTATTTAGATATCACTGATGCTTTATTTCTGTTTGAATGGCCATCTAAAGGTGGGGATGAAATTCCGCAAGCGGATATCATCATTGACATTCAAAAGTCAGATGATGAGTTGAGCCGGTTCGTAACATTAACTCTACCAACAAAAAATTTATACCAGACTTTGCAGGAACAGCTTCATGACTGATGAAAAGCTAACAAAACGTCGTATCCATACATTAGACGCAGCGTTAGCGAACCAGATTGCAGCGGGTGAGGTAATTGAGCGTCCTTCTTCTGTGGTCAAAGAATTATTAGAAAACTCTATCGATGCCGGCGCGACTGAACTGATTGTACGAATTGCACAAGGTGGTTCGACTTTAATCGAAATCATTGATAATGGGCACGGTATTCATCCGGATGATTTGGCGCTTGCTGTCATGCGTCATGCCACAAGTAAGATTAAAACCGCTGAAGATTTACATGCGATTGTGAGTTTGGGATTCCGTGGAGAAGCCCTAGCTTCGATTGCTGCTGTCTCAAGATTGACTTTAACCAGTAGCCAAGATGAAAGTGGTATTGGTCACCAGGTTGAAGTAAACGGTACAGCATTTGATCATCAAGAGGTACAAGCTGTTGCAGCACAAAAAGGTACCCATATTCGAGTTCAGGACTTATTTTTTAATGTTCCTGCACGTCGTAAATTCTTAAAAAAACCAACCACTGAATTTGGTCATATTGAAGAAATCGTTCGCCGTCTAGCCCTAACACATTTCGATATACGTTTTGTGCTTGAACATAATGATAATATTAGAATTAATTTACCTATAGCAGATAGCGGAGAACTGCGTTTTCAGCGAGTTCAGCAATTATTAGGTTCGCAATTCGTACAAAATGCATATTGGATGGATGCCGAAAGTATTAGCATGCGTTTATCAGGTTGGCTTGGTCATCCTTCAGATGCACGTGCACAGGCCGACATGCAATATGTCTATGTGAATGGCCGTATTGTCAAAGATAAAACAATTTCACATGCACTACGCATGGCCTATGATGGTATTTTGCATGGTCATCAACATTCATCTTATTTACTTTTCTTAGAAGTTGATCCTGAAAATATCGATGTCAATGTCCATCCGACTAAACATGAAATTCGCTTTTTAAATCAAAGAGAAGTACATGAGTTTGTAAGGCATTATACAAAAGAAACTCTAGCGCAATTTCAGACAGCGAGTGCTGATCTAGCTCAAGCGATGAAAACGGATGAAAGCTCAGATTACTCGGTACAACCGCAGCCTAAATATCAAGAACAATTTTCATTGCATCGAGCAAATGAAACTTTAAATCCAGATAATGAAGAACGAACTCATTCTGTACCAACAGAGTTGTTAACCGATTTTAACGCTAGCCGTCCGCAAGCAGTTCAGTATGCAGATCAAACACCCAAATATAATGGTTCTGCTCAATTAAATAATGCTTTAAAAACTTATTTAGCGCCTCTGCGTGACCAACCTGCGAGTTTCTCGATAAATGAAGATATAGAGCCAGTTGCTAAAGTAGATGAGTTTCCATTAGGGATCGCAATTGCTCAACTACATGGAATTTATATTTTAGCCCAAAATACTGAAGGGCTTATTATTGTTGATATGCATGCGGCCCATGAGCGTATTTTATTACAGCAAATGAAAAATGCTTGGGATAAACCGGAATTTTGGACATCTCAGCAATTGCTTATACCTAAAGTGATTTCCATTAGCCGTATGCAAGCTGTTAGGGTTGAGGAATTAAAACCTCAGCTTGAGCGCTTAGGTTTGGAAATTGATTTATACGGTGATGAGCAGGTTATTGTTCGTGGTGTGCCAGCCATTTTGCAAAAAGCTGATTTTGAAAATCTCATTCCAGAACTTTTAAACGATTTAGATCCGAATGATGAAGCACAAGGATTACTTCAAAAAAGAGATGAGTTACTCGCTGGAATGGCATGTCATGGGGCAGTGCGTGCACATCGACAACTCAGTCTTTCAGAAATGAACGCTTTACTTCGTCAAATGGAACAAACCGAATTTGCAAGCCAATGTAACCATGGGCGGCCAACTTGGCGTGCATTTCCATTATCTCAACTAGATAAATTATTTGCTCGAGGAGAGTAGTTTTACATGTCAAATCAATTGCCCGTCATCAATTTAATGGGACCAACTGCGAGCGGGAAAACCGCTTTGGCATGTGAATTATATGAGCGTGGAAATTTTGAACTAATTTCTGTTGATTCCGCACTCGTCTATAAAGATATGGATATCGGTACTGCTAAGCCAACGCGTGAAGAACAAGCGCTCTATCCTCATCACCTCATTGATATTATTACTCCTTTAGAAGTCTATTCAGCTGCTCAATTTGTTGAAGATGCCTGTAAATTAATTGATAACATGCATTCGCGTGGGAAAACTCCTATTTTAGTAGGAGGGACAATGCTGTATTTCAAGGCATTATTAGAGGGCTTGTCTGGTAATTTGCCAAGCGCAGATGCAGAAGTTCGAGCTGCAATTGAAGAGAAAGCTCTAAATGAAGGATGGCAGGCAGTTTATGATGAGTTGGTTTCTGTAGACCCAGACGCGGCTATAAAGTTTAATGTGACTGATAAGCAACGGATTATTCGGGCTTTAGAGGTTTATAAAATAACGGGCGAACCAATTACTAAATTACAGGCAGAACAACCAAAAAACGTACCATATCGATACATATTTCATAACTATGCTTTGCTTCCAGATCGGGTAGAATTACATCAACGCATTGAGCAAAGATTAAGCAAAATGTGGGATATCGGTTTTTTGAGTGAAGTTGAATCTCTAATTGAAAAATACGATTTAGATGAAAATTTACCCTCAATGCGTTCAGTGGGTTATCGACAAGCACTAGAATTTTTATTAAAAAGTGACTTAAGTCTCAAAAGTAAACGTGAAATGGAGGATAAAGCTTTATTTGCAACACGACAACTTGCCAAACGTCAATATACGTGGTTACGTTCTTTGCAAGAAATACACGATTTTAAAACTTACTTGACGATAAAGCAGGCGAAAGAAGACTTGCGAAACTCTTATGGATAAAGCAAAATTTGCACACTGTCTTTTTATAATTTTTAGTTGAAAAATAAAGATAGTTTTTTTGCGCTGATTTAAAAATTTTTTTTTGGAGTTAAAAATGTCTAAAGGTCAAACTTTACAAGATCCGTTCTTAAATTCTCTCCGTAAAGAACGTATCCCTGTTTCTATTTTCCTTGTGAACGGTATTAAATTACAGGGTCATATTGAATCTTTTGACCAATATGTTGTTTTATTAAAAAATACTGTAAGTCAAATGGTTTACAAACACGCGATTTCAACTGTTGTTCCAGCACGTAACCCACGTCCAGCAGGCGCTCAAGGTACAGGCTTCCCAGCACAAGGCGGCACTCAAGGCGGTTTTGGTGGTCAAGGTAGCGGCTTCGGCGGCGCTCAAGGCGGCGGCTTCGGCGGCGCTCAAGGTGGCTTCGGCGGCGCTCAAGGCGGCTTCGGTGGTCAAGGTGGCTTCGGTGGTCAAGGCGGCGGCTTCGGTGGTCAAGGTGGCTTCGGTGGTCAAGGCGGCTTCGGTGGTCAAGGCGGTTTCGGCGGTCATCAAGGTGGTTTTGACAACGATACTAAATTTGAAGATGGTCAAGACGACGAAAATAATCGTTAATTGAAATCTAAAAAAGAAACCAGTCAGATAATGACTGGTTTTTTTATGTGTATTTAAAAGTTGCTTCCAAATATTTAACTGGTCATGGGTAAAGATTTGAACATGATAGCTAATATATTTAAATAAATAGGACTTAACAAATGATATTAATATTAGCTGCTGCTTTAAGCAGTGTCTTGGTGTCTATCCTATTAAAAAATTTAAAGAGAAAAGGTTATCAACCCTTACAAATGATTGCATGGAATTATGCAAGCGCAAGTCTGCTTTGTTTTTTGTGGTTTCAGCCTGATATTCAACATGTTTCAATACAACATACGCCTTGGTGGCTAATTATTGCCTTAGGGATAATTTTACCTAGTATTTTTTTATGTCTTGCTAAATCATTAGAATATGCAGGAATTGTTAAGACGGAACTTGCCCAAAGACTTTCGGTTGTTCTCTCTTTACTTGCAGCATATTTCCTTTTTCATGAGCAATTTAATGCATTAAAACTGTGGGGAATAGGTCTAGGAATTTTTGCAGTCTTACTTGTCTTATTTGGACAAATGAATTCTTTCTCAAATCATCAATCTCGAAAAGCGATATTTGCTCTATTAAGTGTATGGTGTGGTTATGCAGCAGTAGACATTCTCTTAAAATATACAAGTAGTCTAGGACTTCAGTTTACCCTCACTTTAAATCTTATTTTTATTACTGCTTTTATATTATCGATTTCATATTTACTCGTACAGAAAAATCAAAAGTGGCAATTTAAAAGTACGCTAGCTGGATTAGTATTAGGTGTACTTAATTTTTTGAATATTGCTTTATATGTAAAGGCTCATATTCTTTTAAAAGATTCACCTGCAATTGTTTTTGCAAGCATGAATATTCTTGTGGTGTTATTGGGGACTGTCAGTGGAGTAATCTTATATAAAGAAAAATTAAAATGGCCTACTATTTTGGGGATTCTTTTAGGAATAAGTGGGGTGATTTGTTTGGCAAGTGCGATGGCTTCATAGTTCAAGAGAATCGAATCTCTTGAACTATTGAGATCTTTATAAGTATGTGAAAATCACTTCATCTGGCAAACGTGATTTAGGAAGTTTGGCATTAAAGTCATTTTCACTACGATAGCCTAGCGAAACAATCACAGAGCTTCTTAAGCCTTTTTCAGTTAATCCGAGCTCAGTATTTAAAACTTCTTCATCAAAGCCACCCATTGGAGTTGCGTCAATGCCTTCTAAGCCAGCAGCAAACAGCAACTGTCCTAAAGCAATGAACGTTTGGTTTTCCATCCATCCAAATAAATTTTTCTGTTCATTTCGATAGAATTCAACATAGCCATGGCGAGTATCTTTTTGGCCGAGCTTTGCTTTTTCATCTTTAAAACGACCACTTAAATCATCTTGTTCAAGTAATTGATTTAAATATTCAGATGAAATATCTGTTTTTGTGCAGAAAACAATTGTATGTGATGACTCAAGCACTTTGGGTGCATTGTAAGCATATTTGCCTGTTAAGGCTTTCGCGATACGTTCTTTAGCAGCAAGATTATCTGCAACTACGAAATGCCAAGGCTGAATATTTACTGAAGAGGGAGTGAAACGTAATATTTCTAATAATTTATTAAGTTTTTCTTGAGGAATTTTTTTTTCAGGATCGTACGCTTTGGTAGTGTAGCGACTTTTTACCGTATTTAATAAATCCATACTTTACTCCATATCAATCTTATTACAATGGAAGGGGGCTAATCTTTGGCATCATACGCGATTTTAGAGAAAAACCTCTGCATTTTAATGTGCTAAGGAAATATAATACTTATATAAAATTTTTACTAATTTTTTGAAAATGTTTGAATTAATATCAATTAATTGAAAAAGTAAACTGCGAGAAATTAGAATTATTAAAGCCTTTCTAATTTTTGCATTTGTATTGAGTCTTCTCTAGCTAATAATTCCAGACAACCAATTCAAGCTGTTTCGTATTTGTAGATGGATCAATTTCCAAAATATAAGCTTGATCTTCACGCCAATCGCCAAGAACAATTCGTTGTTTAGCTTGTACCTGATGAATTGAAGGGCGATGAGTATGCCCATGAATCAGTATATCTACATCTTCTAAAGCAGAAATAACAGCTTGTTCATTCACATCCATAATTTCATAGCTTTTTTGCTCTTTATCAGCAGAGCTTCTTTTACGAAAACCATTCACCAGTTTGGTACGAAAACTGAGAGGTGTCCGGCGTAAAAGAGCAACTAAGAGCGGATTTCGAATAATCTTCTTAAATCTTTGATAAGAAATATCATCTGTACATAGAGCATCACCGTGTTCTAAACGGTACTGATGTCCAGCAATGTTGAGATAATAAATGTCAGGTAGTAATACACCGTTAAATTTATTAAGAAAAACCTGATTTAAGGCAAAATCACGGTTGCCAACTTGAAAGTAAACCCGATTTCCTTTTTTGCTAAATTCTTTTAATGCTTCAACAATTTCATCGAGCCATGGTGCTGAGTAATCATCGCCAATCCAAGCGTTAAACCAATCACCTAAAATATAAAGCTGTGTTTGTTTATTTTGATAATGCACCAATAAATCTAAAAACCCTCGAACAAGTCGAGGGTGTTCAGGTGACAAGTGTAGATCTGAAATAAACAGATAAGTCACAGCTTATTCCTAAAATTATTCAGAAATAATTTTAGCAGATTCGATAACAACGTTTTCTAAAGGAACGTCAGCGTGGTAACCACGGTTGCCTGTGCGAACACCTTTGATCGCTTCAACAACGTCCATACCTTCAACAACTTTACCAAATACAGCATAACCCCAACCTTGAGCAGTTTTTGAGGTATGGTTTAAGAAAGAGTTGTTTTTTACGTTAATGAAGAACTGTGCAGAAGCAGAGTGAGGTGCTTGAGTACGTGCCATAGCAATCGTACCAACATCATTGCTTAAACCGTTGTCCGCTTCGTTTTCGATAGAATCACGAGTTGCTTTTTCTTTGAAGTTTTCATCCATCCCGCCACCTTGGATCATGAAACCATCAATGACACGGTGGAAAATAACGCCGTCATAAAAACCGTCACGTACATATTCTAAAAAGTTTGCTACTGTTTTTGGTGCTTTTTCAGTATTTAGTTCAAGAACAATACGACCTTTATTGGTGTTTAATTCGACTTGAGGAAAACTCATTACATTAATCTCCTAAACATGGGCTTATGACCATGGGTTTTTGGTTGAGAGAAGCATAAGCAAACTGTAAACTACAAGGCAAGTAAAAAACGTTAAAATCTTTGTGAAAAATGAAGATAGCGTTTAAATTTTTCGAAATTTATCTACAAAGAAGTGATTGATACACTATGAAGCCTAATGATGTTGTCTCGAACCTGCCAAATAACCCGACACCGAATACTCATGCCTCTGTCGATTCTGCGCAGCAAGAACAACAGGCTGGCTTAGATTTTGTTCGCCAAGTCATTACTGATGATTTAGCAACGGGTCGTGCAAAACAGATCGTAACGCGTTTTCCACCAGAACCAAATGGCTATTTACATATTGGCCATGTAAAAGCAATTTGCTTGAACTTTGGTGTGGCTGAAGAGTTTGATGGTTTATGTAATTTGCGTTTTGACGATACAAATCCTGATGCTGAAGAACAAGAATATGTTGATGGTATTGCGAATGATGTGAAATGGCTTGGTTTTAACTGGAATGGTGAACCACGCTATGCATCAGGTTACTTTGATCAATTATATGCATGGGCAGTTCAATTGATTGAACAGGGCGATGCATATGTAGATTTACAATCTCCAGAAGAAATTAAGTTAAACCGCGGTAGCTTTGTTGAACCGGGTAAAAACTCTCCATACCGTGATGCCTCTATTGAAGAAAACCTTGCTCGCTTTGAAAAAATGCGTAATGGTGAGTTTAAAGAAGGTGAAGCAGTTTTACGTGCCAAGATTGATATGGCAAGTTCAAATGTACACATGCGTGATCCGATTTTATATCGTGTATTGCATTCAGAGCATCACCAAACGGGCGATAAATGGAAAATCTATCCAATGTATGACTACGCTCATCCATTGTCTGATGCCATTGAAGGGATTACTCATTCACTTTGTACATTGGAATTCCAAGACCACCGTCCGTTTTATGACTGGGTTGTAGAAAAAGTAAAATCTAAAGCAGTTCCACATCAATATGAATCTTCACGTTTAAACGTTGATTACACCATCACCTCAAAACGTAAACTACGTAAATTGGTGGAAGGTGCCCATGTAAATGGTTGGGATGACCCTCGTATGCCAACCGTAGTAGGTATGCGCCGTCGTGGTTTTACTCCTGAAGGTTTACGTGATTTCTGTAAACGTGTAGGCGTGTCAAAAACTGATGGTATTGTAGATGTTGCAATGCTTGAGTTCTGTATTCGTCAATCTTTAGAAAATACTGCTGCGCGTGGTATGGCTGTTTTAAGTCCACTTAAAGTGACTTTAACTAACTTACCTGAAGATATGGATCTTACTCATGCTCGCCATCCTAATGTGGATATGGGTGATCGTGTGATTCCTTTAACTAAGGAAATCTATATTGACCGTAAAGATTTTGAAGAAGTACCACCAAAAGGCTTTAAACGATTAATTCCTGATGGTGAAGTACGTTTACGCCATGCTTATGTCATTAAATGTGATGAAGTAATTAAAGATGCAAACGGTGAGGTGATTGAGCTGAAGTGTTCAATCGATCCTGAAACTTTAGGTAAAAACCCTGAAGGTCGTAAAGTAAAAGGCGTGATTCACTGGGTGTCTGCAACTAAAGGTATTCCTGCTGAAGTACGTATTTATGATCGATTATTTACAGAAGCTGACCCAGAAACTGGTGATGATTTCTTAGCAAACTTAAATCCAGATTCTTTGAAAGTCGTTCAGGCAGTGATTGAACCTGCTTTAGCTCAAGCGAAGCCAGAAGATCGTTTCCAATTTGAGCGCGAAGGTTATTTCGTTGCTGATCAATACGATCACACTCCTGAAAAGCCTGTGTTTAACCGTGTTCTTGATTTAAAAGACAGCTTTAAGCCTGAGAAAAAGTAAGACGCAACATATTGTGAGTAAATTTTAGCTAATAAAAAAGCCCAACTGTAAAGTTGGGCTTTTTTATTAGATGTCTTCTCATATTTTCTTTTTCTTTATGATTAACGTCCTTGGCAAAGTAGCTTAGGTTGGGTTAATCACATAAAAATAAAGAACTAATACGGTAAGAAGAATACATGCAAGCAATAAATAGGTATTAACCGTATTAAAGCTTTTAATAAATTTCCAGATGTCCATAGTAAATCAGCGTATATTTTATGTTACAAAATTAATAAATTTATAATACACGTAATTTAATAGTAAATGTTCCCAAAGATAGATTAATAATCTATCTTTGGGTAAAAAATAAACATTTGGTTTATAAATATAATTTGATTAATATATTGGATTGTAGATTAATTTATATTATTAACCACTATATCCAATGCGTTTTAGAAATTTTTGAATTACTTCAAATGCTGCATGTTCGAGTGCTTGAGCATGTTGTAAGTTTTCTTCTCGAAGTTTTGGAATTGAAACATTGGCATGGCGAAGTTCGCATGTATGGCCAATCAGCCATTTCTCAAAATTTTCTTCTGTCGTTTCAATATGGAATTGCAATGCAAGAATATTATTCCCAACTTCGAATGCCTGATTGGTATAAATCTCTGAGCTAGCTAATAGCACAGCATTTTCAGGAAGATCGAAAGTATCACCATGCCAATGTAGAACATGCACATTATTAAGCAAAGGAGATAACACCTGATTAGGACGTAAACTTAAGCTTAAGGCTCCCCAGCCAATTTCTTTTTGATGGCCTGCATATACTTTGGCCCCAAGTGCATGGGCAATAAGCTGCGCACCTAAACAAATACCAAGTGTAGGTTTGTCTGCTGCCAAGCGTTGTTTGAGTAAAGCGATTTCATCTTTTAAAAACGGATAATCTTCGGTTTCGTAAACCCCGATTGGTCCACCTAAAATAATAGTTAATCCATCGTGTGCAAAAGCAGCAGTTAAATCATCAACACCAGCTTCAAAATAACGGACGCGAAATCCAAGTTGATAAAAGACATCTTCTAATGAACCTAGGTCTTCGAAAGCAAGATGCTGGATGGCATAAATAGTTTTAGGGAAGGCGTTTGTTGTGTTCATACAAATGATTCATAGAAGATCAATAGGTGGAGTATAGCGATAAATATAAAGAAGAAAATATCTGTATAAATCGTCAATACCTGAAAATTGATATTTTTCGTTAAGAGAATATTGTTATGCAAAGGATTATCTATTTTTCAATAAATCTCTTTGTATATTCCTTTGCTTAAAATAATAGCTTTTGAGTTTGTTCGAAGCCTATATCTGGAAGTTGATGTGCGTCTTTTAAATTAACTCCTGAAAAGCCAAGCTGTTTTGATTTTTTCATTAATGCAATTAAACTTTGTGCTGCAATTGGCATCAGGACAACCCGAATATGCATTCCATGTGTAGTAAATTCCCATACTTTCAATGGAGCTTAAATCAGGGTGTTCACCAATCAGCATTAAATAATCGATGATGGTTTTTTATTCCAAATGATAAAAACTTCAGCTTAACAATCGTAAGTAAAGAAGCCAGCAATCTAAATTACTGGCTTCTCATATAATTAATGACCGTACTTCTTTCTAATGTTGATAATTTGGTATCAACTTGGTGCGAGACTTAGAAGAAGCCCATTGGTTTAGTTGAATAACTCACTAACAAGTTTTTGGTTTGTTGGTAGTGATCAAGCATCATCTTATGGTTTTCACGGCCAATACCTGACTTCTTATAACCACCAAATGCAGCATGTGCAGGGTAGATGTTATAACAGTTTGTCCAAACACGACCCGCTTCAATAGCACGACCCGCACGATAAGAAATATGAGCTGAACGTGACCATACACCTGCACCTAAACCATACATAGTGTCATTGGCAATTTTGATTGCATCGTCAAAGTCTTTAAACGTTGTCACAGCAAGTACAGGTCCAAAAATTTCTTCTTGGAAAACTTGCATGCTGTTATGACCTTTAAAAATAGTCGGATCAACATAGTAACCATCACCTACTTCTTTACGGCCACTACCACCTAGTAAAAGTTCTGCGCCTTCTTCACGGCCCGTGTTAATACAACGTAAGATTTTCTCTTGTTGTTGTAGCGATGCTTGAGCACCAATCATGGTTTCAGTATCAAGTGGATGACCAGTCTTAATACGTTTTACACGTTCGACAGCCATCTCTAAGAACTGGTCAGCAATGCTTTCTTGTACTAAAGCACGAGAAGGGCAAGTACATACTTCACCTTGGTTTAAGGCGAACATGGCAAAACCTTCAAGCGTTTTTTCTAAGAAGTCATCTTCTTTATCCATGATGTCTTCAAAGAAAAGGTTTGGTGACTTACCACCAAGCTCTAACGTTACTGGAATAATATTTTCGGTCGCATATTGCATCACCATTTGTCCAGTTTGAGTTGACCCTGTAAATGCAATTTTGGCAATACGTGGGTTTGTCGCTAATGGACGGCCGACTTCTGCACCGAAACCATTGACAATATTAAGGACACCCGGCGGTAAAATGTCTTGGATGAGTTCAGCAACTAGCAAAATACCCACTGGCGTTTGTTCAGCTGGTTTAATCACAACGCAGTTACCAGCTGCTAAAGCAGGTGCAAGTTTCCATGCCGCCATTAAAATTGGGAAGTTCCATGGAATGATTTGACCAACTACACCGAGTGGTTCGTGGAAATGATAGGCAATGGTATCTTCATCAATTTCAGAGATACCGCCTTCTTGGGCACGAATACATCCTGCGAAATAACGGAAATGGTCAATCGCAAGTGGAAGGTCAGCTGCCAAAGTTTCACGGACTGCTTTACCGTTATCCCAAGTTTCTGCAACAGCAAGCATTTCAAGATTTGCTTCTAAGCGATCAGCAATTTTTAAAAGTATATTTGAGCGTACCGTTGGAGAGGCTTTATTCCATGTTGCTTTCGCTTTGTGTGCTGCATCTAGAGCGAGCTCAATATCTTCGGCACTAGAGCGTGGAATACGTGTAAAAGCTTTTCCGTCAACAGGAGATACATTATCAAAATATGCACCCTTTATAGGTGCTACCCATTCACCGCCAATAAAATTTTCATATTGTGATTTGAATTGAACTTTTGAGCCTGGTTGATTTGGATCGATATAGCGCATATAAATATTCCTTTGCTTTTTAGGACTAAAGACTAACAAGAACCCTGTCAGTAGGTACTTTCGTACTTTGTATAATTAGGATATAAAGAAGAAGGTTGGAGAAAGGTTGGAATAGAAATGTGGATATATAAGGAATTTACAAATGTTCACAAAAAAGGATTTATTGCAGCAACGGACGTTGATTGATCAACTGCGCACGCAAAATAGTCTCTCTCCTCAAAACGCTGCCAAACTCGGTCAAAGCATTGCAAGCTCATGGGAACGATCAGCTTCTGCTGCGATTCCTAAAGAGCGTTTTGCTGCTCCATTAGTCGAGAAAAAAACTGCTTCACAAAATGCTTTAGATCTGGCTTTAAGCCAATGTGCCGACGACTTGCGTCATATTGCAGAGCAATCTTCAATGGTGATTGCTGTCGGTGATATCGGTAGTACCATTATTTGGACGGCGCCAAGTGCTCAAATGCAAAGTGCTGCTGAGCGTGTGCATTTTGTACAAGGTGGACAGTGGCGTGAAGAATTTGTAGGCACTAATGCTTTGGCTTTATCTTTAAAAACTCAACAATCAAGCTGTGTTTTTTCAAATGAACATTATATGGAATCGATTCATGATTGGGTGTGTTATGCTGCGCCGATTATCGATCCATACTCGAAACAAACTCTTGGTGTCGTTGATTTGTCGACGACTTGGAAGAATCATAATAGTTTAGGAATATTAGCTGCCGAACGATGTGCATCCATTATTCAATCCGCTTTGCTGGAGCAGCAGCGCCAGCAATTACATATTCGTGCTTTTTCGACACCGCAAGTTAAATTTAACGGCAAAAGCTTGTTATTAACGCCGCGTCAAATTGAAATTCTGACAATATTGGCGTTATGTCCACATGGTTTAACTTTAGAGCATCTTTATCAGGCGCTTTATGGTGAGCGTAAAGTCAGCATGGGCACACTTAAAGCTGAAATGTCTCAACTACGAGATATTTTGGGGGGCTTACTTGGTTCTCGTCCATATCGTCTGCTTGTGCATGTTGAAGCTGATTTTTTACAAGCTGAACAGGCACTGGATGCAGGATATGCGGCTTCTGCTTTGCAGCTTTACACAGGCGTATTTCTGGCAAAAACTGAAAGTCCATTTTTATGTGCATGGCGTGACTGCCTTGAGTCACGCTTGAGTGATGCAATTTTTAAAACCCAAGAAACAGATTTATTACTTAAGCATCTCGCCCATTTCCCTGAAGCAATCGATGCGGTAGAACGCCTGATGGAGCTATTACCGAGTGAGCATCCTGCGCATCAATTGCTGGTGAAATACCTTGATTCACCTAAACTCAGTTAAGTGATTTTTTGATCCAGCCACTGGAACAATTGTTGATAGACTTGTTCTCGTACTGGCTGGGCCGAAAGAACTAAGTCGTGCAATCCATTTTGAATAGGGACAATAGAGACATCGCCTTTGATTTTTTTACCAAATTTCGCAATGTCTTTAACGTCTAAAATCACATCACTTTGAGTCGCGTCTGTTCCCCATTTTTTAGGGTTTTTAGTTTGATGTGAATGCATAATGAGTGCTGGAATATTCAGTTTAACGCCGCGGTGTATTTCTTTTTGTGCCGTATGAATTGCATGTAGAAAGCTGAGTTGAACAGTAGGTGCAGAGGTAGGTTTCCAGTCCAGATTAAAGTCCCATTCACCCTTAAGTTGTTTGTGAAGACTGGTGGTGTACCATTTGTTAAGTTTGCTTGGAAATTTAACCTTAGGCAGATATTTTCCTACTCGACTGAGCACTGGAATACCGAATTTCTTCTCGACCAAACTTAAATTAAAATCGTAAAACGGACTATTCGCCCAGAGCGCTTTAATAAGAGGATGAGCTGGATGATGGGCAACATAAAGCGTCGCAGTTAAACCACCCGTAGAATGTCCTGCAAGTAAAACTTGATTGTGTTGCTCTTTGCCAATAATTTGTAATGCTTGAGTAATTTCGGCATCATATTCATTTAAATCAAGTACATTATAGAAAATTTGATGAGGCAGCTTTGAACGGCCGTATTTTCTGAGATCGAGTGCATAGAAGTCATAACCATGGGCATTGAATTGCTCGGCCATTTCGGTTTGAAAGAAATAATCTAAAAAACCATGAATATAAAGTACGGCTTTTTGAGGCGGTTGAGAGGCCTTTTTACGCACTAAAGTTGCTACAACTTTACCTTCATAATCATTAGGAAAGTTGAGTGTGAGCTGTTCGTAGCCAGTACCTAAAATATCTGGAACATAAGTTTGATTAGCTGAAGATGTATTCATTTTTATCGAGCTATTGTCATTAAGTCATGCAGAGTATCCTTCAATGAAATGGGCGAATTGTCAATCAGGTTTAGAGAAGGTTGGAATAAAGGTACTAAAAAAAAGGGAATACCGCTGGAGCTAAGTATTCCCAAAAAAGTAAGTCAACGGTCGGAGGGATTTGACTTACTAGAGGGATATGCCATTACATCAGTATTAAAGTGCTGCTTTGAAAATCTCCACAACTTGTGCATGGTTTGCTTTACGAGGGTTGGTGAGCATACATGCATCTTTTTGAGCGTTATCTGCCATGACAGCAAGGTCTTCGGTTTTTACTCCAAGCTCTGTTAAACCAGATGGGATACCAATCGATGAAGACAGTTTGCGAATGGCATCAATTGCAGCATACGCAGCTTCTGTTAGAGTCAGCCCTTGAGTATTCACACCCATTAACTCAGCGATTTTTGCATAACGATCTGGACAAGCAATTAAGTTAAATTCACATACGTGTGGTAACAAAATTGCGTTACACACACCGTGAGGTAAGTTGTAAAAACCACCTAACTGGTGCGCCATTGCATGAACATAACCTAAAGATGCATTGTTAAATGCCATACCAGCCAAGTATTGTGCATAGCTCATTGCATCACGCGCTTCGATGTTTTCACCATTGGCAACTGCAGGTTGTAACCATTGACTAATCATCGTGATGGCTTTTTCTGCACAGGCATCAGTAATTGGATTTGCCGCCGTAGAAACATATGCTTCAACTGCATGGGTTAGCGCATCCATACCTGTTGCAGCGGTTAAACCTGCCGGTTTTGCAATCATAAGTTTCGGGTCATCGATCGCAATGAGTGGGGTACAGCGCCAGTCAACGATTGCCATTTTCACGTGAGTGTCTGTATTGGTAATAATACAGAAACGAGTCATTTCAGATGCAGTACCAGCCGTTGTATTCACTGCAATCAATGGCGTCATCGGAACCTTACTTTTATCGATGCCTTCATAGTCACGAATATGGCCACCACCTGCAGTGACTAAACCAATCCCTTTTGCACAGTCATGAGATGAACCGCCACCTAGAGAAACAATAAAGTCACAGCCATTTTCGTTATAGGCATTCACACCGTTGTGAACATTAATATCGGTTGGGTTCGGTTCTGCACCCGGGAAAATATGGCTCGCGACGCCTGCTTCAGTTAAATAGTTCGCGATAAGATCTGCAACACCAAATTTAAATAAGCCCTCATCTGTCACAATTAATGCTTTTTTTGCGCCGAGGTTTTGTGCCTTTATACCTATTTCTTTGGCACATCCTGGTCCAAAGAGTGATACACATGGGATATAAAAACCGTTTGTTTGATCTGCAATATTTTTAAAAGCCATGGAGTGATTCCTTTTCCATAAATCCATTGTTTGTTATTACAGGTGAGCCTCACCATGGCCTTAGTATTGTGATGTGAGGATTATTTTCCTACCTACCAAAAACCTACCAAATATTATTTGTTTATTAATTATTGATTTATAGGTGCTTTTTAGAAAGTTTGGCACATTCATTTAATTTTTTCGGGAAAATCGTTAAGCTATGGGCTGTTGAAGATGTACATATGAGATTATGAAACAGGAAACTGCGCTTAAACTGCTTAAAGCAGGTGAAAATGTCTTTTTAACCGGTTCGGCTGGTGCAGGGAAAACCTATACACTTAATCAGTACATCCAATACCTAAAAGCACGTAAAGTGCCTGTGGCGATTACGGCATCTACAGGTATTGCTGCAACGCATATGAACGGTATGACTATTCATACATGGGCTGGTATCGGTATTAAAGATCAGTTAACCGATGATGATCTAAAACGCATGAAAGAGCGTAAATACCTTAAGGAACACCTTGAAAATGCGCAAGTTCTTGTGATTGATGAAATCTCGATGCTCCATGCGAAGCAGCTTAATTTGGTTAACCAAGTTCTAAAATATTTTAAAGAAAGCGATGAAGCTTTTGGTGGCATTCAAGTCATCGTGGCTGGAGATTTCTTCCAGTTGCCACCTGTTGGCCGTAATGGTGAAGCCAATCGCGACAAGTTCTGTTTTATGTCGGATGCATGGGTCGAAGCTAAATTTCGCGTATGTTATTTAACAGAACAGCACCGTCAAGACGATGAAATTCTGAACCAGATTTTAAATGCTATTCGCGCGCAAAATATTCAAGCAGATCATTTACAAGCACTGCGTCAATCACGCTCACACGATATTGGTGAGACCTTTACGCGTCTTTACACGCACAATATGGATGTCGACAATATTAATTATCAGCACCTAAATGAAATTGATAATGAAGGGCACCAATTCAATGCTGTTTTAGATGGTAATGAAAAACTATTAGAAACTTTAAAATCTTCTGTTCGTGCGCCAGAAGAGTTAACGCTTAAAAAGCATGCCAAAGTCATGTTTGTAAAAAACAACTTTGATATGGGTTATATCAACGGAAGTTTAGGTGAAGTCATCGGCTTTGAAGAAGATGACGAAAATGGCTTACTACCAAAGGTAAAACTTACTGATGGCACTACATTACTGGTTGCTCCTGAAACATGGTCAGTTGAAAATGAAGCAGGTAAGGTCATTGCAAGTTTTCAGCAGATTCCACTTCGCTTAGCATGGGCGATTACCATTCATAAAAGCCAAGGTATGACGTTAGAAGCGGCTGAAATTAACCTCATGAATACCTTTGAGAAAGGTCAGGGTTATGTTGCACTTTCGCGCTTAAAATCTTTAACGGGGTTAAAGCTATTAGGTATTAATGAGCAAGCTTTAGAATTAGACAGTTTAGCTGTAAAAGCCGATCGCCGTTTTCAAGAGCTGTCTAAAGAAGCCGAAGATAACTTTGCAGATGTAGATTTAACTGCTCAGCATAAAGCTTTTATTCGTCATTGCGGTGGTACCTTAAATGAAACTGAGATTTCTCGTAATGAGAAGAAACTCGCAAAAGGTGGCAAGCAAAATTACGCTACGGCAACGCTAGACGAGACACGTGTCTTGTTTGAAGAAGGTTATGAGATTGAAGATATCGCGCATGAACGTGGTTTAACCCCAGCGACGATTATTAATCACTTGGCTCGACTTCATAAAGAACAAAAGCTAGATATTTCGGTTGCCCATCCGGGTGAAGAGGTGGTCGAAGAAATTCGTAAAATTTATAAGAAGCTTAAAAAACGCCAAAATCCAGATCATTTTTCTGATGATGGTTCGATCAAACTAAGACCAATTGTTGAGGCAACCAGCCCTCGGATGGGATATGATCAAGTTCGATTAGCTTTATTATTTATTGAGTAAAGTTTAATTCGCTTAATGACTTATTATATAAATTGAGGTGGCTATGCCGCACGTTGTAGTTGATTATTCAGAAAATTTAACTGGATTAAACGCAAAACAATTACTTGAAGAAATTAATACCACGCTTATTGAGACAGAGCTATTCAGCCCAGAAGATATTAAAAGCCGTGCGCGTAAAGATGATGTTTTCCTCATTGGCTTAGGGGCTGATCAAGCCTATATTCATGTAAAAGCCTACATTTTGTCAGGAAGAACAGCCGAACAAAAACAACTTATGGGTGAGCAGTTATTAGCGGCACTCAGCAACAAAAAATATCTAGAACCAGATTTTAATAAAGAAATTCAATTGTGCGTTGAGCTTATCGATATGCCAAGAGAAGATTATTTTAAGCAAGTTGTATAACACTAAAAAAGCGCAATTTCGATCAAGAATAGAGATGAGCACTATGTAAAAGTAGTGCTATCGAATGAACAGACATAAATGTATGGCTGTATATATACAAAAGCTGCAACTGGTTTGTGATTATATTCAAAGACATTTAGATGAAGATTTAGATGTTGATCGATTGAGCCAGATTGCGGCCTTATCCAAGTTTCATTTTCATCGAATTTTTGCCATTCATATTGGCCTAAATGTGATGAAGTTTATTCAACTTTCTCGTTTAAAGCGGGCCTCTTTTCAACTGGCATTTGAACCTGATCTCAAAATTATTGAGATTGCATTGCAAGCAGGGTTCGAGAGTCCAGAGGCTTTTACTCGTGCATTTAAGCGTTCATTTGATCAAACTCCTCGGGCTTTTAGAGAGAAACCAGACTGGGAATCTTGGCACCAGAAGTTTGTTTTTATGATTCCAAAAAGTGAGCTAAAAATGAATGTAAATATTGTTGAGCGGCCTGTTGAAAAGATTGCCTATCTGTCGCATTTAGGCAGTCCAGATAAAGTCTTTGAAACGGCTGCACGTTTTATTGCTTGGCGTAAAGAAACGGGTTTATCACCTGTGACCAAATCTAGAACTTATGGTATTCCGTTTGCTGACCCTGAACAGACGCCATCTGACGAGTTTAGATTTGATATTGCGGGTTCAATTGAAAAAGCTGTACCTGAAAATACTTACGGCGTACAAACAGGAGAAATTCCTGCGGGTCGTTATGCAACCGTAAGGCATGTTGGTAGTCATGACCAGATTAAAGATAGTGTGTATTACATCTTTAGAAACTGGTTATCTGAGCAATCAGAAGAAGCTGGGGATTATCCTGTTTTCTTTCACTATCACAATTTTGTACATGAGGTGAAAGAGTCCGAGCTTATTACAGATATCTACTTACTTTTAAAGTAAGTGCAAGTGATACAGGCCTAACTTAGGTTATGCCTGTAGGTTTAGAAGTTTGATATCAGCATATTGCTCAATTAAGTTGGCGTCTAACATATGGATATAATCCATAAAGAGGGTACTAAAACTTCCCATAGTTTGTGCCTGATTTGCTGCCAGTTTACCTGCAATTGCGAAGTGAACATGAGCTGAAAGTGCAGCAATGCTTGGGGTAGTCACAGCGCTATATGCTGCGATTAAAGCACCCAACGCACAGCCCGTTGCCGTAATTTTAGGTTGCAACGGACTTCCGCCATTTACTTGGATAACGATGTCTAATTCTTTAGATAAAATGTAATCTGACTCGCCCGAAATAGCGATACAGTCTGCATGCGTTAAGAGGGAGAAAGCCTGTTGATAGGCCTGATCACTACTTAAGGTACTATCGACACCTTTAGATTGAACTTGGTTGCCTGCAAGCGTACTAATTTCTGAGGCATTACCTCGAATAACACTTGGCTTAAATTGTAAAAGCTCGTCCGTCATTTGACTGCGCCAAGCTAAAATTGGTCCATAGCCGACTGGGTCGAGTACCCAAGGAATATTATGAAGCTGTGCAGTCTTTGCAGAGATTTGCATAGCTTGCATTTGCTCCGAAGTTGGCGTGCCCAAATTAATGCTTAAAGCTGATGAAATCTTGGTAAAACTTTCGGCTTCATAAGGATTATCAATCATGGCAGGTGAAGCACCAGAAGCAAGCAACACATTGGCTGTATAGTTCGCTGCAACGCTATTGGTAATACATTGCACAAGAGGCGTTTTTGCCTGCATGTTTTGCCAAGCTTCAATTACTTGCTCAATTAAAGTCGATGCTGATGTCATATTATTATCCTTATCAAGCCAAAGTGATTACAGATTTAGTGGGTGAAATAGTGATCTTGATGCTTACATTTTTGGCAAATCAAAGAAACATAATCGGCCGCATCATAATCAACAGTTAAATCATTTGAACCACAATGCATACAACGTTTAACCGAATAGAAGTTTAAACGCGGTTCAATTTTACGCCATGCTTTCCAGACAGGTTGTACGAATATCTGTTCGTCGTAGCCTAAGAAGCGGTTAAGCAAAATATAGCTCATTTTACTGTATGGAATATTGTGAGGACGAGGCAGCACTGAGGTTTCCCACTTTTCGGCTAAGGCTTTCTCACGATATTGTTCTAAGGTTTTCTTTAATAAATTGGTATTAATAAATTTTTCATTGCGCGGCTGTAGGGCATTTTGTTTATAAAGATATTCGAGCGCCGTTTGAATCAAATAGTAAATTTGTCCAATCGCTAATGAATCCATTAAACGGTAGCAAAAAGTTTGGAAATGAGTACTTCCTGCAATTTGAATGCCCCATGTTCTACAATAGAACTGCATAAACTGGATAATTTCTTGATAGAGCACCTGAAATAGCACATCTTTCACTTCATCGGCACTGCGAAATGGTATACCGAGACTTAAGTTTTCATAAAACCAATGGCGTAGTTGCTGGGCAACACTAAATAAACTTGGGTCGCTATAACCATCTAGTCGAATATTTAGATAAAAACATTGAGGTTCATTCGCTTGGTCTTGAGCGTTTAAAATTCCATCTTTATGAAGTTGTTTAATTAGATAGTTTTGAAACATCCAGTTCGGAGTAATGTGATGGGATTTAATCCGGTCCCAGTGAATGTATTCATCATGTGCAATATCATCACGGGCATAGTCATCAAGTACACTAAGTAAAAATAATTTATGTAAAAAACTCAGTTGTTCCAGACTTCGCTGTGGTTGATCTTTTGACTTAAATTGGCGTTGTTCTTGTAAGCGCGTTTGCTGTAAAAGCTTTTTACGTTGTTTAGTACAAGTTTCACAGTGGCATGTCATTTTTTCATCTTTAAATATGCGGTGCTGACAATGACTGCATTCATGAAATTGAATGTCTTGTTCAAATTGCTCGGCATCTACCCAGTACATCGAAGCTTGGCAGAGAGGACAATGGCTACTTTCATCTAGCTGTTTCTGTAGAATTTGTAAGGCCATTTTGCTCCGAACATAAAATAAAAAATGAAAGGGGTATTATACACAGCAACGCTATCGATGGCTGAGATTGTCTTTTTGTTTGCTGCTAAAATAGAAAGACCTAAAATCTACGTTTAGATTTTAGGTCTTCATCATAATTCGAAGTTTAATTAAACAGGGCACGGCAAACTCTCATCATGTTGTCCAAGTTTTTTAGCGTTGATAAGTGCCTGTACTTTTTTACTTGGTAATTTGACTTTACCTAAAGCATCGTAAGTGTTGACGATTGTGGTTACCTCTTGAGCAGTCATTGAAACGCCCTCGGCAGATAGAAAAACTGCAATCACGTGGTGATCAAGTCCTGCCGCGTCTAGATCATGAATCGCTTTAATATTTTCTAAGCGATGAAAATGTGCTTTTAATTCCATGTTAATACCTCTTATCTCATTGAAATATTCATATTGGTCTATGAGATAAGGCAAGAACCATGCCCAAAATGTAAGCTGACTCTAAAAAATGTTAAAAGCTGAAGTTGTTTTATTTTTATTGTATAGATTGATTATATAAGCAACGATTATCGTAAATTTGGTCTAATCTGTGCTAATAAAAGACGATTCTAATTTGAAATGTATAAATGAAGTCCCATTAATTTTATAAAGGTAAGTAAACACAGTATGTATGATTGAATATGGTCAACTCATAACAATTTGTACTACGGTTTCCGAAAAGTATATAAGGAATAAAGATGAATATTGCGGCACAGCCTCCAGTTCAGGCAGATCAAACAGTTTATTTAAAAGATTATCAAAAACCTTCGTTCTTGGTTGAATCCATTAATCTTGATATTCAAGTTTATGACGATAAAACAGTTGTTGATTCAACATTGGTGATGAAGCGTCAAACTGCTGGAGATCTGGTGTTATTGGGCCGTGATCTTGAGTTGCAATCTATTCAGCTCAATGGTCAAGTTCTCACTCCTGCACAATATTCACTCGATAGTGAGCAACTGGTGATCACTGATGCACCAGATGAAGTCATTTTACAGATTCAAGTCGTTATTCACCCTGAAACCAATACTCAGCTTGAAGGTTTATATAAAGCAGATGAGTTATTTGTTACGCAAAATGAGCCTGAAGGTTTCCGCAAAATTACGTTCTATCCAGACCGTCCGGACGTACTTTCTGTCTTTACGACACGTGTAGAAGCAGACAAAAAATATCCGGTATTACTTGCCAATGGTAACTTGCTTGAAACTGGTGAAGTGGGTGAAAACCGTCATTTTGCAATCTGGCAAGACCCGACTAAAAAGCCAAGCTATTTATTTGCTTGTGTCATTGGTGATTTAGCTGTACTTAAAGATCGTTACACGACTTCTGAAGGGCGTGATGTTGCTTTAGAAATCTATGCAATCGAGAAAGACATTCCAAAATGCCATATCGCGATGGAAGCATTAAAGCATTCTATGCGTTGGGATGAAGAACACTATGGCCGCGCATATGACCTCGATAACTATATGATTGTTGCGGTGAGCCAGTTCAACATGGGTGCAATGGAAAATAAAGGTTTAAATATCTTTAATACTTCATGCGTGCTGGCCGATGAAGAATACACCACGGACGCTGCAATTATGCGTGTGCAGTCTGTGATTGCCCATGAATATTTCCATAACTGGACAGGAAACCGTATTACTTGCCGTGACTGGTTCCAATTATGTTTAAAAGAAGGTTTAACGGTATTCCGTGATCAATCTTTCTCTGAAGATTTACAATCTGCTGCGGTTCAACGTATTGATGATGTTGCGGTACTTAAATCGCACCAATTCCCTGAAGATGCAGGTCCATTGTCGCATCCACCACGTCCGGACCATTTTGTCGAAATTAATAACTTCTATACGGCAACTGTTTATGAAAAAGGTGCGGAAATTAACCGCATGATGTCGACTTTGTTGGGTAAAGAAAAATACCGTAAGGGTACTGATGAATATTTCCGCCGTCATGATGGCCAAGCCGTGACTGTAGAAGATTGGGTTGCTGCATTATCAGCAGGTTCAGGTGTCGATTTATCTGCATTCTTAACTTGGTATAACCAACCGGGTACACCAAAGCTTGAAGCAAAAGGTGAATATGATGCCGCAGCACAAACTTACCGTTTAAGCTTTAAACAAAGCCTAAAAGCACATCCTAAATATCCAAATTTAAAAGCGGTTCCGATACCTGTAGCTTTAGCCCTATTTAATGCGAAAACAGGTGAGCAATATACATTGCACAGTGACAGCCTGTTCGTAAATGATGTTAAAGATGGCGTGTACTTGTTTGACCAAGATGAGACAACCATTGAATTTACAGGGGTGATTGAGCAACCCGTAGTGTCGTTACTGCGTAATTTCTCTGCTCCAGTAAATCTTGTATTTGATTATACTGATGAAGAATTAGCATTCTTAATTCAGCACGAAACAAATGGTTTTAACCAGTGGCAAGCAACACAAACTTTGCTTGAACGTATTTTGTTAGAAGACCATTCTGCAGATGCGTACATTCAAGCTATTCAAAGTACGTTGCCTGAGTTAGTGGGTCGTGACCCGCTTTTAGCTTCGCGCTTATTTGATGTACCAAGTGAAGGTTATTTAGGTAGCCGTATCGATCAAGACTATGCACCATCTGATATTCATGTCAAACGTGAAGCCTTACTTAATCGTTTGGCACAAGAATTAGGTTCATTCTGGAAAGATACTTACCTAACGCTTGACCCAGACCTGCAAAAAGAATTTTCTTTAGCGATGGGTGTACGTGCGTTAAAGAATATCATGCTCATGATGATGGCACGTCAGGGTGATCAAACTGCATTTGAATTAGCACATGTGCAGTACCAAAACACAGGCAATATGTCTGAACGTTTAGGGGCACTACGTGTATTGGTTTGGCAAAATGCGCCTCAAGCTCAAGAAGTGCTTGCTGATTTCTATGACCGCTTTAAAGATGAGGCTTTGTCTTTAGATCAGTGGTTTATGATTCAAGCTGCGAATCCAAATGCGACCGCAGAAACAATTGAGTACTTAACTCAACATCCTGACTATGATTTAACAACTCCAAACCGTATTCGTGCTGTAAGCGGTGGCCTATCAAATAACCCTGAAAATACATGGGGTTTTGGTGTAGCTCACTTTATTAACCTTGCACAATATCTAGACGAGAAAAATCCAATTTTAGGTTCGCGTTTATTACAGGTATTGTCACGTTGGTATACGCTTGCAGAGCCTCAGCGCACTCAAGTTCAGCAGGCTTTACAAGCATTACAGCCTAAAGTGAAGTCGAAAAACGTTTCTGAAACTTTAAATAGTATGCTGAGTGTTTAATTAGTTTGAAATAAAATAAATAAAGGTCTCATATGAGGCCTTTATTTTATCTCTACAGAAAGATAGTTTTCAGAAATTCTTTCTATAGTGATTTTGCTGTAGATAGATTGCTTAATATTTTGCTGATGGCTTTAATCATGATTGTTAATGATCTATTTAAAATATACCTTTAAATGAATCTAAAAAGAAAAGTAAACATAAATAAATATGCTAAATAATCTTTTCTTATGGATTAATTTAATAAAATCGATTGACATATTTATTTAAATTTTTTCTAATAAATTTTATTGTAATTTAATTAATATATTTAAAATCAATAACTTAATTTTTATAATGTTAATGGATTGTTATTGGTGGTTAATTTGGGTAAGTATATTTTATTATTTGAAATTTCCAATAAAAATGCTGTCAAACATTTTAATTTTTTTTATGTATTATGCCAAAAATAGGGTAAAAAATATAAGCTCTAAAAGAGCAGTCAAATTAAAATGATTGTAATGTTAAGGGTTAATTTTTTTACATCTATTAATTTCAACAATTTAATGTAAAAAGGTTTAGACCATGAAAAAGACTTTTTATTATTTATCAGCAATTGCTGTAGGATTATTTTCTCTCAATACAGCAAATGCCGCTACAGCAACAGGTACATTGACTGTTAGAGCGACAGTAACAAATAGCTGTGTTCTAAATACCTCAGCCACAGGCACAACTTCAAATGCAGTCTTAGACTTTGGAACATTAAGTTCACTTGCGAGCAATGTAGACGCAGATACCACAACCACAGGTGGTACTCCAATCAGAGTACTTTGTAACAACACTGTGCCGTGGACTTTATCATTTGATGGTGGCCAGAATGTTTTATCAACCCAACGTCGCATGATTGGTGGAGCAACCACTACAGAATATATTCCTTATAACCTTTTCTCGGACACGGGACGTGCAACAGCAATTGGTATTGCCACAACTGCCTACAGCGGAACCGGTACGGGTAATGTTCAAACTGTAAATGTGTATGGCCGTATTCCTGCCGGTACGACTTTACCAAGTGCCGGTAGTTATTTAGATACAGTAACAGTGACCGTAACTTATTAATTTTTATAAATAAGAAATACTGTTAGCCCTTTTAAAGGGCTAATGCTTTAAAAGATTTATTTGGGCAAGTCATGAAAAAAAATATCTTTATTATTACGAGTTTATTCTTATCTCTATCTAGCGCTTTGAGTGCGGCTACAATCCGAATTTCACCTGTGAATGTAGAAATATTGAGTAATCAGAGTGCTTCTTCGATTAGTTTATTTAACCAGTCGAATGAAAGTACTGATTTGCAGATTCGTGTGTTTGAATGGAAGCAGAAGGATGGACAAGATCAACTTATCCCGACAGATGAGATCGCGATTAGCCCGCCGTTTTTAAAATTAAAACCGAATGATTCTTATAATTTGCGTGTTGTCAGAATTAATCCGGCAGCGATTACTGGTGAAAAAACCTATCGTATTATTATTGATGAGTTACCAAAACCCGCGGATAGCCGTAAAGCAGCTCAAGGAATAAATGTATTACTACGTTCGTCATTGCCTGTATTTGTAGTAGATAAAGACGCGATTACTAAACTAAATTGGAAAATTGATCCTAATCAGAAATCACCTTCTTTAAATATTAGCAATATTGGAAATCGACATGCGCTTTTAAATAATTTAACGCTTGTTGATACGACCGCGAAAAAAAGTTATCCGATTAAAGTAAACACCGTAAATGGCTATATTCTTGCGGAGCAGAACAGAAGTTACACTATTAATAATTTTACATATCAGCCAACTCATAAATACAGTGTGTCTCTGACAGTTAATGGTAAGAAAACAACACTTTAAGAGGCTTATATGAAATACATTATAGGTGTCTTATGTGTTGCATATCTTCCTGCATATTCTTTTGCTGAGCAACTTCAAGATCATACGAACACAGTAACTCCTCGTGTTCCGGATGCTATAAATAGTAACAATGAATATGCGCAAGCGAAGGGTGATAAACAGGAACAAGAGCTTAACTTTACTCAGCTTTTTTTAAATATTTCTATTAATGCAAATGCTTCTGAAGACTTGGTTGCTGTCAAACAATCTAAAGATGGCAAGTTATATATCCGTGCCCGTGACTTAAAAGCTTTAAGGCTGAAAATGGATGAGCAGACTGCTGACAGTCAATTGGTATGTATTAATGATCTAAAAGGAATCCAGTTTAAATATCTAGAGAATGAGCAGTCTTTAAATTTGCAAGTTCCGTCAAACATGTTGACGGGTTATGCAGTGGACCTCAATGGTCAGCAGATTACTAGCCCGCATTTACTTAAGATGAAACCGTTAAACGCGGCTATTCTTAACTATAGCCTGTATAACAGTATAACCAATGACGAAAATACATTTTCAGGTTCGGCTGAGGGAATTTTTAACAGCGCGATTGGTAACTTTTCGTCAGGGGTTTTATATAACGGAAGTAATGAAGATAGTTATAGCCATGAAAAATGGGTACGCCTAGAAAGTAAGTGGCAATATGTTGACCCTGAAAAGATCAGGATTTATACCCTAGGGGATTTTATTTCTAACAGTTCCGACTGGGGTAGTAGTGTACGCCTTGCAGGCTTCCAGTGGTCGAGTGCTTACACCCAGCGCGGTGATATTGTCACCTCGGCACTCCCGCAATTCTCCGGTTCGGCTGCACTGCCTTCAACTTTGGATTTATACGTTAACCAGCAAAAGATTTATTCAGGACTGGTACCTTCAGGCCCATTTGACATTAAACAGCTCCCGTTTATTTCAGGCAACGAAGTCACGCTAGTGACCACGGATGCAACAGGACAGCAGAGCATTACCAAAAAGCCTTACTATTTTTCATCCAAGATTCTGGCAAAAGGTATTAATGAGTTCTCTGTAGATGTTGGTGTTCCTCGTTATAACTATGGTCTCTATTCAAACGATTACGACGATGCCACCTTTGCATCAGGTGCAATCCGTTACGGTTATAGCAATTCACTGACTTTAAGCGGAGGAGTGGAAGCTTCAACAGATGGCCTGTCGAATCTCGGTACAGGTTTTGCCAAGAACCTATTTGGTTTTGGAGTGATTAATGCCGACATTGCAGCGAGCCAGTATAAAGATGAAAACGGCTATTCTGCCTTATTGGGTTTAGAAGGGCGCATCAGTAAAAATATTTCATTTAACACCAGTTACCGTAAAGTATTTGATAACTATTTTGATCTTGCCCGTGTGTCTCAAGTCAGATATTTAAAAGATAACCAGATTAATGCCGAGTCACAAAACTATCTGAGCTACAGTGCACTGGCAGATGAGATTTTTAGGGCAGGGATTAACTACAACTTTTACGCAGGCTATGGGGCTTATCTGGGATATAACCAGATCAAATATAGCGACAATTCCTATAAATTACTGTCTGCCAACTTAAGCGGAAGTCTCAATAAGAACTGGGGATTTTATACTTCTGCCTATAAAGATTATGAAAATAATAAGGACTATGGCGTTTACTTTGCGCTGCGGTACACACCGTCTAACAAACTCAATGCGATCACAAGTGTATCTAATGAGAGTGGCAGACTGAGCTACCGCCAAGAAATATTTGGTTTATCGGAACCGAAAATCGGTTCATTTGGATGGGGTGGTTATGTTGAGCGAGATCAGGATGCACATGAAAATAATGCTTCGATTTATGCCTCTTACCGTGCCCGTGCTGCTTACCTGACAGGACGTTATAACCGATTTGGAGATAACGATCAGGTTGCACTTTCAGCAACAGGTTCACTGGTTGCGGCAGCGGGACGTATATTTGCGGCCAATGAAATTGGAGACGGTTATGCAGTTGTCACCAATGCTGGACCGCGAAGCCAGATTTTAAATGGTGGGGTTAATTTAGGTTTTACTGATAAGTCTGGAAGATTTCTAATTCCGAGCTTAATGCCGTATCAAGAGAACCATATTTATTTAGATCCGTCTTATCTTCCTTTAAATTGGAGCGTTAAGGCAACAGATCAAAAAACAGTGGTCGGCTATCGCCAAGGAACTCTAGTTGACTTTGGTGCTCATCAGGTTATTTCAGGATTAGTAAAACTTGTTGATCAAAACAATTCACCATTATTGCCAGGTTATACGGTTCAAATTAATGGGCAGCAGGATGGGGTTGTTGGCTATGACGGTGAAGTATTTATTCAAAACTTATTAAAGCAAAACAAACTTGAAGTCGATCTTATGGATCATGGTTCGTGCCAAGTTGACTTCACCTATAACAGTAATCAGTACTCAACTAAGAAATTGGGACCTTATGTATGTCGATAAGTATTTTTGATAAGGCTCAAATAGAGAGCTGCAAGAAAATTCCATTGTTTTTGAAATACCTCATCGGTATTTGCTTATTTTATCTCGTTTATGCATTTTTTAGTCCAGCACATGCTGCTTGTACGGTAAGTGGAACCACCAATAATACTTTTATCTATACGGCAGCAAATATTAATAGTGATGCAACTGTAAACCTTTCAGGAACAATTACTTGTACAAATTTGGGACTTCCCCAGATTTCTGCTTATATGTGTATGAAAACCGTCTTTACTGGAACAACGAATAGCCATAATAATGTTTCACTACCTTATACAGTAGTGGGTACAGTAGGTGGAGCGGGTTCTACCACCACAAACCAAACCTCCAATGTTTGGTATGGTCCAGTAAGAACGGTTGCTTCAAATAATATTGTTAACTACTCGGTAAATGTGAAAGTGCCTGCCCGAACAGGTTCACTTATTGCCTATCCTCAAGGAACATATACGGCTACGGTGCGGCTATATTGGGATATGGATGCTCTGGGCTTAATATGCGGTGATTTAATTGGTGGCTGGGATTCTGGCGATACATTACTAACAGCGAACTTTGTGGTTCCAAGTCTGTGCCAATTAAACTCAACTTCAAATGTTGATTTTGGCAATATTAATGATATCGGTATTACTAAGAAAGATTACACAGCTCAAGGAGCGGTAAATACAACTTGTAATTTTGGAACGCCATACAGTATTTATTTAGGAGACGGCAATAACCGTATCACTGGTGGGTTCAGGCGTATGGTTAATAGTAATAATGAATTTATTCCATATCAGTTATATAAAGACTCTAACTATAGTACGGTCTGGGACGCTACAGGTGGCGTAACCAGTGTTGGGGGAACGGGAGGAGTCTCAAAAACGGGTACAGGCGGTGCTCAAAGTACACCTGTTTATGGAAAGATTCCGCAAGGTACTTCCATTGCAAGTAGACCGGGCACTTATTCTGATAGTGTTGTTGTGACAGTGACTTATTAATTTTTTTAATCTACGCGCAGATCTTTTCACTGAAGGGATCTGCGTAATTTCAATATATTTTCATTCTTTGAAACTTACCTGTCATCAAAAACAATTTGACTTGAAAATACATACTGTATATTTATTGATTAGTTCTAAAAAAGAACTAGAAGAGGGTACAGGCAATTAAACAAAGGTGAATAAATGTCGGTTCGTCCTTTGATTGCATTAGGGTATAAAAAACAAACAGGGTGAAATGTCTATGACATCAGCAACACTAAATAAAAAACAAGATTGTGTGGTTGTTATTGGCGTCGGAGCATTACAAGGGATTGGTGCAGCCGTGTGTCGTCTTTTCGCCAAAGAAGGTTTAAAAGTTTATGTTGCTGGGCGTACTTTCCAGAAAATTGAAGCAGTGGCTGCAGAAATCCATTCCAATGGTGGAGATGCTGTAGCGTTCCGTCTGGATGCAGAAGATATAAAGCAAGTACAGGCCTTGTTTGACACCATCACTAGTCAGAATGAGCGTATTACTGCTGTCATTCATAATGTGGGAGGAAATATTCCTTCTATCTTTTTACGCAGTCCATTGTCGTTTTTTACTCAAATGTGGCAATCCACTTTTTTATCGGCCTATTTAGTTTCTCAAAGCTGTCTAAAAATATTTAAAGACCAAAATCACGGTACGCTTATTTTTACAGGGGCGAGTGCTTCATTGCGCGGCAAACCTTTTTTTGCTGCCTTTACCATGGGAAAATCTGCTTTGCGAGCTTATGCTTTAAATCTCGCTCAAATTTATAAATCACAAGGCATCCATATTGCTCATGTGATTGTTGATGGAATGGTCGATGGCGATAGAGTCAATAAAGCCTTATTAGGGCTGGGGCGTTTAGTCCGCCTTACGCGTGGCACGGGTGGCCTCAATATCGATGCGATTGCAGAAAACTATTGGATGCTTTACCAACAAACTCCGAAGCTTTGGACACATGAACTAGATTTACGCCCTTATCAAGAAAAGTTTTGAGAGACTAAAATGCTAAAAAAAATATTTCAAAGATTTCAAAAAAAGCAGGGCTGTGTAGTGGTCGCGGGCCATGACCTACAACTGATTGAGCGTGATTTTGTAATTTTAGATAAAAATGCGCACTTCCCATTACACCTTTATCAGGTTGTGCATGATTCAGCCGTGCAGAATATGAAAATTCATTCTATAAATGATGGCGTGACCGCAGTTCACTTAAACTTGGTGAATGCAGATCATTTAAAAAGCTTGGTGCGTTATATTTCCAGCCATGGACATACTATTGAGCTCTGTGTATTTCAGCCAAGTTTCTCATCTTCATCAAACATCGAAGCGTTATCTTTAGAAGAAATTGAACATAGCTGGCAGACCACAGGTTTAAGTGCAGTGAGTGTAGCGCAAGCCGTGATTAAGCCGATGCTCAAACAACAGCGGGGAACCCTTATTTTTCTTGGCGCACCCTCTAGTCAGTCGACTCAATACGATGTGTTAGGCCAAAGTATGTTTGCGGGTATTCGCGCTTTATCGCAGTCATTGGCAAGAGAGTTTCAGCCTAAAGGTATTCATGTTGCTTATTGCATGATTGAAAAATGGGAGGGGCAAAATCAGCACTTTACTTCATCTCTTAAACAAGTCTGTCAGCACATCTATCAGCAGCCTGATTCGGCATGGAGCCAAGAACTTAGCTTGTCTTGAAATTGACTTGTTCAATATTCTCAACTTAAAGCAACTGATAAAAGCTTTAGTAAGATGTTGAATAAAATTAAGTTAAGAGAATGAAAAACAATAATTATTTAACTGTTTTCTAGCCAATATCACATTGACACCCAAAACCGCTCCGATTATTCTTTGCTTGCTGGCCACATTGCCAGTCGGTTTTAGCAGACCGTTTTCATCTAGTACATCAAAAAAGAAATTTTTTGGTGTCGAACTCGTTCGTCCCCCTTCGTAGCGGTAGGACGGAGGAGGGACGCCTTCGGGCGTGCCGGTTCCTAGATGACTGGTCTGCTAACCCTTCTTCGTTCTGCCACCATAATCATTTAGCAGTGATTTGGCAGAACTTCTATTTCATCTAGGAGTCCGCTATGCGTACTAATTCTTTTTCTTTATTGGCCTTTGCTAAAGTCTTTCTATTTGTCTCATGTAAACGGTCTTTAAAAGGTTTAATCAACACAAGGTTTTCTACGCCTTAAGAATCGTTACGACTAAAAATCATAGCAACAATAAACCTGAGATAGGCGAGCACACCTTTTTCGTGCGGCTTTTGCATGCCTGTTTTTAGCGCTCAATTTAAGAGTGACGGCATTTCTATCTCTTTTACATACAACAAAAAAATATTTTAAACGGTATAAAAATGCCAAATTTAGAAGCATCATTTAGAGCACTTCGCGTGCTCCACGCGGCAAAAGATTTATTTAATCAACATGGGTTTTACATCGGGGTCGATCGAATTGTTGAGGAAGCCAAAATTCCTAAAGCCACTTTTTATAACTATTTTCATTCCAAACAAAGGCTCATTCAGATGAGCTTAACTTTTCAAACAGATGCATTAAAACATGAGGTGTTTTCTATCATTCACTCGTACCGTGAACTCATGGCATTCGATAAACTTAAGAAAATCTACTTTTTACATGCAAACTTAGAGGGCTTTTATCGGCTGCCATTTAAAGCCATTTTTGAAATTGAAAAGCTTTATCCCGTAGCTTACAAAGTCGTTAGCGACTATCGGACTTGGTTTGTTCAAGAAATTTATAAATTACTTTTAACTGTAAAAGTTACCGCTACAGTTGAAGATGCCTATATGTTTTTGTTTGTGATTGATGGGGCAATGGTGCAGCTTTTAAGTGCAAATAAGATCGATGAAAGAGATAAATTATTAGAATATTTTATGTCGACACTTACTTAGGTTGATTAATATTTTAGCGTTTAACTTATACAAAAGCCCTCCGAAGAGGGCTTTTTTTAACTTAATTGAGTTTTAAAAGTCAAAAGATGTTTGAAGATAGAACGTACGTGGCTGGCCTACATACTTACCGCCCGTAGAGTCTGTTGAGCGAGTAAAATATTGCTTATCAAAAACGTTCTTAATTCCACCAGCGATTTTTAAACCTTTAACTTGTGAACTTAAGTCATAAGAGGTACGTAGCGCAAAAGTGGTGTAACCCGGAATATCTCCGTATTTGCCATCTGCAGTTTCTTCTGTTTGATAGACATCACTATCAGGAACATCGGGTGAATGCTGCTTAGACTGAGCAAACATATCGGCATTTAAAGACCATTTATCTAAGGTATAACCTAACCCAACATTACCGACATGGCGTGAGTAAAACGGTAGGTCTTTATCTTTAAATTGACCCGCTTCAGCAACTGCTTTGGTAAAAGTATAGTTTCCATATACTTTTAAGCCTTCTAACGCATCTGTTAAATGACCGAAATCATAACTAATACCTGTTTCGACACCTTTATGGCTAGTTGCACCTAAATCTGTCCAGATTCCGTTATTTCCAGCATCACGTACTAATGAAAGCTCTTTATCAAAGTCTAGGTAGAACACCGTAATTTCGGCGTTTAACCCATTACCTAGATATTTAGTTCCAATTTCATAGTTATTAGACTTTTCAGGATGTAAGCCATCGGTTGTAGCAGTCGCAGTGGTTCCTTCAAGACGTGCTAGTTGGCTGTATTGCTGTGGCCCGAAAGATACACCTGCGTTTGCAAATATATTCCAGTTTTCATTTGCCGAGTACATTACAGATAAACTTGGTAAAAATTCGTCTGAATCAATTTTTGGATGAACCGTATTCGCTAGCCCATTTTTATCATAACCAGTGAAGCTATTATGAGTTTCGATTGATTCGAAACGTACGCCCGGTGTGATGGTCCAGCGGCCGAGTTCCATACGGTTGTCGATATATACCGCATGCGCTTTGGTGCCGCCTTCGCTGCTACTACGTGGAGCAAAATCTGGGGCTGATGAACCAGCAGCATAAGAAGCAGTACGCCCAGCAAACTCAGAGCTTTCTTCTTTTAAGTAACGATAGCCTACCGTTACTTCATTTTGAGTATTACCTAGTTGATAAATACGAGAGTAACGCGGTTCAATTGCATAGACTTTATAATCACGTGGAGCAGAGTCGAGACGCTTGTCACCACTCGCTAAAGTAGTTTCAAGATTACTTGTACGGAAAGAGTCGATGTAGTAACTCAGAACTTCGAAGTTATTTTTTTCATCTTTATGGTTATAACGTAAAGAGACATCTGTACGACGACCTGCAAAATAGTTTTTTTCACCAGAAGACTGATATGGGTTTTCAGCATATTGCGCCTGAGTTAAACCCTCTGGCATTTCGCCGCGACCTTCATAGTGATGCAGATTTAAAGCAACCGAGTCTTTATCATTAAATTGATAAGCAGACTTTAACATTACATCATCGATATCAATCTTGTTATTTGCTTCTCGATAACCGTTACCTTTAGTCCCTGAATATAACAGAGCAAGACCTAAGCCATTATCTAAAGTTCCACCCACAAATAGATTAGGGCTGAGCTTTACTTGGTCAGTGCCAGAGGCATATTCTGAAGTTAGGCTAACAGTTCCACTAAAATCTTGAGGAATTGAACGAGTGGCAAAGTTAATAATTCCGCCTACGTTTTGAGGTCCAAAACGAACCGATCCCGCACCACGGACGACGTCAACTGACTCAATATTACCAATTGAAACAGGAGCTAAAGATAATTGTGGCTGACCATAAGGCGCAAATGAAAGCGGAACGCCGTCTACTAAAACTGTTGAACGAGGTGATAGGCGAGATGCTAGACCACGGACACCAATATTGAGTGAAACATCACTACCACCTGTTCCGCTGCTATCTTGAGCTTGAACTCCAGGAATTTGTTTTAATGCTTCTCGAATTGAAGTTGCAGCTGTTTCATCCAAACGTTTGCGGTCAACAATAGTTCGAGCGCCAGCATGTTTGTGAACGGTTTCAGCATTAGCTTCTTCTAACCAGTTACCTTGTGCCTTAATGGTGATGGTCGGTAATGCACTGGTAGTTGTATCTTCAGCATGAGCAGGAAGTGCTAAATAAGTACACGCAATTCCGATTGCATAGCTAAGTGTAGAAACTTTGAACTTAAAATTTGGGAGTGAAAGAGCAGATGAGCGGTCCATGTTGATGTATCGAAATCCTAAACGATAATTATAATCATTATAGCGAAAAAGTAACAAAATTTTATAAAATGGTTCATGTTTTTTTCTAAGAATTTTAAACTTTTTCTAAAAGGTTAATTTTGATAATAATTTCAAAGAGCTGACTATGATTTAGATATAAATAATAAGATTCTAGCTAGAGATTGGCTGTTAAAAGATCGAAGCCCTCTTATGTACAGCCACATATAATTTCTATTTAAAGACACAGTAAGTATAAAAGTAGTGGTGAGATCAAAAGTATACTATTACAAACTTAATGAAGATAAACAGGTAATAAGTTGAGTTTAAAGGCTATTTGTGTGAAATTGAAAATAATTTCATAAATATTTTTAATTAAAATCAAATAATTATTAATTTTTATTGAACATTTGTTATAGGATTTTTATATTAAATTATTGTTTTAATAATCAATAATCATTATTATTCGCGCTAATATTTACATGAACACACAAAATATATATGGAATTTATTAAGTCTCGCAAGAAGATTGCTAAATCAGCAATAGCTTCTTCATTATCAATTGTAGCTACAACTGCAATGGCCGCTCAGGAAAATTCTGTAGCGCTTCCATTAATTCATGTTCAAGCAGATGCAGAGGTTGCACAGAGCCTTAAAGTTGATAAATCGGCTAACTCTAAATTTGTCGCACCTCTATTAAATACACCAAAATCAGTTTCAGTAATTTCAAAACAACTTATTGAAGATATCAAAGTAAATACATTAAGTGACGCACTTCGTACTGTACCAGGCATTACCTTAGGTGCAGGAGAAGGCGGTAACCCGAATGGAGATCGCCCATTTATTCGTGGTTACAATTCAGAAAGTTCGATGTACGTTGATGGTATTCGTAACTCATCTTCACAAAACCGTGAAATGTTTGCTATCGAGCAAGTTGAAGTGACTAAGGGGTCTGCTTCTTCTATGGGTGGTGCAGGTTCTGTTGGCGGTAGCATTAATATGATTTCTAAAGTTGCTAAAAAAGGTGACTTTTTAGAAGGCTCTGTACAAGCAGGTACTGATAATTATCAACGTATCACATTAGATGGTAATAAAGACTTCGGTAATGGTACTGCTGGTCGCGTTGTTCTTATGGGGCATAAAAATGAAAAAGCGGGTCAAAGCGATGGCGCTGAATACAAGCGAGTAGGTATCGCACCTAGCATTACATTTGGATTGGATACACCAACACGTGCAACTTTAAGTTATTACTACTTAAGATCTGATGACACTCCAGATTCAGGTGTTCCATATAATTACGATACGGCTAAAAAGACAACTGTTGGTAAGCCTGTTGATGTTAAACAAGGTATTTATTATGGTTTAAAAGGTCGTGATTTCCAAAAACAAGAAAATCATATTGGTACTTTTAAAGTAGAGCATGATTTAAATGAAAATCTTACTCTTGCTAACACCGTACTCTACAGCAAATCAAAAAATGATTACCTTTGGACTCAGCCAGATGATTCAAAAGGTAATGTAGCAAACGGTAAAGTTTGGCGCCGTATTAACTCTCGAATTACTGACACTGATATTTTCACCGATCAATTATCTTTAAGAGGTAAGTTTAATACTGGAGCTATCAAGCATAGCTTTAATGTCGGTGCAGAATACAGTGATCAAGAGTCAGATAAAGGTAGCTACACGACAACATATCCGGGGTATGTAGGTTCTACAACGGGCGGTTTTAATAGTGACTGTGCTATTAATGATGCGTGGTGTACTTCATTAACTAATCCTAATTCTAAAGATGCGTGGTTAGGTGGTCGTATTGCCAATAAAGCAACTACGACAACGACTACAAAAAATACTTCTGTCTATTTATTAGATAATATTGAGTTTAATCCTCAATGGTTACTTGATTTAGGTGTTCGTTGGGACAAGTTTGATACCGAACAGGTTACAAATGCCACTGGCGCTAAAATCGAGAGTAATAAAGATTTTGTTACTTATAATGCAGGTGTAACTTTCAAACCTACTGAAAATGGTAGTATTTATGCAAGTTATGCAACTTCTGCTAACCCTGTAGGTGTTGATGGCGGTGATGGATCTGAGTCAATCGGTCAAGCTTATATGGACCTTAAACCAGAAGAAAGCCAAACCATTGAATTGGGTACAAAGTGGAACGTTCTAAACGAAAAACTTAATTTAACTGCTGCCATTTTCCGTACAGAGAAACAAAATACACGTATTCAAGTTGACTCAAGCCATTATACGAATGGCGGCGATAGTAAAGTTGACGGTATTGAACTTTCAGCAAACGGAAATATTACTGATAAATGGGCTGTGAGCGCAGGTTACACCTACTTAGATAGTGAAAATACTGATCCAGGACCAAGTTGTAGCCGTGCTGGTGTATGTACTCCTGAAAATGCAGCTAAAGGTAAGCAACTTCCAAACGTACCTAAAAATTCAGCAACTTTGTGGACTACATATAAAGTATTGCCACAAGTTACTGTAGGCGCTGGCGCTTTCTATGCTGACAAAGTATATGGTGATGCAGCTAATACAAAATGGGTTCCATCATATGTTCGCTATGACGCAATGGCTCGTTATGACGTTAACAAGAATGTTAATTTGCAACTAAACTTAAATAACCTTTCTGATAAGCGTTACTTTACTAAAGCCTATGCTTCACACTATGCAACTGAAGCAGAAGGACGTAGTGCAGTATTATCAGTTAACTTCAAATACTAATAAGTTTAAAAATTTATTAGTCTAAAAAAGTAATCTAAAATAGCCTCAATTTGAGGCTATTTTTAAAGGTATCGCCGTGATTCACCATATTCCTAATGTACTTAGTAAAGAGCAAGTCCAGTTTTTCCGTCAAGAAATGGACAAGGTAGAATGGGTTAATGGGAAAGTCACTGCTGGTACACTTTCAGCTACAGTAAAACATAATCAACAATTGTCTGAAGATCATCCTCTAACCCATCAACTGAGTAATATTATTCTTGATGCTTTAGGAAAACATCCATTATTCCTATCTGCTGCAATTCCACTGAATATCATACCGCCTTTATTTAATCGCTATGAAAATCATGAGTCTTTTGGCTTTCATGTAGATAATTCAATACGGCTAATACGTGGTAGTAATCAGCGTTTAAGAACAGATTTATCTTGTACGGTTTTTTTAAGCGAGCCAGAAGAGTATGAAGGAGGGGAACTCGTAGTTGAAGATACTTACGGATATCACGAAATTAAATTGCCTGCTGGTGATATGATTTTGTATCCATCTACTAGTCTACATGAAGTGACCGCTATTACTTCAGGCTGTCGTATAGCATCTTTTTTCTGGGTACAGAGTATGATTCGTGATGACGCAGAGCGACATATGTTATTTAACCTAGATCAAACTATTCAAAACTTACGTATGCAACTAGGTGATGATCACAAAGAAGTGTTGAACTTAACAAATACTTATCACAACTTAATTCGTAAGTGGGCTGAGATTTAAATAACAACAAAAGTGATTAAGTAGCGTAAATTATTTGATACGCTACTTATAAACATTTACTTCAATATTTAATGCCTTTTCATCAATTTTTTTCAATAAACATTCTAATAGTTCTTCTATTTTTTCATCATATTCGAAAGGATGAGATTTCCCGGTTTTTGTATTAATCAGATTTAAACTAATTTTATTAGAGGCTGGTCTATAAATTCCTCTGTTACTTTTACCCAAAACAACTCTTTTAATTAGTTTTCTATGTTCAAGTTCCGCTAAAGTACGATATGTAGTGGCCAGACTAATTTTTAGGTTTTTCTTTTGGGATAACAGATATATTTCTTCTGCAGTTATTCCCTTATCGTTCTCATGTAAAAAACGGAAAATAGCAACACGCGAAGAGGTAGCTGATAAACCATTTTCAATTAACTCTTGATGATAATCCATTTAGTTCCTCTGCTAATGGCTTATTTACACTTAAATTGATTAATAAGGCTTTTTTAGTAGTGGGTAAAAAAATCTATTTGAAAACCAATGATATTAGTCCTAATTGTAAACCATTTGGTACAAAAAGTATTATGATAAAAAGTAAAAATTCTTGATTAAAATAAAAAAGTTAGAAGCCCATTTTTCCAAATCAAACTATGGGATGAATCATATTAAAGTACGAATTCATACGAATAAAAATTAGTGTAAAAAGCCTATTGATTGTGCAATTAAACTTTAAAGATTTTTATTAGGAAACTTTATGTTGTTCTATGATTTCCACTAATTTTTCACATGACTGATTTACTTTTGATATAGGTGTGGTTGCAACACCTAACATTAAACCTGAAACAACATTTTTAGGGTCTTGATACCAGAGTGATAATGGAACAGGAGCCAGATTAAAAGCTAATGCTTCACGAGCAATTTTTTGATCAGATAAAGAACAAGGTAAGTCAATAAGAACTGATAAACCTGCGGTAGAAGTTTGTAGATTAAATTGGTTTAAACACTTTATTAATTCATCTCGCTGAGCGCTATAAGTTCTTTTTGTCCGTCTTAAATGTCTTAAAAAATGACCTTCATGCATAAACTCTTGAATCGAAAGTTGTAAAGATGGAGAGGGAGCGGGTACTAAAGTGGCTGTAGTTTCTGCAAAGTCATTAATCATATGAAAAGGCACAACTGCAAAACCAATCCGTAATTTGGGGCTGATTGTTTTACTAAAGCTTCCTAAGTGAATCACTCTTCCTGTCGTATCTAATGAAAATAAAGCAGGTGCTGCTCGGCCATCTAATTGTAATTCTCCTAAATAATCATCTTCAATAATCCAGCTTTTGTTTTGGTTAGCCCAATCTAGTAGCTTTAATCGTCTAGTTAAAGAAAGGGACATCCCTAAAGGTGCTTGCTGTCCGGGCGTAACTAATGCAAGAGAAGCATGGGGTGCATTTTTTATTGCGAACTCTACGTCGATCCCATCTTGATCGACGGGAATTGGGCATAACTCCATTCTTCCTACTTCAAGGGCATGCTTAGAAAAAGGAAAACCGGGATCTTCAACCCAAGCTTTTTTTCCTGCTAATCCTAAAACATGTAATGTAAGACCAAGCCCACCCGAAAAACCTGAAGTAATAAATACTTGATCAGGAGTACATTGAATTCCTCTCGATAAAGCTAAATAAGCAGCAATTTCTCGGCGAAGAGCATATTCTCCTCGCGGGTCAGGATAATTGGGCCAACCACTCGATTCATTACGTACAGATCTAGATCTGATTTTTGCAAATAATTTTGCAGGAAAAATTTCCTTTGCGGGAATACCTAATTGAAAAATCCCCTGCACAGATGTCATATCTAAGTACATCTGTGTAAACGAACTATTTTTATGACTATCTTGAGTAGAGGGTAATTTAACTGTTTGGTAGGCAACACGTGTACCTTGTGATCTAGAAGCAATAATAAATTGACCATCGGCAAGTCTTTCATAGGCAACTTTTACAGTACCTCTAGAAACGCCAAGTTGACTAGCCAAATCTATCCATGACGGTAAACGATCACCTTGTTGTAGAGTTCCAGAAATAATGGCTTGTTCAATCCCAAGGCGTATTTGTTCTGCTAAGGGGGTCTTTAATTGGCGATCTAATTTAATTTTGAGCTGTTGGTACATGCGTGGTACAGCCTTTTAGTACATTTTTGGTTCATGAATTTATACTACGGATCTATAAAATAAAAACAACTCCCTAACTTTGTGTAGGTTTAATTTGAAATGGAAATGATCAAAAAAAGATTCTTTTTAAGTTTAGGTCTAATGCTTGTGAGTATTACACCCTCTATGGCACATGAATTAGTTGAAAAAGTTACACCTAATTTTGAACACACAATTCCTAATATACCGGGCAAATCTCTTATTGCTTTAGAAGTTGATTATCCACCAGGCGGGGCTTCAATTCCTCACACTCATGCGAAGTCATCTTTTATATATGCATATGTAGTGGAAGGCAGCATTGAGTCTAAGGTGAATAATGAGAAGCCGAAAATTTATCAGGCTGGTCAGAGCTGGTTTGAAGAACCAGGAGCGGTTCATTCTATTAGTCGTAATGTAAGTAAGACTAAACCAGCAAAGTTATTAGCAGTATTTGTTGTCGATACTGACGATAAAGAATTAGTTACCCCAGTAAAATAGAAAGTGAATAGGTGTCTATTATGGTTCAACGTATTGATTATAATCAGGTCGCTCCAGCAGGGGTTAAAGCTCTAGGTGGTGTCTATAGCTATGTCATGCAAAGCGGTTTACCAACAGACTTAGTTGAATTGGTTTATCTACGGATATCGCAGATTAATAACTGTGCATATTGTTTGGATATGCATACCAGAGACTTAATCAAGAAAGGGGTAGCAATTGAGAAACTTGCTTTAGTTCAAGCTTGGCAAGAGGGTGGTCATCTCTTTGATGAAAGAGAAAGAGCAGCTTTAGCTTGGGCAGAGTCAGTAACTAAAGTGTCTACGACTGGTGTACCTGACGATGTTTATCAACTTGCTCATTCTGTATTTGAGGAAAAAGAACTGGTTGATTTGACGATAGCGATTAGTTTGATGAATGCATATAACCGTATGGCGATTAGTTTTAGAAATACTCCACAAGCTGCAAAGTAAAATTTAAAAAGCCCTCCTAAGAGGGCTTTGAATCTACCTAAAAGTAGGTTTTTCTAAAATTTTATAGACTTTTTCTTTATAGGCATCATTAGAAATCACACCTTTATCTCGCTGTTGTTTGAGCGATCTAAATTGTTGGCCACGAATTTCTCTTTGAATACCCACATTATCATGATGTCTAATGTAATAAAGACTACGCTCATGATCACTCATATTTACTGTGTCATCAGTAAAAGAGGAAGGTCTCGTTTCATTTTCTTGATATTGTTTTGCAATTTCAAAAAAATCTACATTTTGTTGTTCACTCAGCTTTTGATCTTGAGAGTTTGCGTTCACTTCAAGCATGCTTTTATGCTGATTAAATTTAGGGCGGTTATATTCTTGTTTCGTTTGAAATGTGTTTGTTTCAGCAAATGCGGAAGAAGAAAAAAGCCCAATATTTAAAAATAAAAAAGTTAATAAAAATCTATTCATTTCTTTGGAAGTCCAATTGAAATTGAGTAAATCACTGTATTGTAACATTAAAATTTGGAATTTTGGGGCCGTTTTTTAGACCAGATGATCAATTGGTAAATAACCAAGGGATATATAGTGCTGTATATGAAGCTCTATTGATGACTTCAGATAAATATTAAGATTTAAATTAAAAAAATGTTCAATTCAAAGCACCTGTCTATTATCTAATTTAATATTTATCTATCAATAATTTATTATTTATCAAAAGGCTTGTAAGTACTTAATTATTAAGTAAATCTAAACTATTCTGATGTGACAATCGTTATTTAATTTGCTAGATTGTTTGGTTTTTATAAAAGTGGGCGGAATTTATGAAGACATTTTTAATTATTTCTTTATTGGGTTTTGGGCTAGTTGGTTGTGCCTCATCAACATATAATTCTCAAGAAAATTATTTAAATAAACCTCCAGTTGTTCCAGTCAATAAAGCATTTAGTAGTTTTAAAACACCAGATCATGGACTTTTTACTGATCAAGATATCTATAATATGCCGGAAAATTCCAATATGAATTTCCGTTATGAAATTGCTTTTTAAAGCAAACCAATTAGTAAATTAACAAAAGGATGAGCAAAGGTGGCTTAACACCTTTGCTGACTCAACGTAATCAATAATCGATATCACCTTTAGGTAGTTTTTTAAATTTTAAACTGTTAAATTTTAATGATTGAAAAAAGGTACTTTATATGAAAATTTTTACTATTATTGCTTCTTTATTTTTGTTAGTTGGGTGTAATACAGGTCATAAACAAACTACTCCTGTTCAAGTGACTGATACTAAAATTACCTCAGAAGCTGAGAAATATAAAAAACAATATCAAAAGAAAATTTATAAAATATGGGATATTCCAAAGTCTTCTACAGGCATGAGTGCAAGTGTAAAAGTCTTTTTAACGGATAGTGGTGAAATTGAGCAAATTATCTTTTTAGATAAAGAAGAGCAAAAATTTAAAACAAGTATTGAAAAAGCGATATGGCGTGCAAGTCCATTTGTTTTACCCTCTAATCCTGAGGCAAGAAAGCAAGCAAGAAAATTCAATATGAAATTTCAAGCAAAATAAGTCAGTTATGTTTAAACACTGAGAGCAATTTATAATTTTTAAGGGAAATTAAATTTGCTCTTTGGTTATTTATAGCTTTGATATATTAGGTTTTAGCTGCGTTGAAGTGATCTTTAAGAGCTAAATTCAACTTCAAAAGTAGCAAGCTAACATTTCAGTGTAGTTAGAAAATAAGACATATTATTTATAAATTAAAAAAATATAAAAATTAATTACATTACTATCAAAAGGTAACATAAAGAAAACTTTAAAAGAGTAAAAATCATTATAAAAAATAAGTGAATTTATAAAAATGTCTAGAAAATATATGAGTGAAGTAATGAAATCTCATAGCGAGAGTAAAGCTACTAAAGTCGTAGCGTGGTGCATAATTTTATTCGGAATTGTTTTAGGAATAGCCTTTATTTTGTCATATGGGCAAGTTGAAACAAGAAATGATAATTTAGACATTATTCAAGTATGGTCTACAGAAATGATTACCATAGGTCTTTTTATTATATTTAATGGACTGTTGTTTGGTTATTTACTTCTAAAAATTAGTAGTATTTTGAATCATCTAGAAAATAATAAAAATTAAAAAATTTTATTGAGCAAAAATTATTAATAATTTATAGCAAAGATTGAAAGTAAATTTTTCAAAAAAGACTTTTTATATGGGAATTAATGTGATTTATTTTGCATTTTAGTGTTTAAAGTGTGATTGATTTTAATGTTAACTTGCAAAGTACCTATACTTTTTACATTAGGTTTATGAGTTTTACCCTATATTACATAAAAAAATTATAGATTAAAAAAGTATATGAATATACTCATAAGAAGATAGGAGGTTATGATGCCAAAATATCTAGCTATAGCGGATAAGGTTTATAAAAAAATTAAAAATGACAACTTGTTTTCTGATGACATGATAGAGAACTTAAATTGTTTGGTCGGTCTAATTCGTAATACCATAAAAGGGACTGAATTTAAATTAAAGTATAACTTTATTAATTTTGAAGACTGCTTAACCAAACCTACTGAGCAATGCTCAGTAAAAATTGATTTTAGTCTTATACCTAAATTTGAAAATGAAGGGGAATTTATTTTATGGTTAGCGGGATTTATTGAAAGGATCACTGAGGGTGGAAAACCTAAATTTCCGCCAATTTCACAGTTAGTGCCTCAAGGTTTTAGTCTGGGAAATGAAAGTATTCCAGTAACCACTTTACCTGAAAAAGAAGAAAATGCAGAAATGATTGTTAATTATTTTAAATCAGATGATTATCTTAAAAATAATAAATTGCCCTCTTAAAATGTATAAGATTTATAAACCGCCTTTTATGGCGGTTTTTTAGCAAATGTATCTTAAAGTGTCTGTTACACAAATGGTGAATGTTTAGGATTGAATGTATCTTTCAATTATTTAAGCATGGAATAACACAAGTTAAGTAAAGGATAAATCTCATGATTGATGAAGAAAAACCCTTAAATTTTGACGATGATGAAGAACCTCTTGATTTTGCAGATGAAGAATTTATCGATGATAAAAAAGAGGATGAGTTATATAACACTATTACCAAAGATGGCTCTAGTGTAGATCCGGCCGATGATGGTGAGCGGCATATTCGCCCTGAAGATGGTGATCCGATAGAAGTTGAAGAGTAATCCATAGCCCAATTCAATATTGGGCATTTTAATTTTTAGCATATTTGGTTGAACAAAAAAAATCTAAATGTTATTCAAAAATTATCATCAATGACTTAAAAAAATGAGAGTTAAGCAATGAGTCTAGAGATATAAGGCTATATATTTATTAAATTCTTATTCTCAGCCAGAAGTAAAACTATGAGTAATTATATTTATAAATTTGCCAACAAAATCAAACATAACGTTGTACCACCAATTAATGACGTTTTGCTCGCTTTTAGAACTTTAAAAGGAATACCAGGTGGATTAACGTTATTGTCAAAAGTTGTTAGCCGCGTTGCTCCATATTTTCAAACGGTAAATCCGGTTATTCAAAAGCTAGATGCTGACATGTGCGAAGCTTTCATCAAAAAGAATAAATCAGTCGAAAATCACATAGGAACAGTTCACGTTATTGCCATATGTAATGGATTAGAATTTGTTATGGGTGTACTAACGGAAGCATCTATTCCTCAACATTTAAGATGGCTACCTAAAGGCATGACCGTAAATTATGTTGCCAAAGCCGATTCTGATATTAAAGTCGTCGCAACAATTGATGAAGAATGGAAAGTTGGCGATATACAAATAAAAGTAAATGCCTATAGAGCAGATGGACAGCCTGTAGTTCAAGGGTATATTACGCTTTGGGTTACAGAGAAAAAGTAATATGACAGAGGGTTAAATGCAAAAAATATTGGATTATCTTCACAAATTTTTTACTGGTATGTCTCGGTCAAGTGATGCTAATAATAGTCTCATTGCTACAGCAACTGATAACGGCACTGAAGAAGTTGGTTTCGCTGTTGATGAGATGTCTCTTAGTCAGGTCGGTATAAACCACATTTGTAATTTTGAAGGACTAAGACTCAGTGCTTATGATGATGGAGTAGGCGTGTGGAGTATCGGTTATGGTACAACAAGATATCCCAATGGTGTGAGCGTTCAAAAAGGTGACACATGTACCCTTGAGCAGGCCAAGGCTTATATGCAGCATGATTTAAAAATATTTGAACATGCCGTAAATAACGCTGTAAAAGTTCCTTTAACGCAAAATCAATTCGATGCATTAGTATCTCTAACCTACAACATTGGGACGGGTGCTTTTAAAAACTCGACCTTACTAAAAAAATTAAATTCAGGTGATTACAAAGAGGCTGCGAATCAGTTTGATGTATGGGTAAACGCAGGAGGTAAGCGTTTACCGGGATTGGTGAGACGGCGTGCCATGGAAAAGAAATTATTTTCATCTCCATAGCTTTAATGAATTAAGCTTTATCCCCTAAGGTAATTCTAAGCCTGTTTAATGCTCCCATGAGTGAAATGCTAGTCGTTAACTCTACAATCTCTCTTTCACTGAAATACTCTGCTAAGTGAGCTTTTACAGTTTCAATTTTTTCAGATAAAAAAGTGACTGCTTCTGCAAGTTCGAGTGCAATCAGTTGTTTCTTAGAAAAGACATTCGAATATTTATAGCCCGGAATTTTATCAATAACTTCTTGGCTCATACCCATGTCTCTTAATTCCTGTGCATGAAAAGCACAGCAGTAAGCACAGCCGTTAATTTGTGACACATATAACTCAGCTAAAGCTATTAATTGTGGATCAATTCCAGAGCTTCGAATTGAGGCATGTGCAGAGTACAAATGATTAATCGTTTTTTTTGCAACTTCTTTATATTCCATAATATAGGCCAGCATTTGCGTGATAAAAATCTATTATTTATCACTAGGTATAGATTGTAAATTAGGCACTATTTTGTTATATAGGTATATTTTTTATACCTATATCATCAATGAAAGATAATATTTCTGGCTGTTCTGTAGAAGAAGCAATGACTGTATTGGGTGGTCGTTGGAGAATGTTAATTATTTCATTTCTCATCGAACGACCTATGCGTTTCAATGAGTTAAGACGTGCCATTCCTAATATTTCTCAAAGAATGTTAACTTTGGAATTGCGTTTTCTCGAAGAAGAAGGATTTATTAATAGGGAAGTTTTTGCGGAAGTTCCTGTTAAAGTTGAGTATTCTTTAACTGAAGATGGCAAGAAATTAAACGGCTTGGTTGAGGTGCTAAAAGAAGTAGGTACTTGGTTAAAAGCAAGATAGTTCAGCTATTTTTAGATTATGACGCCAGAAGATGAAATTAAGTTAAAGAACAATATCTATAAAATTTTAGGCATAAAAAAAGCCTGATGCTACGAATCAGGCTTCAGTATTCATCGACAATAGGAGTTGATGAACAAGACCAATCTAACAGACCTGCTCTGTAAAGGCAAACTGAGGCTTGAATTGCTGAGTCAGCTAAAATTAAATTTTTCAGAATATACGCATTAAAAAAGCCCTTGCTCGAAAGCGAAGGGCTTAGTCATTCATTGATCTACCAATGAACTATATAAGGCTCATCTCATACTAAGAACAGTATAACTGAATTTAGGGGAGTAGAGAAGAAAACCTTTAAATAGCTTACTTATTCTATTTGTACTTAATTTATTGAGGCATATAGCAAGTTACATCAATAGTAAACCAAGACACAAAACTTGCACTTTGTATTCTGGAGTGTGTGGTATTTGTGTGTAAGCCCCGATTAGATTGGCTTTGGGAACGAAGCAATAGCGGTTAAATGATTCAAATAACGTTTGGAGTGAACATTTTGAAGAATCAGGGCGGATGTAAGCAAGGAAGTAAATATGAATTTGATTAGATTAGAAGAACTCTCATTGATGAGTAATGCGGTTTTGACACCTCAATTAAACAATTGGCCATGTATACAATCAGCAAATTTAGAAGATACTGATTGTCAAAAGCATAGAGACAGTTTTTCCGAACAATCTGATAAAAAATTTCATAAAGAATGGCGAAAACAACAAAAGAAAATACTTAAAAATATTCCGAGTAATGCTGTGTTACTCAGTATGAATGACTCTATTTAGTCTAGGCATCAAACAATTTTATAAAGACATAAATTACAAGGATGAGCTGTTAGCTAAATAACTTTACGTAGCTACACTTGTTAGTCATAACTTCTTCTAGAGATACTGAAAATATTAATAAATAACGAATATGTAAGGGAAGACGGGCAAATAGAAAATAACAAAAAAGGCACTTCTGTAGAGGTAATTTATGGTTAATCTTCACCAGAAATCACTTTTTGATGTTCTGACTCAACATCAGGCTTATCTATATCGAGCATCCTCAAGATCGGTCAATGAGCTTCTTAATTTATTTAATTCCGAAACGGTTAACATGCTTACCAAGTTAAGTAATTTGTTAGATGGACTAAATGAAAAGGAAAAAACAGCGCTAGCAGGTGGGCTTTACTCAACAGCTCCATTAAAAGAGATACGTGCACTAATTTCTCAATGGTTTAATGTAACGAATGATGCACTCATTGATACGTTTACCGTCTCTGCTGTGGCATTGGCTGTCTATGAAGCCAGATATATGTCAAAAATTTTTGGTGGTAAACATAAAGAGTTAAAAGGTGAACAGCTCTATAAAGCTGCTAAACGTGTTCCTTTAGCAGGTGGCGCATTGGTAGATGAGTTGCTCTTGAAAATTGTAGAGGTGGCGCGTCAACGTGTCGAATATGCAATTCGGGATGGCCTTAATACTGGAGCCACAAATCAACAAATTATTCAAAGGATTCAGGGTACTAAACGCCTTAAATATGAAGATGGACTATTAAATAGCACAAAGGCAGATATTGAACGAACTGTACGTACAATTCGAAGCCATATATCCAATCAGGCCTATTTAAATAGCTATAAACAGTTAAAGTTTGAATATGTCAGATTTGTAAGTGTCCTTGATGGAAGAACCTCTAAAGTGTGTGCTGCACTTGATAGTAGTGTCTGGACCATCAATGATCCTACAAAGAAAGTTCCTCCTCTACATCCTCATTGTCGTAGTATTTTAATTCCAACACATGAAGATGGTCAGCTCGTAGGCAGCCGAGCTTTCATTATGGATGAAAGAAAATTTAAGGATATTCCTAAAAGTGAACGTGAACAATTAACTGGTCAATTAGATGCAAATACTTCTTTTAAAGAATTTTTTAAATTGACAGATGATTTCTTTCAAAAAGAGTGGCTAGGACCTAAAAGGTATCAACTATATAAAGAAGGGGAATTCGATTTTGATAAGTTTTTTGATCCAGAAGGGCGATTATATACACTTGAGGAGCTTAAAGAACTGGATGAGCGGGCTTTTAAAGCTTTGGGATTGTGATTGAGGACCGCAGCATTTGGATAGGATTTTTATCTTAAATAACTTTTTTGGTTTTAACTAAATATACACACTTAAACAATTAGTTGAAAAAAGTTTCCATTATTTAGTCAGGTAGCATGTTAAGTTTTTCTCAATCATAAAAAGTTAAAAAGGATGAGAATATGAAATTTTCCTACCAAGATCTTGACGGAAATAATGTTGAAGTGGAATGTGAAAGTTATATCCATATCCCATCAGGAGCGGCTGTAAAATCTACAGAAGCTGGCAATTATCATATTACTGAAAATTTTAGCTTCTATAAAAAAATAGAAGCTGATTCTGTACCCATCTATCGATTTGCTATTGATCGCAATTCTAATGTGTTTAACAGTGATGAACTTCCCGCACTCGCTCAAATCGGCAAAGATTGGAAAAATTTAGACTAGTTTTCAATCCTTCTAAAGCCCTCACCCGAGGGTTTTAGACTAAATTTTAAATGATTTATTTCTTTTTAAATACAAGCATTAAGCCTATTAAAATTGCCATCATTCCAATTAAACCTGCCAGTGGCAACTTATTTTTCAAAATTAGAAAATCTAAAATTGCAGTAACCACAGGGACTAAATAAAACAAGCTTGTAACATTTACAATATTGCCCTGACTTAGAAGCCGGTAAAGTAAAAGTTGAGCAACTACAGAAATTAAAATTCCAAGAAATAACACCGAAATAATGAGTTGTGAATTCCACATTATTTCAAAATGTTCAAACGGAACTATAAATAAGCAAACGACAAGACTGACTACATATTGGAGCGGTAAGATATCAGTTGGAGCTTGTTGAATATTCTTTTGCATGATGGCGCCAAACGTTATACAGATCAGTGCAGCCAAGGCAAAGCATATGCCAATTGGAGCGATAAAAGATATAGTCAGACTTTTCCACACTAAAAGGATGAGTCCGGCTAAAGCAATAAATAGCCCTAATAATCTTTCTTTTTGTAAATTCTTTTCTAGAAGACAAAGCGTCAAGATTGGCTGTATTCCCATGATTGTTGCCATTAAACCAGGAGTAACCCCGTGAGCCATCGCTTTGAAATAACAGATTGAATAACCTGCAATCATGAGCAATCCAGTCAGTAAAACTTGCTTTCGAGTTCCGTGCTTGGGTAAGAACCTTTTTCTGAAAATCGCAAGTAACAACAGAACAATCAAAGCGATAGAAAATCTTAGAATTAATAATGCTATGGGTGAGGCATTATCGAGTCCCCATCGAGTAAAAATCGCGGCACTTCCCCAAAGTAAAACGAAAATAGATGTCGCACTTTGTGATGCGAGCAGCTGTTTATTTAGGCGCATAAAACCTCCTCCTAGTGCGTAATATCTAAGAAATACGAAGTGATAAAATAATTTTTAAGTACAGTGATTAAAGGTTTATTTAGTCATTAAGCAATTCATGGATAACTTTTTTAAGAAAAATGAATTGGTTTAACTTCTTCTAATTTCAGTATGAGAGAGACAACAAATAAAGAAAAGCGCATAATTCTTTTATATACTATTTGAAAATCGAATAGATAAATCCTCATGAATTTAAAAAACCTACAGATCGATTGGTTAAAGTGTTTTGTCACCGTAGTAGATACAGGCTCACTATCGAATGCAGCCCCTGAGTTATACCGCTCACAGTCTGCTGTTAGCATGCAATTGAAAAAACTAGAAGAAGCGCTACATTGCCAACTTTTAATACGAACACATCGACAAATTGAATTAACGTCGCAAGGGCAGCTACTTTTAGGTTATGCACGTCGTATTCTTGACTTGCATGCTGAAGCTCAAATGGCATTTCACGGAGATGAACTGAAAGGGCGTATACGTCTTGGGGTACCCGATGATTATGCAGCGAAATATTTAACGCCCGTACTGAAGCGTTTTGCGCCACGTTATGGAGGAGTTGAAATCGAGTTGATCTGTGAGCAATCTACTTCGTTAATACCGCGGGTAGAAAATGGGGATATAGATTTGGCATTAATTTCAAGAGATAACGCTCGTCAAGGCACACTTTTATTTCATGAACCGATGGTGTGGGTAGGCTCCCCACAGTTTGAGCTTTGGCGAGAAGACCCACTTCCAATTGCAGTTTATGAAAGTACCAGCCAAGCAAAAAAGAGTGCGATTAATTCCTTAGCATTACAAGGACGCCGTTATCGTGTGGTATATAACAGTTCAAGCTTAGCAGGCCAAATTGCAGCAGTTGAAAGTGGTTTAGCAATTGCTGTGTTCACACAGTGTAGTGCACCCGAGCATTTAACGATATTGGGGGCTGATCATGGCCTTGGACCTTTAGAACCGATGGAGGCCGCTGTCTATCGAAGTAGAGCATCTTTAGAATCAAAAGCTGTAGATCACTTATATGACTTACTCATCAAAACACTTCGGCATTCGGTTAATGTTTGATTTTAACATTTTGGGGAACTACTTATATTTGTTTGCACATTTTGTTTTGAAATTTAAGATATATCTAAATAGCTTTACATTTTTGCGTTAAATCTACAAAAAAGCCTAGAAACCTATGCTGATCGTAAAACTAATAAAAAGTATTTATTAACTCATTAATCTAAACAATTCATGAGGTGAAACATGACAAAAATTATAGCGTCCTTAGGTTTAGCTGCTTTTATTGCTTTAAGTGTGAGCGCTTGCCAAGGTGAAAACGACACAAACCAGCAAGATAAAACCACGACTCCACATTCAATGGATAAGGATTCATAACCTAGTTAAATCTCTAAAGCCCGTCGTAAGATGGGTTTTTTTATATCTTTTATTCTTATACCAAAGTGTGATTTGTAACTCAAAATATTTATTTTTAACGGCACTGTTCAAAATATGTTGACTAGTACACTAGGTTTTAAATATATTTAAATTTGAAACTCATTATTTTAAATAGAACTCTATATTTAAAATAACTTGTTTAAATATCATCAGTTCAGAAATTTAACCTTTAAATTTGATTATAAAAATATAAATGAATCAAGGAGGTGGGTATGGATGCTAAATTTCACTCTGAAAATGAATATGGTTTTATATTAAATATATTGAACCATTATGTCGTGATAAAAAAGTCATTAAAAAATGACCATTATCCTTATGATTCATTTGGTTATCTTCTTGCTCTTTATCAGCCGCTAAAAGTCTATATTCCCCAACTTCCACATCCGAAAATTTATATTGAGATTGGTGGAATTTCTTATGACAGAATAATTGTTATGCAAACAGAAGAAGAGACAGAAGCCATGAATGTTTTAATGGATTTAGGACAGCTTGTTGTTTAAAAATTAAGTGATTTTTTAAATGAGTTCAATTTACTTACGGACACTTTTTCTTGAGTAAATTGAACAAAAAACTTTAAGTGAAAAATAGAGTTAAACAGTAGAACTCATAAAATTATTCCGTGTTTTAATTTATCTTTTTAAACAAAGCCTTTAATAAGATACAAAAAACCACAAAAGCTAAATCTATAACTTTAAAAGAATTTGTTTATATAACTAAGACTATTATAAAACAGGAAATTGTAATGAAAAAAATACTTTTAACAGCATTGGCTGGATGTGCTTTATTAGGTAGTAATGCTGTGATGGCTAAACCAGATGCTGCTTTATTAAAAGAAGCGACAAAGAATGTAGTCGCAGTATCTAAAATAAAAACTTTAGCTGATGAAGCTGGGGTAACTTTAACAGGAACTATTGTAAAGCATATTGCTGGTGATCATTTTGAGCTCAAAGATGCAACTGGTTCCATCATTATTGATATCGATGATGACTTATGGAAGCCTTTACAGTTAAAAGCAGGGGATAAAGTCCGTGTGGTGGGAGAGGTAGATAAGCATAGAGTTAAACCTACCGATATTGAAGTTTTTCAGATTGAACGAGTTAAATAAAACAGTTTAATTTGCATAAATCGTATTCATCTTAATAAAAAGAAAACTCCTACTTTTAGGAGTTTTCTTTTAAAGACAATAACTTTCTATTATTGTGTCGCATTAAATGCCTCATGATATGCAACATTCGCTTTTGGAATATTGCCGGAGAAAGTTAGAGCTTGAAAATACTCACTCGGTACATCAGGCAGAATTAGCTCAGGATAATTTTTAAAACCAAATCTGTTGTAATAGCTTGGATCACCTAATAAAACACATCCTTGTGCTTCGAGTTTTTTTAATTTTTCCAATGATTTATTCATGAGGAGTGAGCCAATACCACGACCTTGTTTAGCGGGGTGAACAGAAATAGGACCTAAACCATACCAACCTATTTCACCTGAACTTATTTGAACGGGTGAAATGGCAACATGGCCAATAATAGAGCCATCTTCAATTGCCACTAGAGAAATAATGAGTTGACCGTGAGTTCTTAAACTATTAACAATAAAATGTTCGGTATGACTTGTGTGCTCAGCATTTTCAAAAGCTGCTTTTGTTAGTTTTTCTATCGCTTCAATATCTTTATCTTGCTCATCACGAATAATAATATTCATTAAAAAACTCTTCCAGATTTATTGATTAGCTATACGGCTTAACAGTTAGATAAGTTCTCTTTATTGGTTTTTGTCGAAATATCCATAAAAGAAATTTAAATATCTATTTAGATTTTAGTCTAAGTAATTCAATTATGATAGCTAACTCATATAAGCCTTATTTTTATTATTTTACCAAACGTTAAATTATTTTTAACTTTATTTATGCCATTCGTCAGAAAAATTAGATAACTATTTCATATAATTAATGCTATAAATTGATAGAGTTATCTAAATTAATTTTGTTTAATAAATATACTGATTGATAAAAAAGGCAACTTGGCTATATTCCATACATATATTGCAAAATCAGCAATATATTTCTAGGATGGAATAAAAATGAAAAAAAGAGTAATAAAAATAGCAATAGTGAGCTCATTATCTGTAATAACAAGCATGAGTTATGCGGAAGGATTTAAAAGATTCTCTGTATCTGCTGGATGGTTACATGTAATGCCACAAGGTAAAGCTAATCCGTTTAATATTAATACCGCTGTTAAAAATGGAACTGCTGCTAAAGTTGGCACTATTTCAACAACAAGCTTTTTAAACTCTGTTGATCCAAATGCCACAGAGGTAGATTTGGGCGGCGGAGTCTTTAATCAAAAAGAATTTCTAGACCTGGTTCTCAAAGAGAAGTCTATGCGAGAAATTATTCTTGATGCAGATGGCAATATTAAACCTGAAGTTTCAGGTATTGCGACGGTTCGAGGAATCGAAAACTGGCAACAAAATGATGCAGGGCTTGAAGTTGATGATGTAGATACGTTGGGATTAACCTTTAACTATTATCTGAATGATAATGTGTCTTTACAATTTATTGGCGGAATTCCACCTAAAGTGGACGTTAAAGGTAAAGGAGAAATCTTAGCGCCATTAAGTGGAGTCGCCATGTCTCCGTTTGACTTGGTAAAATACCTTTTTCCGAATGGGATTGCCTTGGGTCAAGCGATTCCAATTACTAACTTAGGAAATAAATCTAAAGCGGCATCTATTCGAGCCTGGACACCTACGATAGAAGCACAATACCAATTTGGTAGAAGCGGAGTAAATAAGTTTAGACCTTATATTGGTGCGGGCTTAATGTATGCTCATTTTAATGATATTAAACTTAATGATGGAATTCACTCTGATTTAGTCTCCGCAGGTCATATGATTCAAAATGTCTTAGATGGTAAAGCTGGAGCGGCTTTAGATCGAAAAGAGTCGAGCGGAAAAATGGTGGTTAATGTCGATACAGATGATGCAATAGCCCCTATTTTTACTGCTGGTTTTACCTATGATTTTAATGACTCATGGTATACGGTTGCTTCAGTATCATATGCAAAACTAAACAACAAAGCACAAATTGATGTAGTTAATCAAAATACTGGGACTCGCTTAATACATGCAACAACAAAAGTTGATATTGATCCGCTGATTACCTATTTAGGGGTAGGGTATCGATTCTAAGTTTTAAAAAAAGGTATCTCAGAATTAATAATATTAAATTTTTGAGATACCTTATTTGTTACTATTTATAAAAAACAACTATTACTTATTAAACTTATACATAAAGTAAAATTCTATAAAACTATTTTTAATATAATAATTTAAAAATATTTTGAGGGTTGGAAATTGAAAAAAATCATTAAAACTTTATTTTTAACATCATTAATCTCAATGACTTCATTTACTATTTATGCAAAAAATATTGAACAAAAAGTTAATTTTTTACAAGGTTCACCGCATACTAATTTAACTGGAAAATTTCAGGGCTATAATGATGTGCGGTATAGAATTTATGCAAAAAAAGGTCAAATATTAAAGTTTGATATTAATAGTCTTGGTAATTTAGCCTACATTAATATTTTTGCACCCGGAACAAAACCTGGTAAAGATACAGCATTATTGATTGGCTCAACAGTAGGTTTTAAAGGAGAGCTAATTTTACCAGCCGATGGTGATTATATTATTCAAGTTTATCAAATGCGTAATAGTGCCCGTAAAAATAAAACTGTGAAATATAATTTAGACCTTGAACTTTTAAATAAAGTAAAAAAATAAGAATTGATAAAATTTACTAGCTCTCAAATGAGAACTAGTAAATTTGCACAATAGTCTGAAAAAAACTATTCGGCTAATGTAAATGACTCACTTATACCGCAATTTTCTACAAACAATGGGTCGTGTGAAATGAGTAATACGGCGCCTTCATAACTCTGAATTGCATGAGCGAGTAACTCCTTAGATTCAATATCTAAGTGATTTTCGGGTTCATCTAATAACAGAAGTTCAGGTGTAGGTTTTATCTGACTAAGAGCCAATAAAGCTACTTTTAGTTTTTCACCACCACTTAGCTGAGACAGTAGTTGTGTACCTTTATCACCGCGGATTCGGAGTTGACCTAATAAATTCCGCCACTCGACTTCTGAAAGTTCATTATTCAGTTGAGTTAGATTGTTAATCACAGTCATCTCGTCACATAAAAAGCTAAAGTTCTGGTCGAGATAGAAACACCCTACAGATAAGTGGATGCTGTCACATGGCTGCTTGTTCTGTTCATAAATTGCTTTAAGCAAAGTTGACTTTCCAATGCCATTTTGTCCAGTTATGTGAATTTTTTGAGCAGCTTGTACAGCGAGATCAATGGGTCTTTGAGTTCCATGTTTCAGTTTAAGTTTTTTAATACGAAGTATTTCACCTGATTTCTTCTGAAAAGTTGGGAATACAAACTGTTGAGGTTTGACGGTTTCAAGAAGCATTTTCTTGTCTTTTAATTCATTTTGACTGTTCGAAATTTGTCGTTGATGTTGAGACTGTAGAGCGGCAATACTTTGGCCTGCTTGTTCCTTTTTAAAGTCGAGCAAAATTTTGGCTTGAGAATTTGATTCTCTTAATTTATTACCAGCACGCTCACGTTTTTGAGCTTTCATTAATACATCATGCTGCTTTTGCTTCATGTGTTTAACTTCACGTTGGTTTTGTTGAATGGATTGCTCCAGAGCAGCAATATTTATCTGATATTGCTCATAAAATTTTTCATAGTTTCCTGTGGTGTGATGTAGTCCATGTTCATTTAAATGATAAATATGGTCTACTTCATTTAATAAAGTCCGATCATGGCTAATAATCAGTCCACCTGCTGGGTGTTTTTTCAAATGATTAATTAACCATTGCCTAGATTCCTGATCTAGATGATTGCTAGGCTCATCAAGTAATAGATAGTGATCTGTTTTTAGAAATAAACAGCTTAAAGCTAACTTGGTTTTTTGACCTTCACTTAAATTTTTAACTGGAAAATCTAAATCTGTTGGTAAACCAGCATTTTCTAATAGGGTATTCCATAAGGTGGGTAAGTCCCATTTACCTTCTAATAAATCATAATCTTCAAAACTAGCATCACCTTGTTCGACTCTTTTAAAAGCCTGATAAATATTTAAGATATTTAATGCTTCGGCAATGGTCAGCGCCGTCAAACGATGTAATTGAGGTAAATATGCATGCTTCACATGCCAAGATATTTGGCCAGAAATAAAAATTGAATCTGCTGCAAGCGTCTCATTTAACATTTGCATAAGCAAAGATTTACCTTGGCCATTACGACCAATTAGTGCAGATACCTGATTTGATTCAAGACTAAAATTTAGATGCTTAAACATTACCTTTGAAGGGAATTCTAAGGTAAGTTGCGATATTACACATGCCTGTTGAGTCATAAAAAACCTCATAAATACAGGATGTACAAAATAGGAGAGTAATAATTTTTAGGAGAGATGGTAAATCACAAAAATAGTCTATTTTGCACATCAAAGAAAGAAAAAATTGATGAGAAAAAAGACTTACTTCATTGGCGTGACTCACAAAATTTGGGGGAATAATGAACTATTCTATAGAGGTTTTAGATAAGTGTAAAATTTCTAGGAGTTATTCTGTTAAAAAGCCCAATCATTAGATTGGGCTTTTGTCTTTCTAGGGTTTTACTCTTTTACGACTAAAACTTGAATTTTAGTGCTATTTAAAACATCTTGAGCAAAACTACCTAATATTAGTTTTTGGAAGCCTTTACGACCATGTGAACCAATCACAATCAAATCAGAACCTAAGTCTTCTACAGCTTTCAAAATACCATCTGAAGAAATTTCACCTTGGATAATTTGAGTCTCTGCATCAATACCTTCTTCTGCACATAAAGCTTTTACTTTAGCGAGAGTCTTTTCTGCATTGGCACGTGCTTCAACAAAATAATCTTTTACAACAGGTGAGATGTAATAAAAATCTACGCCACTAAAAGGGTCTACCGCAACCAAACTAATGGCGGTCAATTTACTACCAAATGCCTTTGCAATGTGGGCTGCCTGTCTAGCTGCTGCTAAAGAAATTTCAGAACCATCTACTGGTACAATAATATGTTGATAATTCATGATGTTATTCCTCTTATTTACAGTTGTTATATGTATGAAGCTTTTATTAATTAAAGATTAACATATTTCATTCTTTGGAGACATCTATTCAATTGAAAGTATTTGAAATTAAACAAAAACAATATAAATCATTATTTTGAATGAATTTTCTGCTTCACTGTAAATGGGTGACCACACTACAGAAGTAAATCTTTAATATTTACATGAAAATTACAAAAAATTACTATTCATATTTCTGTCACATAGAACCCGTATAACAAAATAGTAAATTTAGGGGGAGAAAGGAAGATGGCAGATTTAACAGCAAAGAAAGTAAATAAGCTCATTGAAGAGTTTCGTCAAACCGGTAAAGAACCCCAAAAATTAATCATTGGCTACAAAACTTATGCCAGACTCATGACGGAAGATAAATTTGCAGAAAAAGTTGTTCCTTCACTCGAAGATTCAAAAGAACGTTTATATAAAAATTTAAAAATTAAACTTGTAACTGAAAAACATTACTTTGAAATTCGTTAAAAATTATGTGAACTGCATCACTCGTTATTAAAACAAAGTAACACTAATTAAGTTTAATAACATGATTATTGTATGATGATACAAATTAATAGTGTAACCAACATTTGAAAACAGCAATCGTTTATAAACTCGATAAAATAAATTGCTTTTATTTTAAGTAGTGGAATAAATTGAAATGCCAACATTTAGTGTAATTATATTCTATATATTAGCTATATTAGGTGCTATAGCTATTATTTGTGGACTATTCAGTTTAAGTGTTTTTTTAATTGTCATTGGGTTAGGTGTATTATTTGCAGCATTACTATTAAAAAATGAGTTTAAAATAGATATTTTATTTTGGGAATAAATATAATATTTATCTTTAATTTAATTTTCATCGACTAGAAAAAGTATTTCAATATAACTGACATAAAAAGTGTCAGTTTTAAAATATTAAATTTAGATTTATTTTGATCAAAATAATTACAATAAAATATAAAAGTAGAAAATATTAAATTTATTTAAGTATTTAAAACTAAAAAAGATTCCTTTAGGATAAAATTAAAATTGTAAGAACGTTTTGATCTATTAAACAATAACAAAGTGAGGTGAGCATGTCTTATAAGTATGAGTATGCAGGGTTCTGGTTAAGATTTGGTGCAATGATTATTGATAGTCTGATTCTTTTTTTAGCAATTATTCCAGCGGCATGGATTTTTTATCGGGGAGATTATGACTTGGTTTTTGCTACTGGCTTAAGTAGTCAGCCACAAAATTATTTGTTCGATCTTATTGTGAACTATGCATTTCCTTTCTTGTATTCAGTTTTATGTTGGTTGTATTTTGCGGGAACACCTGGTAAACGTTTAATGCGATTAAAAGTTTTAGATGAAAAAACAGGCAATAAGCTCACTGTTATGCAAAGTATTATCCGCTACATTGGCTATATTCCATCAATTTTAGTGTTTGGCATTGGCCTTTTCTGGGTTGCATTTGATTCTAAAAAACAAGGGTGGCATGACAAAATGGCAAAAACAGTCGTAGTCAGAGAGCTATAAGAATTATGGCAAAGGCGTTCATAGCATTGAAAATAGCAGGCTATGAACGCTTTTTATTAGTTTCTTTTGGTTTTAAATTTAAGTATTACAAATACAAGGATACCGACAATTAATCCCCAAAATGCTGAACCAATACCGAAAAATTGAATACCCGAAGCACTACATAAAAAGGTAAATAATGCGGCTTCACGTTCTTCAACTTGAGCAAAGGCAATTGCAACGTTGTGGCTAATCGTACCAAGTAAAGCAATGCCTGCCAAAGCTACAATAAAAATGTGAGGAAATGACATCAATAAACTTGTGAGTGTTGCAGCAAACAAGCCCATTAAGATGTAGAAAAATCCGCAGCTCATGCCCGCAATATAGCGTTTGTTAGGGTCAGGATGAACTTGATCATCTAAGCTTACCGCAGCACTAATGGCAGCAATATTTACGGTGTAACAACCAAAAGGGGCAAGCAAAGCTTGAGTTAAACCTGTCCAGCCAATGAGTTGGTTAACGTGTGGTTTGTAACCATAACTTTTGATCATGGCAATTCCCGGTAAATATTGCGAGGCCATATTAATCACAAACAGTGGTAAAGCTAAGCCCAACAGTGCCGACCAACTAAAGTCTGGACTAATCCAAACAGGCTTTGCTAAAGACCACTGAAGTGTAGGCATATGAAATTCTAAAAAAACGGGGCAGAGGGCAATTCCTGCAATTGCGGTAAATACAATGCTATAACGCGGCCACAATCTTTTTGTAATGACATATATGCTAAGTAAGGACAAAATAAATGCCCAATCATTTTGTAAACTTGCGAAAAGTGAGATACCAAATTTGAGTAAGACTCCAGCAAGCATGGCACTGGTTAAGCTTTGAGGAATATATGACAAAGCTTTTTGAAAAATACCTGAAAAGCCCAAAATAGCAGTGAGTAAACCACCCACTAAAAAAGCACCAATCGCTTCATTTAAACTATATCCACTGCCTGTTGCCATAATTAAAGCAAGACCAGCGGTTGACCATGAAGTCGCTACGGGATACTTAAATTTCCAAGAAAGAATGAGTCCCGATAAGCCAATTCCTAGACCTAATGCCCAAAACCAAGAGGTAATCTGTTCAGGTGAAGCACCTAAAATTTGAGCCGCTTGAATGACTAAAACGGCCGAAACACTAATACCGATTAAAAAAGTAATAAAGCCAGCAAATACTGCCGGAATTGAAAAATCTTGAAGAATCTTTTGCATAATACGTGTTCTAAATCCAAGAAAAGTTTATAGGCTTCTGCCATTGCTTCCAGTTGGGGTGAATTTAACAATTTTTTTTAAGAAGGTGCTTTCTATTTTGAGCATAAAAAAGAAATAATATTTTTAAAATATTGAATAATGCTATTATTTATTTCGGAACTAATAATTAATTTGGGATATTATTTTATGGAAGAGCAAGCTGAAAATTTGACACCCCTTGAACTGAAAATTATGCGTGCTTTACAAGAAAATGGACGTTTAAGTAATGCTGAGTTGGCAAAACTTGTAGGCATTAGTACATCATCTTGTTGGAATCATACTCAGCGCCTTTTTAAGATTGGGGCCATCTTGGATGTTCGTGCTCGGATCAATCCCCATACCGTTCAACGTGGTACTGTGGTGTTAGTCGGTGTAGTTTTGGATCGTTCAACTCCTGATAGCTTTCAGGCTTTTGAACAAGCATCGGGTGATTTGGAAAATGTTTTAGAATGTTATCTGGTAGCTGGGGAAGTCGATTATTTTCTCAAAATCCGTGTTAAAGATTTAGCTGCGTTTAATCGATTTCATAGCGAAAAGATTATTGCTTTACCCGGAGTAAGACAAGTCAGAACATTTTTTGTGCTGAATGAAGTTAAAACAGATGGCATGCTGGCATTTTAATGGCTCATCATGCTTTAACTTTCTAATACAAAACTGATAGGGTAAAATGATTAAATCGTTGAAGTTGCTAGTTTTAAACCAAACCCAAAAAATAGAATTCCTACGAGAAAGATTCCGCTTGCTGCAATTTTATGGTTCTCTTTAAAAAATGCCGAGAGTTTGATGCCAGAGAAGATTAATGCAGTTAAATAACTAAAACTAATAATCTGTAAAATAATCGCTAAAATTAAAAAGCTCAGAGCAGGATAAGCGTAGTCTGGTTCAACAAATTGAACAAAGAAAGAGAGGAAAAATAAAATTGCTTTAGGATTGAGTAAACTGATACTAAGTGCTGTTTTATAAGGATGAATTTTATCTAAAGCGGGTAAATCGGCCATTTCTGGTTGACGTTGATTACGTTGTTTCCAGCGTTGAATACTGCCTTGTAATAGTTTAAAGCCTAAGTAAGAAAGATAAAGTGCACCTGTTAATTTAAGAATAACAAATACCCATGGAAAGGCTTTAAGTAAAGAAGCAGCACCAAGCACTGTACACAGCATTAAAATAAGGTCACCGGTGAAAATACCGAATGCACCCATATATCCGGTTTTAATGCCGTAACGTGAAGCAATTGACATCACATAAAGAGAATTGGGTCCGGGCAATAACACAATTAGGAATGTACCAATAATATATGTTGTTAAGTCTGTTATGCCGAACACGAGAAACCCAATAAAAAACCGATTTTTGTCATGATAACAAAAATCGGTGATTTTGTATGAAAAGTGCAGTTTTTTAAGATTTTATTTCCGCATCAATTCCAAAAGACTGACGTAACAAAAGGCTTAATTGGTCACGTGCTTTGATAAAGCCATCAACACCACCTTGTAAAAGCTGAAATGCCATTAAGTCATGGTTAAGTTCATCTTTAAAGCTTTGTTCATCTTGCGCTGGTCGAACAATCGCTTCTGCTTGTTTTGCTTGAGAGGCATCAAGTGCCGCATCAACTGTACGTGTATCTTGCTCAAGTTGGGTAAGTAAACTTGGTGAGATCGTAAGTAAATCACATCCAGCAAGACCAAGTACTTGGTCGATGCTACGGAAGCTTGCACCCATCACTTGAGTTGGAATGTTTTGCTGTTTGTAATAGGTATAGATTTTCTTCACTGATACAACACCTGGGTCTTTTTCGATTGGGTAAGCATCTACACCTTCAGCTTTTTTGTACCAATCTAAGATACGACCTACAAATGGCGAAATTAAAGTTACTTTTGCATCTGCACATGCTTGAGCTTGATGTAAACCGAAAAGGAGGGTGAGGTTACAAGCAATACCTTCAGCTTCTAATACTTTAGCAGCTTGAATACCTTCCCAAGTCGAAGCAATTTTAATCAGAATACGTGACTGATCAATCCCATAACCTTTGTAAAGTTCACATAATTCATGTGCTTTTTGAATAGTTGCTTCAGTGTCATATGAAAGTGCAGCATCCACTTCTGTTGAAACTCGGCCTTCGATCAGTTTTAAAATTTCTACACCAAATTTTACGGTTAGAATATCAATGGTTCTTTCGATTAATTCATCATTGGTATAGCCTTCTTCTTTGGCTTGATAATAAGCATCTTCAATGAGCTCTTTACTTTCTGGTTGTTCTGCTGCTGCCGTAATCAATGAAGGATTAGTCGTCGCGTCTAATGGACGGAATTTACGAATTGCATCAAGGTCACTACTGTCGGCAACAACGGTCGTTAATGTTTTTAATTGGTCAAGTGCTGTATGAGTCATTGATATTCAACATCTTCAGTAATAAATCTTATGTTTTCTTTATAGCACAAAGTCTATTCATGCTGTCGATATATCAATTGTTATCTTTCAAAGAAAAACGTTTAGGTTCTGCATCTAAATTGAAATAATTTTAAGGCACCTGTTGCATTCTTTGCGTACGGATATACTCAATGAGATATCTAGCAGCGGCACCAAGTTCACTTTCCCGGCTCCAAACCAAGTCGACATAATATTCAAAGCGTGGAGTGAAATCCAATAAATCCAATACTTTAAGTTTATTTTTTAATTCAGGGTTTTCTTTAAACATTTCTTGAGGAAGAACACCCCAACCTAGATTACGTAAAATCATTAAACAAGCAGAGTGGTGGTTGTCTGTACGCCAATAATGTTTTGAAAAAAGTAATTCAGGCTTTAAAGTCTCATCACGACTTGCGACTACAATTTGTCGTGTAGTGAGGATCTGCTCATAAGAAACCTGATTTTGGCTGGCTAGAGGATGGTTATTTGAAATGACTGGAATTAGAGCCTCACGTTTTAGTTCTACAAATTGTTCTCTATTATCTAAGTTCTCGCGTTCAAACATCAGTGCAAGTTGGGCAGACCCGTCCAATAGCATTTGGAGCGCATCTTCTTGAGGGGCAGACACAATATTAATTTGTAAGTCTGGAAAGCGGTTCTCTAAAAGACAAATATAGTCAGTCCAATTGGTATGTAAGAGTTCAGAGACAATCACTATAGTTAAATTAGCTTCTAACCCTGTACTTAATGCATGAGCATGTTGTTTCCATTGATTCATCTCAATCAAAAGCTGAGATGTCTTTTCATATAAAACTCGTGCTTCGTCAGTAGGAATAGGTTCACGGCCTTTACGGTCAAATAATGTTAAGTTCAGATCAATTTCTAAGTTGGCAATAGACATGCTTACAGCCGAAGGAACTTTGCCAAGTTTACGGGCTGCTGCAGAAAAAGAGCCAGTTTCAATCACAGCTTGAAACATGAGTAGTTGTTCTTGATTAATATTCATCTGTCAAAAAAACTGAAAGAACCTGATTGGATTAATCAATATTATAAAAATAAAATGCACATTATCCAAGTAATTATTGAGTATTTAAAAATGTTGATTTCCAAGAGAAGACTCATTCATGCAATCAGTTATGAAGGAATTTTATTGGTCATCATTGCGATTGCATTAAGTTTTATTTTTGATATGCCGATGGAAGTGACCGGAACACTCGGTGTGTTTATGGCGGTGGTTTCAGTTTTCTGGAATATGATTTTTAACCATTATTTCGAAAAAGTAGAGCATAAATATAATTGGGAAAGAACGATCCCTGTACGGATTTTACATGCGATTGGTTTTGAAGGCGGTTTGCTGATTGCGACTGTACCGATGATCGCCTATATGATGCAGATGAGTGTTATTGATGCATTTATTTTAGATATTGGCTTAACCTTATGTATTTTGGTTTATACCTTTATTTTTCAGTGGTGTTATGACTATATCGAAGATAAATTTTTCCCCGATGCTAAAGCTGCATCACTTCATTAAGCTAATCTATTGAAATGAAATAAGCACCCAAAAGGGTGCTTATTTTGTTAGTTCATTATAGAAATTATTTTTCTACAATCGCAACCACACCTTCACCACCTGCTGTACAGATCGAGATTAATGCGCGGCCTGAACCTTTTTGATTAATCAATTTAGCAGCAGTAGCTAAGATACGACCACCAGTTGCAGCAAATGGATGGCCTGCACCTAAAGATGAACCATTTACGTTCAGTTTAGAGCGATCGATTGAACCCAAAGGTGCATCTAAACCAAGACGTTCTTTACAGAATTTTTCATCTTCCCAAGCTTTCAAAGTAGATAACACTTGAGATGCGAATGCTTCATGGATTTCGTAGAAATCAAAATCTTGAAGTTTAAGATTCGCACGTTTAAGCATACGAGGTACTGCATAAGCAGGAGCCATCAATAAGCCTTCTTTAGGACCGTTCTTGCCAATGAAGTCAACAGCTGCTGTTTCAGAGAAAGAAAGGTAAGCTAAAACTTCATGACCGTTTTCTTTTGCCCATTCTTCAGAAGCAAGCAAGACAACAGAAGCACCGTCAGTTAACGGAGTTGAGTTACCAGCTGTCATTGTTGCAGTTTCGCCTTTACCGAAAACTGGTTTTAATTTAGCTAGCTTTTCAACTGTGCTGTCTGCACGTAAGTTGTTGTCACGGTTAAGACCTAAGAATGGAGTCATTAAGTCATCAAAGAAACCACGCTCATAAGCAGCAGCAAGTTTTTGATGGCTGCTAGCAGCTAACTCATCTTGTGCTTCGCGAGTGATACCCCATTCTAAAGCAGTGATTGCTTGGTGCTCACCCATTGAAAGGCCAGTACGTGGTTCACCGTTACTTGGTGCATCAAGAAGCTTTTTAAAATCAATTTTTGTTAAAGCTTTAAGACGGTCTTTACCAGTTTTAGCAACATTGAGTTCAAGTAAAACTTTACGTAAACCATCACCTACAGCAATCGGTGCATCAGACGTGGTGTCTACACCACCGGCAATACCTACGTCAATTTGACCAAGTGCAATTTTGTTTGCAACAACAAAAGCTGCTTGTAAACCTGTACCACAAGCAATTTGAATGTCATAAGCAGGAGTTTCAGGAGCAAGATCTGTGCTCAATACAACTTCACGAGTCATATTGAAGTCACGACTATGTTTTAAAACAGCACCCGCAACGACTTCACCAATACGCTTACCTTGTAAATTAAAGCGCTCAACCAAACCGTTTAATGCTGCTGTCAGCATGTCAGAATTAGACGCTTTAAAATAAGCAGTATTTGAACGTGCAAATGGAATACGGTTGCCACCAATAATTGCAACGCGGCGAACAGTGTTTTGGCTCATGGTTTTATCCTGTTGAACAGAAGTTTTGGTTTTTGTTGCTTTTGGTTCTGCAGCTACATTTGAAGATGTAGAAGTAGTTGCTGTAGCGGCACTCTTAGTACGGGGGCTACGTGCAGGTGCAGTCGTTGAACGAGTACGTGTCGTTTTTGGAGTATTAGTTGCTGCTTTAGGAGTAGTACTGTTACGCTTAGCCGTGTTAGAAGCCGGCTTTGATGTATTTGACACTTTTTCCTGAGCAGAATTTTCGACTGCTGGATTTTCTTGAGTTGGTTTGCTCATAAGGCTTTTCCAAGCATATTAACGATATTCTTATAAGCTACCTTAACACAATTCAAATAGACCTGTATTGACTAGAATGACATTGTAGATAGCATTCAGGTCAAGACATCAAAAGATGAACTCAAGTATGATTTGGGATGACTCTAATGAACGGCCGCTTTCATATTGTTCCTCTCCATTTCATAACATAATGAAGCCTGTCGTAGAAAATCATTTTTTTGAGAGATAATAATCATGACTGATCAATACCAAGCATTTACACAATCTCCTATTGGTAAATTCGTTGTCAAAAATCTGGGTTTACCATCACCTGTTGTATTAGAGCGTTTTGAAAGTGCTCAGCCAGTAGTGAATGGTGCAGTATTGGTTGGCGCAGCGCCGTCAAGTGTATTGTCTGGTGCGATTGCACAAGTACTTAGCAATATTCATGCAGATAGCTATGTAGGTAATCATGTTGCATTACAGCAAGAAGCTGCAAAAGTTGGTTTAAATTTACGCCCATTTAATGCAGGCGATAAAGAATCAAAATTCAAAGCAGTAGTATTTGATGCGTCTGGTATCCAAAACTCAGAACAGTTAAATGAACTTTATAAATTCTTTAACCCGATTGCACGTCAAGTTGCGACTTCTGGTCGTGTGATTGTTATTGGTACAACACCTGAAACTGCAAAAACTGTAAAACAGGCGATTGCTCAGCGTGCACTTGAAGGCTTTATTAAATCTGTAGGTAAAGAATTTAAAAAGGGTATTACTGCCCAAGTTGTATATGTAGATGAAGGTGCTGCTGCAAACCTTGAATCAACTTTACGTTTCTTACTTTCTCCACGTTCAGCTTATGTGTCTGGTCAAGTAATTCGTGTTTCTAAAGCAGATGTAGTTGATGTTGATTGGGCAAAACCGCTTGCTGGTAAAACTGCGTTGGTAACAGGTGCGAGCCGTGGTATCGGTGAAGCAATTGCACATGTATTGGCACGTGACGGCGCGCATGTTATTTGTTTAGACGTGCCCCAACAACAAGCTGATCTTGACCGTGTAGCTGCTGATATTGGTGGCTCTACATTGGCAATTGACATTACAGCTGCTGATGCGGGCGAAAAAATTAAAGCTGCTGCTGCAAAACAAGGTGGTTTAGATATTATCGTTCATAACGCGGGTATTACTCGTGACAAAACTTTGGCAAACATGAAGCCAGAGCTTTGGGACTTGGTAATTAACATTAACTTGTCTGCTGCTGAACGCGTAAATGACTATTTATTAGAAAATGATGGTCTAAATGCAAATGGCCGCATTGTTTGTGTATCATCAATTAGCGGTATTGCGGGTAACCTTGGTCAAACCAACTATGCTGCATCGAAAGCTGGTGTAATTGGCCTAGTGAAATTTACTGCACCTATTCTAAAAAATGGTATTACCATCAACGCAGTAGCTCCTGGCTTTATTGAGACACAAATGACAGCTGCAATTCCATTTGCAATTCGTGAAGCTGGTCGCCGTATGAACTCGATGCAACAAGGTGGTTTACCTGTTGATGTAGCAGAAACGATTGCATGGTTTGCATCAACTGCTTCTACAGGCGTAAATGGCAACGTTGTACGTGTGTGTGGTCAAAGCTTGTTGGGCGCTTAAGCACTTTTAGTGAAATAGGGGTGCTTGTGCATCCCTTTTTTATTCAAGAATCTATAAATTATAAAAGGTTAGGTATGAATACTCGTCATTTTAGCCAGCTACCAAAAGCGGCATTGGCTTACCCAAAAGTAGTACAAGGTTTAATTTTTAAAAAGCCTAAGGGCCCAAAAATCTTACCGCAAGTTGAATATGTGGTTGATGCTCTAGAAATTGATCAGAACCATCTCAAAGCGTATAACGAAGTATGTGGTTTTAAAAATAATGGCTTTGTACCAGCAATTTATTTGGCTGTGCTTTCTCAAAGTTTGCAAATGCATATGATGACGGCAGAAGCCTTTCCATTTCCAATTTTAGGTTTAGTGCATATCCGCAACCAGATTAAACAGACTAGACCAATTGGTGTAACTGAAAAACTAACTTTGTCATGCAAATTTGGGGAACTAAAACCGCATGATAAAGGTGTTCAGTTTGACTTTATTACCACGGCAAAAATTGGCAATGAAGTGGTGATGGAAGGCTTAACCACTTATTTATCTCGCCAAAAAGTTGAGAAAAGAGTGGGTGAGAAAGCTAAAGAAGAACAAGCACCTTCTTATGCTCCAAAAGCCCAGTGGGATATTTTAGAAAACACTGGCCGCCGTTACGCAAAAGTGTCTGGTGATTTTAACTTAATCCATATCCATGCCATCACAGCAAAAGCATTTGGTTTTAAACAAGCAATTGCTCATGGTATGTGGAGCAAAGCAAAAGCTTTAGCTAATCTTGAGCTGCCAAATGCTTATGAAGCAGATGTGTGGTTTAAGCTGCCAATGTTCTTGCCATCAAAAGTTGAGTTTTTAACTGCCAATGCAGACAAAAAGACTGATTTCTTGATTCGTAATGCGAAATCACAAAAACCGCATGTTGCAGGAACAGTAAAAGCATTATAAAAATATCAGCAGCCTAAGCAAATGTTTGGGCTGCTTTTGAGCAAAATAACAAAAAATGCAAGGAACTTCATGTGATTAAAGAAATTTTACTGGCCGATACCCATAACTATCACGGTATTTTAGATGAACGTTTTATTGATTTAGCTCACCAGTTCAGCCGTCTTCAAGATGCTAGAACAGGACAAGGTGGAGCTGCTTTAGCGGTTTATTTTAGAGGCCAAAAAGTTGTAGATATCTACACCGGTCTACAATCACAAAATGAAGCTTGGCAACCTGAAACTTTGGCAGTTTGCTACTCTACGGGTAAAGGTGTACTTGCAACTTTAGCGCATATTTTAGTAAGTGAAGGTTTTTTAGAATACGACAAACCGATTACGACCTGTTGGCCTGAGTTTGCTCAAAATGGAAAAGAGCAAATGACATTGCGCCATGTGCTAAGCCATCAAAGCGGCATGTTTGATGTTCGTAATATCATCGAAAGTGCGAGAGAAATGCTTGACTGGTCACATATGTTAGATGTGGTTGCGGCGACTAAGCCTAGATTCCTTGCAGGAGAGGGTAATGCCTACCAAGCCTTAACATTTGGTTGGTTGGTGGGTGGTGTACTCGAAAAAGCAACTGGTCAATCTCTAGATCAGCTCATGCAAAAATATCTGGTTGAACCTTTGCAGTTAGATGGTGCTTACTTTGGAACGCCTGTAAGCGAGTTAGATCGTGTAGCACGTTTAATAATTCAACCGAAACCAGAAAAACCAGCGTCTACTCAAGCTGAAAAACCTAAAAAGCCTCAGCCCCGTAAAAGTTCACTTTCTGAAAAAATGATTACGTGGACTGGACAAGACCCGCAAGATTTTCAGGATGCCATGATTCCAAAAGGAATGAAAAATTTTAGTTTCTTTAGTGATGAGGGACTTCAAGCAGTCATTCCGGCAGCGAACGGCACGTTTACTGCAAATAGCCTTGCTAAAATTTATGCGATGCTAGCAAATCAAGGTGAATGGGATGGACAACAATTGATTCGCCCAGAAGTATTTAAAGAACTTAGTACTATTCAAAGTTATGCACGTGATCGTGTCATGCCAATTCCGATGAATTGGCGTTTAGGCTATCACCGTATTATTACCATGGGTAAACGCGCTAAAAATGGCTTTGGACATATTGGTTACAACGGTTCAGGGGCGTGGTGCGATCCTGAGCGTGATCTTAGCTTTGCCTATACGCATAACTTCCAGATTGGTTCAATAACGGGCGATTACCGTTTATGGGGACTGACTCAAGAAGCCTTACGGTGTACCGACCAAATTTTAAAAGGCCGTAAAGGCTGGTTCTAATTTTAATATTTTAAAGCTGGTATTTTTAAGCAATGCCAGCTCAATATTTATAATAATTCTAGTCGAATAATCGCTTCGGTATGGCGCTTGAAGTCTTCTTCAGCTAAACCTTGTAATCCAAGTTGATAAATACCTTCTAATCCGCACACAAAGGCAATGAGTCGCCACGCAATGTCTGTTGAGTTGGATATGTTTTTAAATTCACCTTGTTGTTTGCCACATTCAATGGCCTGCACAATTGTTTCATGCCAACTCTGCATAGCAAGGTTATAAGCCTTTCGTATTTCAATATCTTGTTCAATTAAGAGTTCAGCTTCATTCCATAGGCGTAGGTAGGGCTGAAGTCTATCGATGTTTTCTGCACCCAATAAAATGAAGACTCTTTGAAATTGGCTAGTTGTTTTTAAGGTTTGTTCAATTTCATCAAGCTGTTCCATCAGCTTTAAAAAAGCTTCAGCTTTTAAATGAGATGCCGAAGAAAAATGATGATGAACTTGTCCTGTGGAGGTTTGTGCTTCTGTTGCGATTCGACGTACCGTCATAGCTGCAAAACCTTCAGCCAAAGCAACTTGCATGGCGGCTTGCAGAATCATTTCTCTGCGTTGATCGCGATTAAGATAGGCCATGTTTATTTCACCTGACTGAATTCGACACAAACTACATTAAAATTAAAAGTTGGACAAGTGTCCAGTTGTGTATATAATAACCACAATTTGAACACATGTCCAAGTTCTGGATATCGAAGAGCGTTATGCAAAAGAAATGGTTAATCCTGACAATTATTGTCCTTATATATTTACCAGTTACGATTGACGCAACAGTGATGCATGTTGCAACACCATCTTTAAGTGCAGCATTGAATTTAACTGCCAATCAGCTTTTATGGATCATTGATATTTATTCACTGATTATGGCGGGTTTGATTTTGCCAATGGGTGCACTCGGTGATCGTATTGGCTTTAAAAAATTATTATTTATTGGAACCGCAGTTTTTGGTGTTGGTTCGCTAGCTGCTGCCTTTTCTCCAACTGCCTACGCCCTAATTGCTTCCCGTGCTGTTTTGGGGTTAGGGGCAGCTATGCTTATTCCTGCCACTTTATCTGGCATTCGTAATGCTTTTACCGAAGAAAAGCAGAGAAATTTTGCACTTGGACTTTGGTCTACAGTAGGTGGTGGAGGGGCAGCTTTCGGTCCATTGGTAGGTGGTTTTGTACTAGAACATTTTCATTGGGGAGCCGTGTTCCTCATTAACATACCGATTATTTTAGTGGTTTTGCTCATGATCGTGATGATCATTCCTAAACAACAAGAGAAAACCGATCAGCCTATTAACTTAGGGCAAGCTTTAATCTTGGTTGTAGCAATTTTAAGTCTTATCTATTCAATCAAATCGGCTATGTATAACTTCTCGGTACTTACGGTTGTGATGTTCGTAGTGGGTATAAGCACATTAATTCACTTCATTCGAAGCCAAAAAAGAAGTACGACGCCAATGATTGATTTGGAGTTATTTAAACATCCGGTGATTTCTACCAGCATTGTCATGGCTGTTGTTTCGATGATTGCTTTGGTTGGGTTCGAATTACTTTTGTCTCAAGAGTTGCAGTTTGTACATGGGTTTTCGCCGTTACAGGCAGCGATGTTTATTATTCCATTTATGATTGCAATTAGTTTAGGTGGTCCACTCGCAGGAATCTGTTTAAATAAATGGGGACTTAGACTTGTATCTACTGTTGGTATTTTAATAAGTGGATTTAGTTTATGGGGGCTCGCTCAGCTTAATTTCTCGACCGATCACTTTTTAGCATGGACGTGTATGGTCTTTTTAGGCTTTAGCATTGAAATTGCCTTATTGGCTTCCACCGCTGCCATTATGTCATCTGTACCGCCTCAAAAAGCGAGTGCAGCAGGTGCTATTGAAGGGATGGCCTATGAGCTTGGCGCTGGTTTGGGCGTTGCTATTTTTGGATTAATGTTGTCTTGGTTTTACAGTCGTTCAATTATTTTGCCAGAACAGCTTCCGACAAGCTTAATTGAAAAAGCGAGTATTTCGATTGGTGAAACTATGCAATTAGCATCTAATCTTGAAAATCCTTTGGGTGGACAATTAATTGCAGTTGCACAGCAAGCTTTTAGCTATGCACATAGTTGGGTGCTTACCATCTCCGCCATTTGTTTCTTCCTTTTAACTGTATTTGTCTGGTTTAGTTTTCCAAAGAAAGTAAATTAGAATATTTCATAGTATTTAAAGTTTCGGTAGACAGTTTTTCCGAAACTTTAAAATCATTGATAGTTCAGACAAATGGTGTAGTTCGCAGTTTATCTGTACGGATATGAGCTTTATGCGTTCACTCTCTTTTAAAAACAAAGTATGCTTATGCCTGTAACAAGGAGCATACATGTATCAAGTACTTGCTAGAAAATACCGTCCACGTAATTTCAATGAGTTAGTGGGGCAAAACCACGTTTCTCGTGCATTAAGCAGTGCATTGGAACGCGGCCGTCTTCACCATGCTTATTTATTTACAGGAACGCGTGGTGTAGGTAAAACTACAATTGCACGTATTTTAGCCAAGTGTTTGAACTGTGAAACGGGTGTGACTTCTACGCCATGTGAAGTCTGTGCCACTTGTAAGGCGGTAAATGAAGGCCGCTTTATTGACCTAATCGAAATCGATGCTGCTTCAAGAACAAAAGTAGAAGATACGCGTGAACTTTTAGACAACGTTCCTTATGCGCCAACGCAAGGTCGTTTTAAAGTTTACTTGATTGACGAAGTACATATGCTATCGACGCATTCTTTTAATGCGTTATTAAAAACACTCGAAGAGCCACCAGAACACGTTAAATTTCTGTTTGCAACCACAGACCCGCAAAAGCTGCCAATTACGGTCATTTCACGTTGTTTGCAATTTACTCTGCGTCCTTTAGCTGTAGATGAAATTACCAAGCATCTTGGCGCTATTCTTGAAAAAGAACAGATTACTGCTGACCAAGATGCAATTTGGCAAATTGCCGAATCTGCTCAAGGTTCATTACGTGATGCATTATCTTTAACTGACCAAGCCATTGCTTATGGACAGGGTGCGGTACATCACCAAGATGTTAAAGAAATGCTTGGCTTAATTGATCGCACCATTATTTATGATTTGATTTTAGCGATTCATCAGAACCAACGTGAGAAAGTTAGTCAGCTTTTATTGCAATTTAGACATCAAGCGCTAGATGTTTCACTGGTGCTGGATCAGTTGATTTCGACATTGCATGAATTGGCAATTTTGCAATATTTGCCTGATTTGAGTTTGAAATATAGCGATGAAATCAATCGCAAAATCATGCAGCTGTCTAAGCTGATTTCTGCTCAAGATTTGCAGCTTTACTATCAGATCGCGTGTAAAGGACGTTCAGACTTACAACTTGCCGTGACGCAAGAGCAAGGTTTTGAAATGTGCGTTTTACGCTTATTGGCATTCCGTCCTTTAGCACCAAATGAAATTGTAGTGTCAGAGCCAGTTCAGCAAAATGGGCAAGCAGTGGTAGCTTTGAGTCAACAGACTCAGCCCACAGCTCAGGAGATTACTCCAGTAAATACTGTTCAGCCTGTTGAAGTTATTAGTCAACCCGCTATGGTTGAACCTGAACCTGAACCTGAACCTGAACCTGAACCTGAACCTGAACCACAGTCTAATCAGGATTTAATGGTATTCGACCCAAATCATCATGAGCTGATTGGGCTTGAGTCAGCAGCTGTTCAAGAAACAGTTAGTGTTCTGGAAGAAGATTTCATTCCGGTACCAGAGCAAAAGTTAGTACAAGTTCAGGCAGAGACTCAAGCCAAACAAATTGAATCTGAACCAGCTTTCTCTGCTGAACCTCAAGGTTTGTTTGAATCATCTAGCGCTGAATTTTCCCTTGGTCAAGATGCACCTATAACTCATGATTTGCCTGCTGAACCTGTTGTTGAACAACAGTCATTGGTGCAGTCTGAAGTTATTGAAACAGTTGCCGTTGTAAAAGACTCTAGCGTAACTGATAATGAGCAGCTTATGCCTCAAGATATCTTGAAGCTTTCTCCTCAAGTTTTGGAAGGTGAGTGGACACTTGAAAAATGGGAATACTGGTTTAGAAATAGTCAACTGTCTCCAGCGGTTCAAGAACTTGCTCAGCATGGTGTGATGACTGGTGAAATTGGTGGCAATACTGTTTTCCATATTCCTCAAGAATATGAAAATATGCTGACTCAATTACAACAAGGGCTTATTGATGCATTAAATGGACAATGGCCGAATACTCAATTTACAGTTGAATATGGTGCTTTAAATACATCTACCCCATATACCATTCAAAGTGCACGTAAAGAAAAGGCCTTTCACCGAGCAGCTGAGCTATTACAGCAACAGCCAGTCATTAAGAGTCTCATAGAAACTTTTGATGGCGAACTGCAAAATATTCAATTAAAGCCTTAAATTCATCTAAGTTTTGATCTGGTGAAGAATATGAAAATCATAGTATTTTCATATTCTTCACTGGATTGAAATATTCAGGTCATGTCACTGTCATTGTACTTTTCTATGTTAGCCATTTTAGATTTTAAATGGATTGTACATAGCAATGAAAAGGCAATGCACTGGAATAAATTTTTTTAAATATTCATATCTTTTATTAATTGGCGCGATTCTGCTGAGTGGTTGTAACGACTCATCAAATGATAATTCAAATACGCCAGATACAGGTAAAAAGCCTGTAATGCGCTGTGCTCCATAAACTTAAATAATAAAAAGAACCTGATCATGATTACACGCCGTAAATTTTTAAATTACTCTTTAAATATGGGTTTTGGTGCTGCGGCATTGGCAGCTTTCCCATCGAGTATTCAAAAAGCTTTAGCAATTCCTGCAAACAATAAAACAGGCACCATTCAGGATGTCGAACACGTTATTATCTTAATGCAGGAAAACCGATCTTTTGACCATTACTTTGGAACATTAAAAGGTGTTCGAGGTTTTGCTGATCGTTTTACGATTCCTTTGCCCAGTGGCCGTCGTGTCTGGGAGCAGCTTAGAAGTAATGGACAAGTTTTAACACCTTTTCACTTGGATGGAACGGCCAATAATGCACAGCGTGCAGATGGGACGCCACATACATGGAATGACAGTCAGTTGGCTTGGGACAATGGGCGTATGGCGAACTGGCCAACCCACAAAACTGATATCTCCATGGGCTATTTTAAAGAAAAAGAAATTCCATATCAGTTTGCACTTGCGAATGCCTTTACGATTTGTGATGCCTACCATTGCTCTATGCATACAGGAACAGATGCAAATCGTTCTTATCATTTGACGGGTACCAATGGTGCAACACCGACCAAGCGTTCATTTGTGAACAATGAGTGGGACTGGATTGATGGCAACCCAGCGACGGCAGATCGTGGTTATACATGGAAGACCTATGCCGAGCGTTTAGAAGAAGCAGGCATAAACTGGATTTGTTATCAAAATATGCCAGATGAATGGGGCGATAATATGCTTGGTGCATTTCGTACGTTTAGAAAGGCGAACATTGCATCTGGTTATCCAGTTTCAAGCGGCGGCGAACCGAATAAACCGTATGCCGATACGGGTCAAAAGCTACCGTATAAAGCCTATGATGCTGCGACCGATAATGCCAAAAACCCCCTATACAAAGGCATTGCAAATACGTTGCCGGGTAATAAACCAGAAGAATATCTTGACGCTTTTAAACGAGACATTCGTGAGGGTAAATTACCGCAAGTTTCTTGGATTAATGCGCCATCAATTTATTGTGAACATCCGGATCCTTCAAGCCCAGTTCAAGGGGCATGGTTTATTCAAGAAATTATTGACGCGTTAACTGCGGTGCCTGAAGTCTGGAGTAAAACTGCACTCATTATCAATTTCGATGAAAATGATGGTTACTTTGACCATGTGCCATCACCATCAGCGCCATCTCGTCTTAAAAATGGTCAGTACGCTGGAAAATCAACATTAAGCAGTGCTGATATGCAGGACGAATATTTTGACCATGCTGCACCTGAGGGAAGCCATTCTCAGCCTACACCTGATGGACGAGTTTATGGTCCGGGTCCGCGTGTCCCGTTATATGTGATTTCTCCATGGAGCCGTGGTGGTTGGGTCAACTCACAAGTTTTTGACCATACCTCTGTACTCATGTTTTTAGAAAAACGTTTTGGAATAAAAGAGCCGAATATCAGTCCATATCGCCGTGCAGTGTGTGGTGATTTAACCAGTGCATTTAACTTTAAAACACCAAATGCAGATATTTTACCGCAGCTTAATGGTAAACAAACCCGTGTGCAGGCAGATGAGTTAAGAGAAAATCAAGAAGCTTTGCCAGCTGTTCCCGTACCGACAGATATTAAGTTGCCGATTCAACAGAGTGGCATACGTCTGTCACGTGCGCTACCTTACGAGCTGCATACCAGTGCGCGCTGTAAAGCAGATGGGACGGTACAATTGATATTCTCTAATACGGGTACGCAAGCAGCGGTTTTCCACGTATATGACAAGCTCAACTTAGACCGTATTCCAAAGCGTTATATTGTAGAGCCGAATAAAACGCTAGATGATGAATGGGACGCTTTAAAAGATAATTTAGGTCGTTACGACTTATGGGTACTCGGTCCAAATGGCTACCATCGTCATTTTAAAGGAGATACTCAACGTATTGTCGATAGTGGCGTTAAACCAGAAATTCGAGTGTGTTATGACGTTGCCAACGGTGATGTGTATGTCGAACTCATGAATGAAGGAACTAAGGATACAATATTGACGGTAAAACCTTGTGCATACCGCCAAGATGCACCGTTACAACTGACCATAAAAGCAGGTCAAGTCGTTAAACAACATTGGGCTTTGGCTGACGTAGGACATTGGTATGATTTTGAAATCACCAGTCAAAGTGATCCGTATTATTACCGACGTTTTGCTGGTCGAGTTGAGACGGGTGAAGACTCCTTTAGTGATCCTGCAATGATATAAGTAGAGAGGGGCAAAAAGAGTAGTTTATTTTCTTTTTGCCCCATTTTTTATAATAAATAACTTTCTAAAACCTCACGAACTGTCTCAGAAATAGGTACAATTTTACGCGTTTCGCGATCAACAAACACATGAACAAAATGTCCTTGAGCTGACGCTTGGTCTTGACCTTGTTTAAAGATTGCCAATTCATAGCGTAAAGATGTGGTGCCGATTTTACCAATCGCAACACCCACTTGAATAATTTCTGGAAATGACAATTCCTGATTAAAGCTACAAGCTGAATCGACGACTAACCCAATTGATTTTGCTTCATGAATATCAAAACCTGTTTTTTGAATCAGTAATGCATTGGCTGCTGTATCAAAATAGCTATAGTAAGTCACATTATTCACATGACCATAAATATCGTTATCTGCCCAACGCGTTTGAATGTCTAAAAAGAACTTAAATTGATCACGGTTTTTTAAAACGGGTTTAGTCATCAATGAATCGCCTGATAAATTGCCAAAGCAGCGGCTTCTGTCATGTCACGTGGATTATTTTGTAGTAGGCGGGTTTGCAACATGGCATCTTGAGCAAGTCTAGGTAAGCTAGACTCATCAATACCCAGATCTCTAAGTTTTAAAGTCAAACCACTACGGTCTAAATGGTTTTGCATATGATCAATAAACAGATCACATAGACCATCGGTGCTGCCATTACTATATGGATCTAACCATTGCATAAGCTCTGCATAATATTGTTTAGCATGTGGTGCATTAAATTTTAATACTTCAACCAATACTAAGGCATTGGTGTGACCATGCGAAAGATGAAAATGTCCACCCAGTGGATAAGCTAAAGCATGTACCGCAGCAACGGGCGAGTTTGCAAATGCCTGACCTGCAAGCATTGAGCCGAACAGCATATTTTGCCTTGCTTCCAAATCATTGCCGTTCTTAAGAACTTTCGGTAAGTTATGATTTAGTAGCTTGAGTGCATGTTTGGCTAAAATATCGGTATATATATTTTTTTTGTGCTTAGAGGTATATGCCTCAATGGCATGCACCATCGCATCAATACCTGTTGCAGCAGTAATATGGGCTGGAAGGTTTTGAGTAAAGGTTGCATCAAGAATTGCTGTGTCGGCATACAGTACTGGAGAAACAATCCCCATTTTTGTCGTTTCACCAGTAGTCACAATTGAGATTGGCGTTACTTCTGAGCCAGTACCAGCCGTAGTAGGAATCAAAATAAGCGGAAGGCGAGTTGTGGTGACCTGATTTACACCATACATCTCTTGCAAATGTTGAGTTTGGTTGGGGTGGGCGAGTAAAGCAATAACTTTTGCAACATCTAAAGAGCTACCACCACCAAAACCAATAATGACATCGACATTTTGCTGTTTTGCATAATTGGCTGCATCTAAAACCACTTGTTCTGGTGGGTCAGCCTGCACATCCGCATAAATGACATATTCAATATTGAGGGTATCTAAAATTTGAAGGATGGGACGGTGTAATTGATTTTTAACCATACCCGCGTCAGTGACCAGCAATAACTTACGGTAAGTTTTTGAGGACAATATATTCTGTAATTCTTGTATAGAGCCTAAGCCAGAGATGATATTTGGAACAGTTTGAAATTGAAAATGGCTCATATACATTATTTCCTTATTTTTGAACATTATTGTTGAATGGTTCTATAAGATTCAAGCTTCAAATAAGTTAGCATAAGACACTTTAAAATAAAGCATTCTCGTAAGGTGATTTTATAGCTCAGCATTTAAACCAGCAAAAGCAAATTTAGAATACAAAAAACTCCGCTCACTATCGACTAATGGCGGGGTTTTTTATTATTAAGTATTTCTGTAATATGAATTTAATAGTATAAACAAATACGTATTTCCTGTTTTTAGAGGTTAGATGTCTTTTTCGTTAGGACCATTTCTGGTTGAGAAGGGAAAACAAGGTCTTTTTATTATTAAGAAAAAACATAATTTTTTGAGGTGGAATTTAAATAGTGATGTACACAATTAGATATGTTCATCGGAACAATACTTACTATATCGCTTCGAACAACGAAGGAAATTTTATTATTCTTGAGTCACTTGACTCGGAGTTTCGCATGGGGCATCAAATTTCATATGATGGTGAAAAAGTATTTAACCTGACACTAAATGATGAAACAGATGCAGTCATTAAACTGGAGAGTAACGAAAAAGGCGCATATGAGTACTTACATTCAGTTAAGTAAATAAGCTTTTTTATTCTTAAGTATTTCTGTAAGATCCCCGAGTTGCTTTAAACAACAATAAACCTTAATGATCAGCGCAAAAGTCATAAGGGGAAAGCCTACTTGAAAAAGTAGGCTTTTTTTATATCGTGTCTCGAGTTCTTTGATATGGCTGAGTCATAAGAAAGGATAAAAGATCAGATAGTTTATCGACCGATTTATCAACTTTTAATCTATTGATAAACATTATTTTCCTTTTCAACCCATGTGAGTTTTGACAAAATGCAACAAGTCACATGGTCAATGCGGTTGTCACAAATTTATAGTTTGTTAAGATTTTGCGTGCACCCAATTTATTTTTATTTAATTCAAAAGTTTGGATGTAATTTCTAATGGAAACACAATATAAGGTGTTATGTGTCTGTTTAGGAAATATTTGCCGTTCTCCCACGGCTGAGGTGGTTTTTAGACATTATTGTGACGCACATCAACTCAGTGTCATTGTCGATTCAGCTGGAACAAGTAATTATCATCCAAATAAAGCGTCAGATCAGCGCAGTCAGTTGCATGCTAAAAAAAGAGGCTATGACTTATCGTCTTTACGAGCAAGACAACTTTCAACTCAAGACTTTTTAGAGTTTGATTTGATTTTGGCAATGGATCATCAAAATTTTGAAGATATTCATGAAGTACTGCAAAGAGCAGTCTCACAATTTGGCGCTCATCAAATTCGTGCAAAAGTAGCTTTAATGAGTGAGCATGATCCTGAATATCCACAACAAGCGTTGCCAGATCCTTATTATGGCGGTGCGGATGGCTTTGAACGTGTACTCAATCAATGTGAGTCTAGTAGTTTGGCGTGGGTTAATATTTTAAAAAAACAATTGAATGTTTAAGAATAGGTTTTTCAACACAATGCAAATTCAGAATCAAGTACAGCTTAAGCCATTCAATACCTTAAGTTTAGATGCAACCGTTTCTCACTATACTAAAGTTGCCAATATTCACGATATTGAAGAAGCTTTAGATTTTGCAGAGCAGCATCAGTTAAATGTACTTGTATTATCGGGCGGTAGTAATATGTTGTTGCCGCAGCAGATTAATGCTTTAGTTATTCATCTTGATATTCAGGGAATTGAAGTTTTATCGAACGATCATGATTTTGTTCGGGTTAAGGTTGGTGCAGGCCAAGTCTGGCATGATTTTGTTTTATACAGCACTGAGCAAAACTGGTTTGGTTTGCAAAATCTTGCACTTATTCCAGGCTTAGTCGGCGCTTCTCCCGTACAAAACATTGGGGCTTATGGGGTAGAGGTGGGTGAGTTTATTGAGTCAGTACAAGTGTATGATCGTAAATTAAAACAAACTCAAACAATTTTAGCGGCTGACTGCCATTTCGCCTACCGCCATAGTATTTTTAAAGATGATCCGAACCGTTACATTATTACGCATGTCACTTTTAAATTACTTAAACAGCCACGCTTAAAACTTAACTATGGCGATTTGAAACAAGCAGTTGGAGATAATCAGACTGCTGAAAATTTACAGAATCAGGTCATCCATATTCGCCAAAGTAAGCTTCCTGATCCAAAAGAATATCCAAATGTAGGTAGTTTCTTTAAAAATCCGATTGTTAGTCCTCAAGAGTTTGAGCGCTTAGTCACACAATTCTCAACAATTCCTCATTATCCTCAAGTGAATGGAAACGTTAAAATTGCAGCAGGATGGTTAATTGATCAGGCAGGTTGGAAAGGGAAGCAACTCGATATGGTGGGGATGTTCCATAAACAGGCATTAGTTTTGGTGAATTATGCCAATGCATCTCTTACTGATGTAAAGAAAACTTATCAGGCTGTACAACATGATGTTGATCAGCGTTTCCATATTATGTTAGAACCAGAGCCTGTGCTTTATAACAGTTTAGGTTTAATTGAAAATCATACGGAATAGTTTTATGCCAAAAGTACACTTAATGGTACGTTTAGTCCAAGTAGTCACCGTACTATTTGTGCTATTAGGCTGTTTCGTGGTTTTTTTATATTCACCGTTTTATTCAAAACTTATTGTAGCTGGGCTTAATTATTTTGTTCCTGTTGACGTTAATCAGGTTGCCGCTGAGAGCCAAAGACAGGCTTCGTTAAGTGAACATGATAATTTAGAACCTGGTTCAAATTTATGGATTGCTCGTCAGGCGTATTTAAAATTGACAGAGCAAGCTTTACGTGAAAAAAAGACATCTGATCTGACCTATATTCAAGAAAATTATAAAGCCTTACAGCAAATTATTCTTTTAGAAGAAAAGGAACAGGATACAGAAGAACAGGAAACCACGGTAACCGTTCCTCTAGTTGCTAAAAATTCAGAAATTGATGCTGCAGACGAGGCGAGTAGCCCTGTTGATGAAACACTTTTTATTAATAGTTCTGAAAATAAGGCACTTACCGAGCAATATACAGAGTTTTTAGCAAGAAAACCTGTGGTATCGGAGCATCAAGAAGCTGTCAGTGAACCTGAACAGAAAATCGAATATGTACGTAAAAATCCAATACCTGTACAACCTAAAAAGTTATCAGAGCCTTATGCAATTGTTGTGTTGGGCGGAGGATTAACTTTAGACAAAAATGGTAAAGATATTGTAGTGAATGGCTATACGCGTTTGCGATTAGAAAAAACTTTAGAAGTTGAAAAACAAAATCATCTACCTATTGTACTGAGTGGTGTAGAAGCGCCTTATATGCAAGCTTGGTTAAAAGAGCGCGGTGTTGATGCCAAGCTATTAGAAAAGCGTAGTATGAACACATGTGAAAATACTCGTTTTAGCTCTTTATTGCTTCAGAAAAAAGGTGGAGCACCGACGGTGATGCTGGTTACAGATGAATATCATATGCCGCGTACACGCCGACTCTTTGCCTTAAATGGTATAGAAACAATTCCTGTTGTGGCACCAATGCCAACTCCACTGACGCGCTGGCAACCAAGTGTGCAAAATTACGATCATAGCCGCCGTGCAAATTATGAATTACTTGCGACAATTCGCGACATGTTGTTTGGCTCAAGTGATTGTCGAGAGGTTCCTTAATGTCAGATATTCCATTTCTCAATCCTGCCGTATTAAAACAATTAGATTTACCGGTTCCTAACCGTGATCTTACGCCGCAGGTTTTGAGTCCACTCAATTTAAATACATTAGAAGAACCTTCTCGTGATTTGTTAGCTTACCGCAAATTATATGGTTTACATTTACTTGAATGTGACCATTGGCAGGGCTATGTTCAAATGCCTTTATTCCGTTTGCATGTACAAGTTTTTAAACCCAAAGTAGAAAAAATACAAGGTACAGTTTGCCTATTGCATGGTTATCTTGAACATAGCGGTATTTATCAGCCAATTATCCGTGAAATTCTTGAGCAGGGTTTTAGCATCATTACTTATGATTTGCCTGGTCACGGATTAAGTGATGGTTCACCGGCCAGTATTAAAAATTTTGATCATTATCAGCAAGTTTTGATGGCTGTTTATCAATATGTAAAACATGCAGATCAATTGCCAAAGCCATGGGTTGGTATCGGTCAGAGTACGGGGGGCGCAATCTGGATGCATCACCTATTGGAGTATGCTGAAAAACGGCAAGATCCGATTGTAGATCGAGTACTTTTACTTTCTCCTTTGATTCGACCGGCAAAAACTGCATGGTGGCATAACCCTGTTGGATTGGGCATTATTCGCCGTATTAAACGTCAAGTACCAAGACACTTTAGACGTAATAATCATAATCCTGAATTTTTGCGTTTTATTCGTTTAAAAGATCCGTTACAACCCCGAATGATGGGAATGGACTGGATTTTGGCCATGTCAAAATGGATGCAAGAAATGGAAGCGCGACCTGCTTGCCGTATCCCAGTCTGGCTTGCACAAGGTGCTCTCGATCAAACGGTTGATTGGCGTTACAACATTGAATTTATTCGTCGTAAATTTAGACTGCAAACGTTGTTAATGCTTGAAGAAGGTTCTCATCAATTAATTAATGAACGTGCGGATATACGTGCCGCATTAACAGGATTGATTCCGGCCTTTTTACATGCAAAGCCAAAACATTTTTATTATTAAAAAATAATGCATCTATCCAAAAATTTTAGATAGATGCATGAATCCGGGGCTTTATTTTTTAATTTTGATAAAGTTGTATGAAGTATTGATAGGGAGATGCATCCCACTATAAATGCTTAACTAATAAAATTAATATCAATTAAAAATGATTAGCATCCGCCATATTCCACATTCGATAATAAAAATTATCATCTTCATTATTAAGTTCAGACTGTAAAAGTTCACCTTCTTTTAAGAAAAAATGCAATTGAGCATAGTTCTTAATTTCACGGTCATTTACTCGCTGAGCTAAATGATGAGCTTTAATATCAGAAGGATGACGTAAACCAGCAGCAGCAATCATTTCTGATAATGCATGCAATGTGTTTTTATGGAAATTAAATACTCGTTCTGATTTAGTCGGTACATCAATTGCCTTTTGACGATCTTTATCTTGGGTTGCAACGCCTACTGGGCATTGGTTGGTATGACAGCTTTGTGCCTGGATACACCCGACAGCAAACATGAAACCACGTGCCGAGTTAACCCAATCTGCACCGAGCGCAAAAGTACTCGCAATATCAAATGCACTAATGATTTTTCCACTCGCGCCAATTTTAACTTGATCTCTTAGCCCTGCACCGACAAGTGTGTTATGGACAAAGCGTAAGCCTTCACGTAATGGAGTACCGATATTGTCGCTAAACTCAATTGGTGCTGCTCCTGTACCACCTTCAGAACCATCAACAACAATAAAATCAGGAACAATTTTTGTTTCAAGCATTGCTTTAACAATACTCATAAATTGCCAAGGTTGGCCAATACACAATTTAAAACCAACTGGCTTACCACCAGATAATGTGCGTAACTTTTGTAAGAAATGCATCATTTCAATTGGGGTAGAAAAACTAGAATGCTTGGCAGGAGAAATACAATCGTGATCGCGCGAAACACCACGTATTTGAGCAATTTCTTCGGTAATTTTATGTTTAGGTAAAATACCGCCGTGACCAGGTTTGGCACCCTGTGAAAGCTTCAGCTCGATCATTTTGATCTGTGGTAATTGAGATTGCTTGGCAAATTTTTGCTCGTCAAATTTTCCATCAAGCGTACGACAACCAAAATAACCACTGGCAATTTGCCAAACAATATCACCGCCATTTTCCAGATGATAAGGGCTTAAACTTCCTTCGCCAGTATCATGATAAAAACCGCCTAATTGTGCTCCTTTATTTAAGGCACGAATTGCATTGGCACTTAAACTACCAAAGCTCATGGCAGAAATATTCATAATAGATGCGCTATACGGTTGTAGGCATTGTGCATTACCTACCTGAATACGGAAGCTTTTTGGATCTGCGGGCGGGCAAGGGCTTATTGAGTGAACAATAAAACGATAATTTTCTTGATAAACATCGATGATTGAACCAAAAGGTTTATCTGCATTTTCATTTTTAGCACGTTGATAAACTAAGCTTCTTTGCATGCGTGAAAAAGGTAGAGCATCTTGATCCGCTTCAATAAAGTATTGGCGAATTTCAGGACGGATATCTTCAAACAAAAAACGAAAATGCCCCATAATTGGGTAATTTCTTAATATTGAATGTTTATTCTGCAAAACATCATAGAGACCTAATAAGCTTAAGGCGCCTGTAACCACCCATAAACCGTTAAGGAGAGTGTCAGAAACAAAATAGTAGATACTGTGAGGGGTATATACAGTACGAAACCACGTAATACTGAGCGCAGTAAAAATACATAAAAACCAGATAGAATGGCGTGAGAAAAATGTATTGAGAAATTTATGTCGAATGATTTGTGCTGGACTCGCCATATTGGAACAAATTCCTAATGTTTTACTGGCACATACCTTGCCAAGAAGCAAGTCAAACTACAAGTATGGAATTGTTAGCTCAAACCTAAAATAAAGTAGAAGATATAAAATCCACACAAATAATAAAAATTAAGGGGGTTATTTATTTTAGATAAATTCTATTTTTAAATGTGAAGTTACTCGGAGCTGAGAATTAAATTTTTTGCTTTTTATTGTCTTTTCTAGATCTCTTAATTAATTTAAAGAAATCTAATATATTTTTAATTTTACACAGCGAATTGGAGTGGGGGAAATAGGATGACTTAATTTAGATTGAAAGCGAAATTTTGAATATATCGGAATTTATAGAGGGGTTTATCGATAATGTTGTTTTAGGATGAGTAAAAACAGAAAAAGACAAATTAAAAAAATAAGAAAAAACATCTGATGATTAAATACCTTATGAATATTAAATGTATTTTTACACAAGTTAACAGATTGTACAAATTAAATTACAGTTCTCTTTTCCCTTATTTTTTCTTTCTTATCCATAAAAAATGCTTTTAGAGACAATGGAATTAACGATAATTTAGTTATTTGTATTACAAAACAAAGTGTTAAAATTAAAAAGTTGGGATGTTTTGATATATGACTATCTCTAATTTTAACCTATTGAAAATGCAAAGGTTTACAGCTTGTTCCAACCACTTACCATCCAAACTAGACTTGGCGGATTCTACTTTTTCTACTATTCCATTGTTGGTACATTCATGCCTTATTGGAATTTGTATCTTCAAGATCAAGGATTTAATTATCAAGAAATTGGTGTTTTATCATCAATTGCGATTGTAACGCGTTTTTTTGCACCGTTAGTTTGGGGCTGGATTGCTGATAAATCTGGTAAACGAATGCTACTTGTCCGGCTGGCAACTTGGATAGAGTCCTGTATATGGTTAGCTATTTTTATAGTGCCAAATACTTTTCAGTCAATTGCTTTGCTCATGCTTATTTTTAGTTTCTTTCAAAATGCTATTTTAGCTCAATTTGAAGGTGTTACTTTATTTTGGTTGGGTGACCAAAAAGCGAAGCTTTACGGCAAAATTCGTAAATGGGGGTCTGTTGGGTTTATTGTTGGGGTATTCACTATTGGAGCAATTTTAGAAATAGTGCCTATTTCAATGCTCCCAATTTTATTATTAATTATTGCTTCACTGGCCTTCGTCTGGTCTTTCACAATCCGCGAACCTGATAGTGCACCTACCTCACAAAAACATTTAGAACCTTTACTTCCTGTTCTTAAACGTCCAACTGTGGCTGCATTTTTTGCAATTGAATTTATTCTGCTTTTTTCACATGCGCCTTTTTATAGTTTCTATAGTAATTTTCTGAAATCTTTAAGTTTTAGTACCACTCAAATTGGTTTCTTATGGGCTATGGGGGTTTTTGCTGAAATTTTTATGTTTTCAATTGCTGCAAAAGTTTTTCAACATTTCTCATGGCGTATTTTGGTAATTGTTTGCTTAATATTGACGAGCATACGTTGGATGATGGTTGCAATATTTTCACATTATTTTGTTGGTCAAATTTTTGCGCAGTGTTTGCACGCTTTTAGTTTTGGTTTATTTCATTTAATTGCGATGCGAGTAATTTTTCAGAACTTCTCAGCGGGACAACAGGGCCGCGGACAAGCACTTTACAGCACGATGTGGGGATTAGGGGTAGCCTTTGGTAGTGTTTTAGCTGGGCATTTCTGGAAAATTCTTTCTGGTGAAGTCATCTTTATGTGTGCAAGTGCGGTGGTGCTATTAGGCCTAGGTTTTGTGATGTGGCTTCCTAAACAAATTGACTCTTCCACATAAGTTTGAGGTGAGATAAAACTTTAATAACTTTAGTATTGAAAAAAGCAAATAAATATAAAATTGTTTGTTGACTTGTTGTGGCACGTTACAGTTGAAAAATATTGTTTTTATATGGTTATGGAGCAATGATTTTCTAAAAAAATATGCTAACTTAAGTTCATGCGTTTAATGATTAATAAATCTATGAAAAATATTTATATTATTGGATTATTGTGGGCTTGTTCTGGTTTAGCTGTGGCAGAAACAGCTACTCAACAGCCAGCCGAACAACCTGTTCGGACTGCAAGTAATCCTAACGCTATACGTATTGTTACGCGTCCTGAAATTATGGGATTATGGGGAATGGAGATTCCAAATAATAAGAAATGTGTGGAATATTATAACTTTCGTAGTAGTAACGATGTAGTGATTAAAAGCGGTCAGGAATGGTCTTATGGTATTTATGAATATCAACCATCTGATGATCCTAAAGAGCAGCTAGCCGCTTTAGTGATGCAAATTAAATTTGATAATAATAAAGTAGATTGTTCTGGTCAGAAGCAAGACCAAACAGGGGATGTCTCACAATATTTTGTACAATGGAAAAACGATCATACCATCAATTTCTGTTCGACTGCGAAGGGTGAGCAATGCTTTGCGACTCTGCGTAGAGTGTTACCATAAAATGATAGATATAAAAAAAGCCTCTTAAAAATAAGAGGCTTTTTTTATTATGCAGTTTCAGCTTTCTTTTCTTCCACTTGCTTTAACAAGTGTTTTTCAAGGTAATGAATGTCCATTGCTTGAGAGCAGAAGCTCTTATCTTGCAAAATAAGATCTTTATGCAAAGGAATATTTGTTTTAATTCCTGTAAGGATCATTTCATCTAATGCTTGACGCATACGTGCAATTGAAGTTTCACGATCTTTACCATGAGAAATCAATTTAGCAATCATAGAGTCATAGTAAGGAGGAATGCTATATTCTGGGTAGATATGAGAATCTAAACGAATACCTGCACCACCTGGCGCATAGAAACTTTCGATTTTACCTGGTGAAGGTAAGAAAGTTGTCGGGTCTTCTGCATTGATACGGCATTCAATTGCATGTCCCTGAACTTTAATGTCTTCTTGTTGAAGCTCTAGTCCTAGGCCACCTGCAATACGTAACTGCTGTTCAATAATATCAACACCAGTAACCATTTCAGTTACAGGGTGCTCTACCTGAACACGAGTATTCATTTCAATAAAGAAGAATTCACCGTCTTCAAATAAGAATTCAAATGTACCAGCACCACGATATTGCATTAACTGACAAGCATGAACACAAGCTTCTAAAATATCAGCTCGAGCTTGCTCTGGTAAATTCGGTGCAGGTGCTTCTTCTAGTACTTTTTGATGACGACGTTGTAATGAACAGTCGCGGTCATATAAATGGATTGCATGACCATTACCATCACCAAGAACTTGAACTTCGACATGGCGAGGTTTTTGTAAGAAGCGTTCCATGTAAACGGTATCATCACCGAACCACATTTCTGCATCACGCTGCGCTGCTTGAACTGATTCAAGTAGTGTATCTACACGCTCAACAATACGCATACCACGTCCACCACCACCAGAAGCGGCTTTAACAATAAGCGGGAAGCCAATTTCTTTCGCTTCTGCCAATGCATTGTGGATGGTCACTGCATGATCACAACCTGGTACAGTAGGTACGCCAGCTTTTTTCATGGCAACAATCGCAGAAACTTTATTCCCCATAAGGCGAATATGTTCTGGACGAGGGCCAATAAAAGTAAAGCCTGAACTTTCTACAATTTCAGCAAACTCAGCATTTTCTGAAAGGAAACCATAACCCGGGTGAATAGCATCAGCACCGGTAATTTCTGCAGCAGTAATAATTGCCGGGATATTTAAATAGCTATCACTACTTGCGCCCGGACCAATACATACTGCTTCATCAACAAAACGTAAATGCATCAAATCCTTATCGGCATCTGAATAGATACCAACAGTCTTGATTCCTAATGTTTTACAAGCCCGGGTAATACGTAAAGCGATTTCACCACGGTTTGCAATTAAAACTTTTTGCAACATAGACGTCCCCGGGGTAATTACGCGCGATAACGGAATAAAGGTTGACCGAATTGGATAACTTCACCATTTTTCACTAAAATTTCTTCAATCACGCCACTTTGAGTTGCTTCAATTGGGTTCATGATTTTCATTGCTTCAATAATACCCAAAGTTTCACCAGCAGATACAGTTTGACCTACTTTAACAAATGGTGCTTCGCCTGGGCTTGGAGCAGCGTAGAACACGCCAACCATTGGAGAAGTTTCAACTGCTCCACGCGGTGTTTTTGCAACTGGTGCTTCTGCAACAGGAGCAGCCGGAAGTGCTACACCAGCCGCAGCAACGACAGGATTGCGACGAGTTAAAGCGATTGATTGATCACCTTCTTTAACTTCGATCGCTTGCAAGTCAGACTCAATCATTAAATCGATGAGTTTCTTAATTTTGCGGATATCCATGGGCGACTATTCCTAAACTAGTTTGGGTTAGATGGTTGAATTTTTTCAATAGCGTAATCGAGTGCAAAACGATAGCCTTTTGCACCTAGACCACAAATCACGCCAATTGCTTTATCAGATAAATAAGAATGGTGTCTGAATGCCTCTCTTGCATGGACATTCGACAAATGTACTTCAATGAATGGAATCGCAACGCCAAGTAGGGCATCACGTAGAGCAACGGAAGTGTGGGTGAGGGCAGCAGGGTTAATAATAATAAGTTTTACGCCTTCAGTTTGTGCCTGATGAATACGATCAACAATGGCACCTTCCCAGTTGCTTTGAAAAGTATCTAATGTAATTGAAGCTTGTTGAGCTTGATTAATAAGTTGTTGGTTAATATCACCTAAGGTAAGATGACCATATACTTCTGGTTCGCGTTTTCCCAGCAAATTCAAATTCGGTCCATGAATCACCAAAATGGTCGAACTCATTCAGATTGCTCCAGCTCTAAAGTTGCAAATATTCTTTGCAAGATGTCTGCAAAGTTTGCTTATTATGGCATATGTTTCTACAATTTTTTTATAATTTGTTTTCATCGTCGCAGAAAGGGTATACCAAATTCGGCTTATATATTGTAAATTTTGCGATGATTTAGCAATGTTAAAAAATGACAAAATTTCAAGTAATTTAATGGAGCTTATTTTAAACTGAATTGACAAAAACAGTTCATGTATTTTGTGTAACGACTATAGAGTTCTCTCCAATCACTAATAGTTCATTCCACCGAGTCAGATAGTTTTTTGAACGGTGGCATTGTTTCATATGCCAAGATGAACTTCGAGAATGATAACCGACTTGTAAATAGTGACTACCGAATCGGTTACGAACTGTGCTGAGCGTTTGCATCAATTGTTGTCTTTGATGAATTAACTCCAGAGGTTGCCATAAATCATCAATGTGATGTTGACGGGGATGCAAACCACAAAATAAAACTCCAATCTTAATATATTTCTTATTTTCTTTATATAAAACATCAATTTGTTGCATTGCTGCTTTTGTTAGTATGCATAGATCATCTGTTGCATAATTTAAGCCTATCGCTTGAGATGATGCTTTTTTATAAGGTGGTTTATCTATTTTTTCATAAAGCATGACTTGAATGCAGGCACATAGCTGCTCTTGTTTCATTAAACGGCGATGAGCACGGTTGAGATGGAAAATAAGTGCTTGTTTAATAATCTCAATACTGGATAAAGCTTGAGCAAAACTACGTGAAGCTAAAATTCGTTTTGTGACGATGGCAGGATCATCGAGTTGAATACAGGATTGGCCTTTTAGCTCACGAATGGTACGTGCCATCACCACAGAAAAAGCTTTTGCTAAATGATGCTCATTGGCAAAAGTTAAGTCTAAGCATGAATAAATCTCATAGCTTCGTAATTGTTTGACCAATTGATAGCCAATTCCCCACACTTCTTTGACCGAAGTATTTTGCATGAGGTCTTCAAGAAGCAAAGGATCTAAAGTGATGAAATTACAAATTTTATTAAAGCTTGGAATCTTTTTAGCATAGTGATTGGCTAATTTTGCTTGAGTTTTTGAATATCCGATACCAATACAGCAAGGTAAGCTTAACCAATTTTCTAGAGTTTCTACGACTTTGGCACAGTAAGAGTGAATATCTATAGACTGTAGGTAAGGGGTAAGGCGAATAAAGCATTCGTCAATAGAATAAGCTTCTAAATCATCGGGTGAGAAAAACTCCCCAAGTACTGAAAAAAAGCGACGCGACATCTCGGCATATAAAGTGTAGTTACTTGAATAGACGTGTACACCTGCTTGAAGAGCGTCTTGCTCGATTTGATACCATGGAATACCCATTTTGATACCCATGTTTTTTGCTTCTTCACTACGTGATACAACACATCCATCGTTGTTAGAAAGTACTACAACAGGCAGACCAATAAGTTTGGGGTTAAATAAGCGCTCACAACTGACATAACAATTATTAATGTCGACAAGCGCGTAAATTTCGCGGTGTGAGATTTCCATTATGATTTGCCCCATTAAAAATATTGGTAAAACTACATATTGATATTGCTTTCATAAACACAGTGAGGTGGTGTGTTAACTGAAAAAATTACATCTTGAATATGTAACAAAATCAAGTTAACAAAGTTTCTAACGGAAAGCTAGAGGAGTTCTGCGGGTTTACCTCAAGTTAACCATGGAAAAAATAGATAAGGGTTTAAAGTTTTTAATAAAAAAAGGAGATCGTATAGATCTCCTTTTGATGAAACATTCTAAGTTATTTTTGATTACCACTTATGACTATAAGAAACTTTCAGCGTTGCACCATTTGCCACTAAATGGCTAGTGTTATCACTTGTTCTTAATAGTTGGCTGTAGAGAGGATAGTACTTACGGTTAAACATGTTCTCTAAACCGATCGTCACAGTATCTTTTTTGTTAAGCACAAAGCTACTAATTAAATCTGCTGTTGTATAAGTTTTTACATCGTAACGACCAAAACCATTTACGCCATTCAATCGATAATCTTCTGCGCCAAAGTATGTGGCTTGCAGGCGATTTGTCCAAGTTTCAGTTGGGCTATAAGAAACGTAAGCTGTGAGTTTTAATGGTGGAATACGGAAGCCTGTCATGTCTTGTTCAGCACCGTTTTGCGGTTTTTCACGACCTTTCATCCACGTAACGCTACCACCCGTTCCCCAAATGTTCGCATCGTCCAGATAGTCAAAAGTTGCTTCCACACCAGTAACTTTTTCTTTGGTTCTAGCAAGTACTAGACCGTTATTGAATGATTGCACAGCGCCTAGGTCAGAAGTAGAGTGGAAGACCGCTAAACTTGAAGAGAAGTTATTGAAGTTTCCTTTCCAGCCCAACTCGTAGTTATCTACTTTTACAGGCTCTAAGAATGACGAACCAAGGTTAAAACCTTCGCCAGCATTACGAATAATCAAACCTACATCAGGTAATTGGAAACCTTGGTTAAACGATGCATAAATCGAGTTTTGATCATTTGGTGAGAAAGTCAAATTGGCATTGTATAACCATGCATCAGCTTTCACTTTTCCGCCTGGAACTGTATAAGGGTTAGTCTTGCCCAATTGTGATAATGGAACAAAGCTATCAATTTGGGCATAGCTATCTTCATAACGTGTACCAGCTTCTGCTGACCATTGATCATTAAAGCGGTGCTTTAACTGTACAAAACCACCGACACTTTGCGTGGTGAGCTCAGGCAAATAAATAAGCTTGCCAGTTTTTACAAACTCTAAGCCACCAGATTGATCATAAATTTTTTGATCAAAAATATCTAAAGGCATTTCGCTTTTTTCACGGCTAAAGTCGCCCCCCCAAACCAATGAGGTATCCCCTAAAAACTCAAGTGGTGTGGTAACAGTTAAGCGGCTACCGAGTACGTTATTTTCTTGATAAATCTGATCGACTTGTCCACCACGATTTGCATTTTTTCGTGCATCAAATGGTGAAAAACGGGTAAAGAAGTCGCGGTAATAAATTTGAGCATCGACCTTATTACCAAAAAAGTCTTTATGGTTATAAGTTAAGTTGTAGATCTGGTTTTCGTTTTTATTTTGGTCTTTGAGCTTTAAGCCTTTAATGGCTTTAGCTGGTACGGTTCCGGCAGGGGCATTCTTCACACTTGGGTCAGATGCATAATCTGAGTCTTGCTCGGCATTGTAGTAATTTGCAGCAAACTGTAGATATTGGTTGTCATCAATATGATAACCAAGTTTACCGCCTACGCTGTAGCCATCGGAATCATATAAATCACCCTGACTTGGTTCAGGTGCAACACGGTCACCGCTTGCATCATACGGGCTACCAATACGTTGGTAACCAAAGTCGAGCGCATAATCAAAAGCGTTAAAGCTGCCTGTGAAATATTGATGAATATCGCCACTTAAAGCATTAGAACGGAAATTTGTTAAAGGTGTTTGAAGTCCAACCACGGTTTTAGCTGTAGGTTCACCACCCGCAGCTTTTGTGGTAATTGAAATAATACCGCCAGCAGCACCACCACCATAAATTGCGTTACTGCCTCGAATCACTTCAATGTTGGCAATACTTTCAGGGTCAATTGCTGAAAGTCCGCGTGATGTGTCGCGGGTCAGGTTCATTGGTACGCCATCGACCAAGATGAGGGCATTACGGCCACGTAAAGTTTGGCCGTAATCGGTAATGGTTCGGCTTGAATCTGACAGGCCCGGTACGGCTTTCGCTAAAACGGTTGCAATACTGCCAGATGAACCATTTCTTAAAAGTTCAATTTGCTTTTCATCTAGCTTGGTTACTTGCTTGGCAGAAGTAGAAAGTTCATCTGCACGTGAAGCGGTAATTGTGATTGTAGGTAATGCTTCAGGCTTTTTTTCAGCATCGGTGGCCTCAGAAGACGAGGCTGCAAAGGCTGAGTTTGAGAGAAAGATGGCCCCACCAAGTGAAAGGAGTGGAATAATATTTTTTACTTCAGACTTCCTCGTAAAAAGTTTGTGACTTTTTATCTTATTTCCCATTGTCTCGCCCTGAGAGTGATTTTAAATTTGTCGAATTATAAGTGAGAATGATTGTAATTCACAATATCGTTGTTGGACAAAAAATAATAAAATTCGTTTTTATTAATTGTTGTGTAGAGGACCGTATTTCTATCGCTCTACACGACTGAAAATTTATGAGATTTCCTTATAAGAATTCAAATGATTTTGATGGGCACGGCGAATAATACTTCGGTCATCACCGAGTACAAAAAGCTGAACGGATTGTTGTTTCCAAGCTGCAATATCTTCAGGTTGTCGAGGAATAGCACAGAAATGTTTTTGGCTATTTTTAGTCTTTAAATACATCTCTTGAACTTTTTCTTTCATTTTGGGATGGCTAGTTTGCCACGGCATTCCCATCGATTGAGAAAGGTCGGCAGCACCTTCCAGAATAATATCTATACCTTCAACTTTTAGAATTGCATCTAGTTGCTCCAGTCCTTCCAAGCTTTCAATCATGGCAATGACGACCGTTTCGTTTGCAGCCTGTTGAACAAAACTCGCTAAATCGTCCATGCCATAGCGATTTAACCTTGTCGAATTCAGCCCCCTTTGTCCAAGCGGCATGTAGTGACAATAGTTCACGGCCTCTTGTGCTTGCTGGGCATTTTCAATACGCGGAAACACAATACCCGTTACCCCTGCATCGAGCAGAGGTAGAATCAAATGATTGGCATTTAATGGCACTCTCACGAAGACATCAAGCCTTATGGCTCTAGCAGCTAAAATCATAGTCTCGACTTGAGACGTACTAAATAAAGTATGTTCTAAGTCGATAATGATGAAGTCATAGCCGGCAAGTGCCAGTTGCTCGACATTAATGGGAGAGGCTACGGAACAAAATATTCCGTAGAGCGTCTCGCCGTGTGCTATTCGTTTCTTAAAAGAAATCGAATATTTATTCATATTCAATTTCCTTAATAAGACTAAGCGGGTTTGGTGTGGTTTGTACTCTTAGGCGAATTTCCGGAAGGAAACGGCGACTCGCCAGCTGTTCAATGTCGATAGTGTCATCTGTAAAGTTAAATAATTCATATCGTTCGCTAAATTCTGGGTGAGCTTCTTTATGCTGATTGATGATGGTTCTTAACATAGTCCAGAATTTGATTTCATCAAAGTCATAATGTTCATTTAAGAAAATTGCTAACTCTGCCAAATTTACAAACCACAGCGCATCTTGAGTAAAGTCTCTTAACTCATTTGGAGAATGGGTTTCCAAGAAAGAGTTCGGGTTAATTTTGGCATGTTCTTTCGGCGCATCTTGCAAGTTAGGTAAAAGGTCGGGCTCGCGCAACAGATGACGACTAAAACGAATGCCATCATGGAAATCTTTCAAAGCAGCTTTAACAGGTAAGCCATTTTTATGAATGAGCACCATGTTTTGTGCATGTGACTCTAAAGCGAGGCCGTGGCACCATAAAATATGCATGATCGGTAAATAAGCATTGGTGAGTAACTTTTCTAACCAGAACTCGATCCCGTACTCTTGAATCCACTCATCAATTAAAGGTTTTTGGTCTGTATCGAGTTGCATTAGACCGGTTACTGGCGTTGCTGATTCACCTTCTTTTAAGTAACTGTAAATACTTTCGCGCCAAATGCAGGCGAGTGCGCCGTATTGAACTGGAAGAGCAATTGGCTGGTTAATTGAAAGACCGCCAATCTCTCTTAAAATAACAGGTTTGCGTTGTTTTTCTAAAATATGATCTTGCTCAACAATGTTATAAAGCCAGTCACTCATTTTTGCAGCATTTTGAACGGTATGCGGTGCCAATACACGAGAGGTAGAAGTATTAACCAAGTTCATTGCCAATTTGAGAGAAAGCGCCGAGATATCACTAATATTTGATAAGGTTCGAATTGACTGCTGTGGTAAATAGGTTGGACCTTCAATATCTAACGGAATGATGAGTTGGTTGCTGATTGCATCTTGATAATACAGTTCAATAATTTTATCCCACTGCCAAGGATGAATTGGGGTGAGGATATAATCTTTAAAATCTACATTGTTATCTTTCAATTGATCGTTAATGACTTGTAGATCTTTCTCTGAAAAATGCTGTTTATAAAGCTGTTCTAAGTTAATTGTTTCACTTAAAACCAGTTTGCATAAACTGTTATGAGTCGCGACCCATTGAACCGTAAAACCTTCAGAAAGCTCGGGTGCATATTTCTGGTTTTCCTTTAAATCGAAGCCGATACGAGATTTAAAACTTGGATGATATAAATGCGCATTGGTAATTCGTGCTTCTTGTTCTAGGTAAGGCAAGGTTCTTAAAGGTTGAGCAGGTGCTTGGCTTAAAGTTTGCGTATGTTTAACGTAAGTTAAATTGAGTTCATCATTAAAGTTTTGCCATTTCACAGGATCAGCTTCAATAATATTTTTGAGGTCGGCAAGTAGTGTTTTTAAGTTAGGGCGAGTTTCAGTGTCTAACGTAATATCAGAACGGACTAAGCTTGAAGGATCTAACTTAATTCGTTTGAAGCTGAAATGTCTCTTGGCCGCGCAAGTATAAAAAACTGTATCGGAAATATAGAACTTGATCTGACCTTTAGAAAACTCGTATTTAAAAGTATTTTCAAAAATGAGTGCTTCTAATAATTGGCCCATCACGCGATTTTCCGCAAGGGTTTTATAATTGGTTTGTTGCGTTGGTTGAAGAGGGCAAAGCGCTTCTGCGCCGCGATATTTATAAATAGGGTTTTCAACTTCAATCCAGATAGGATTGCCACCACTGTGGTAGAGCGTATTTAACATATTTGCCTTGATTGGTAATGTGAGTGAATGAATTAATAAATCGCGGTACTGCTGACCTTTTGCGCTAAAATTTTCTTGTGTGAGCGTAAGACGGGTGGCTTGCCAAAGTTCAGATTCTTCAATCACGGTAACTCGTGCAATTGCACTGATGAGATGAGCAATGTGATTGATCACGAGATAATATTTTAAAAAGGTCCATGCATCTTTTTGAGAGAACCAAACAGTACTATCTTCAGAAATAGATGAGTTGTCTTCTATCATTTCTGGAACAATACTAATGCCTTCCATATCTCGAAGAATAAGGCGATGTGGATAGCCGTTTTTAAATTCCATCAAACTGTTTTGCATATGCGCTTCTACGCTAATACCTTTATTTGCAAACAACTCAATTAATGGAATAAGTGAAACTTTAACGTACTGTTTCCACCAAAAGGTAATGAAGTCTTTGGCATCTTTCGATTGTAAATTTTGATTTGGGGCAGCTTGCTGAATGAAGCTTAAAAGTGGGATTTCATGATGTTCGTTTTCTTCAACCAAGCCGCCGAGCATTCTGGTATTTTCTAATACCTCTGGCGTGAGTCCTGCTCGATAAATAATGCCAAATGAACTTTCAAGCTCAGGAATTTTGACTGTTTTTGCTTCTAACTCTGGCAGAATCACAAGGTCGGGATATTGCTCATTAATCTTATGATTGATAATGATTTTGCTTGCATCAATGGCACGCTCCATTTCATCCATTGGGTTATTACGAATGAAACTGGTAATTCGTACATCAATCGAGAGCTTTAAGAACAGGTTCGATTGAGGTAACCACACGGTACGAACGGATGAAGTAGGCCACACTGTTTGACCTAAAGCACCTAGATAAATAACGTCTTGGTTATCTAAATGTTTCTTTAAAGATGGATGTTGAAGTAAGAAGTTGGCTTGCCAAGGGTGAGTTGGCATCAGCTCATAGTTTGCGAAGTTTTCTTGCAAACGCTCTTTTGCGGTCTCTAAAACTTCATCTTCAATATGGTAAGAAGGCTGTTCTTCACTTACCAGCTTTTGAATTAGAGAAGAATGAACCGCGAAGTAGTGGAGTTGGAAACATGCGCCTAACTCAGGACTATACTTTTTCATGTCTTCTTTAGAAAAACCTAAATTGGCTTTAGAAGTCACATGAAAAGGATGTCCATATAACATGCCTTGTTCGGTTGCCTGAAAACCGCTTAATGCTTTAGTTGCTGATTGGGAAGGCTTATTTTCTAAAAAGAATTTTGTATTCTCGATACTATTAGCAATATCAAAATACAGGTTCTTATTTTGTTTTTTATCTTTAAATAAGCTATTCAGCTCATCTGTAATCAGCTTCACTAAATTTTTAGGGTCGGTAAGCGAGTCAAATGTATTGTTGCTTAAGTTTTGTAGGCTAAAACCACGTTGATATCTATGATAACCAGTGGTGGATAGATGTTGAACTGCGCCATAAACAACTGTGTTAGATGCATTAAATGTATAAGCAAAATATAGGGTGTCTGGGCGCTCCGTATACAGTGTGAATAAAGGAGAATCTTGAGCTGGAATAATGTGCTCTTCAAGATTCACTTTAAGTTCACGAAAGAAAGTATTCAGGTACTGTTCGAAAAGTTTATAAGACCATGCATCTGTTGTAATAATTGAGTTCATTCTTGTGCCTCTTTTAAAATTGTATCCATTAAGAATCTGTTCAAAATCACCACTAATCCCGCACCGATAAAAAATAGTGAAGTGCAGATTAATGCAGCGGTAATATTGAAAAATGAGTAGGTGAGGGTGATGGTGATTGGGCCAATAAGTTGCCCTAAAACAAAGGCACTGTTAGAAATACCAATCACTTTTCCTTGGCTTTGAGCGCCAGCTTTTAGAGACATTGTGTGTAAGATCGAAGGAATCAAAGCTGCAAAGCAGAAACCTTGTATGAGTCGTAATATAAGAATCAGCCAGAGATTAGAAACCCAGATCAATGCAAAAATTGTGATGCCACAAATTAAAGATGCATAAACGAAGTTATTAAAAGAATCTCCTTTATGGTCATTTCGTTTTCCCCAATAGGTTGCTGCAATAAAAGCCGCGCCCCACGAGAGTGCATGAATTGTTCCTGTTAAGCTTGCAGCAGATAACGATGAATGAATGCTCTGGCTTATTTCACTAATGTATAAAACAAAGCAAGACACTAAGCCAAAGCCGCCCGCTTGAACCAAAATACCGGCGCTTAACCATGAAAAAATCGTTCTATCAAAGAAGGTTGGAAGCTTAGATTTCTCTTTGGTTTTTGACGCTTCGGTTTTAACGGGATTGGTTAATACAAATGACGCAATCAAAATTAAGGTCATCACAACAAATGCAGTCGCGTTAAGTAATACTTCAACTCTCCACTGATCCATAAATATCCCACCGAGAACCGGACCACATAGGCAAGCAAGCGCAACACTACTTTGTAGTTGCCCAAAAGCGGCACCTCGTTGTTGTTCATTGGAAAGATATGAAACATAGGCATTTAAAATCACGGAAAGACCGCAAAACCCGAGTAAAATTCGCGCAAAAATAAATAGGTATAAATGCTGGGCGCTCGCCATAAGCAATATTGAAATACAGAAACCAGCCAAAGAAAGTAACAAGGCTTTTTTATGGCCGAATGTGTCGGATAGATGACCCACAATCGGTGCTGTAAATAAACTGCCAATAGCCGGAGCTGCGAGTGCCAAACCTGCCCAGATAGTGGGAGCACTCATATGCGCCGTCAGTTTTTCCATATAAAGCGGCATGATTGGAATAAGTACCATAAGCCCAAAAGTGGAAAAAAACTGACAGAGCAAAATAATGAAATGATCTAGGCGAGATGAGCGCATGATTTAGATGTCCATGGTCTCATAGCTAGAAACACACAAGTTCTGATAAGGGTTTGGTGTGGTTCCGATTTTACTTGGCATGCCTGTTGAGTCACTTTCTTGCGCGAGTAAAGGGGTAAGTAGCTGTTTGAATGGCCAAGTCTTATTGTCAAAAAGATAAGTTTGAATTTGTGATTTTGTTTGCTCTGAAATCGATTGGGTTTCTACAAAATCTTGAATAATGTCTTGAACCATTTCCCAAAAATCGCTTTCTGTACGATCTGTATATTTCAAAGTCGCTAAAGCAATTGGGTAGAGGTTAATTTGAATCCCTAAAGTAATGAAGTAGTTAAATAAGTCCTCATTTTTAGTAAAGATAAGATTGTTCGGCGTACTGGTATCAATGGTATAGATCGGAGGTATAAAACCGCTTTCTTCAATGGCTGTTGTACATATTCTTAAGGTATCGTGGTCTCGTAAAATAAAGCATTTAAACTTATTATTTTCATAACACACCATGGTGTTTTGCCCGTGGCATTCCGGCATGATGCCTTTTGCCCAAAGCGTTAAGAATGTTTGAATAAAATGAACACTTAAGTCTTTTAGTAATGACCATTTGTCACCTTCAATGCCCAATGTTTCCCAAGGGTCAACATAAGTACAGCTTAAAGCTGACATGGTAATAGGAGAGACATTTTTATCTTGGCAAAAATCAGGTAAATGTCTGACTTGGCAACCGATTACACCTAAATTTTTTACAATCGGCTCTTGTTTACCCAACACCCACCAATGCGTTTCATTACTCAAAAAGAGACGATTTTTTAATAAAGAAGTTTCATTAATGACTTCATTTAAAAAATCATAAGCCGTATGCCCATTCATTAAATAACGACCTGGCATAGAGCGGATTGCGCCTAATGTTTTAGCATTGGTCGAGAGTTTTAAATGTAGAGTAGGGTTTGCGTTATGAATAAGCGTTCTTAATGAAGAAGTCGGTGAGCCAATTGTCGTGACATGGTTCAGGTCAATAGCGCCGTACTTATTTTCATCAAACTTTAAATAGCGATGTTGAGTCTCTAACAAAGGCAGGGCTAAGTAGTCATCTGAAAGCTCAGCCATTTTTTCAGTAATATGCTTGTCCTCAGCTTCTGATAACAGAAGCTCTTTATGAGGAATCGATTCCATATTATTGATGACGTCATCTTTCTTAAAAGCCCACCAATACACCTCAATTTCTTTTTGAGTTGTGAGTGGTGCAAGTTCACCTTTTGAGTGAGCGAACGGATGAAATGGACGGTCGGCTACCAGCGAGAGCAGTTCGCTAGTAACTAAAGGCGATGAAAATGAAAGTGCTGACTGTAAAATTTGAGGAATTTTTTCAGCCGTTACTAAGTTGTCAAGCCAATAATTAATTGCTTTCTGACGGTGTGGTGACGGCCACCAAGACGCTTGGGTTAAATAGTTAAAAACTTCAGAAATAGAAATTTTAGACGTCGTATTGTTTAAGAGGTTATAAAGCAGAACTTCGGGTTGGGTGACATAGAAAGGATTTACACCATCTACTTTTAAACAGTTTAAATAGAGTTCCAACTCATCATTGAGAGTTATTGCCAGATGCGGCTTTTTATAGGAAATATGATCTTTAAAATCTCCATAATTCTCCATGTAGAGAGCATCTATCGTTTTTTGTAGTTGTGCTGTGTAAATCCGATCTAACATTTTAGTTATTCCTATTCTTATAAAAGCGGTAGAACTGTGCCAACGTTTTGTTCTTGTGCGGCATTGAAGAACCACTTGGCGCAGACAATGTCATCAATCGCCATGCCCATTGGGTTGAGCAAAATGATTTCATCTTCATGTTCGCGGCCGTTTTTATGACCAATAATGATGTCGCCAAGTTCGGCATGCAGTTTTTCACGGCTGAATAAGCCATCTTCAACGAGTACGTTGATGACTTTCTTTTCTCGGTTTGATTGGTCCCAGTCATCTACAATCACTTTGTCTACTTTTAAGAAGACTTCGGGCTCAATATCCATAATTGAAATATTTGAAACAAAGCAGCCTTTTTTAAGCCATTCAAATGGAATGTAAGGTTTATCTGAAACGGTACAGGTAATAAGGACATCGGCTTGCTCAATTGCAGACTTAGCGCTGTCATGAATTTCAATTTCTAATTGCAGATATTCCGATAAGAACAACGCTTTGAGTTTTGCAGCCGCTTCAGGGTTCACATCAAATAAATGGATTTTTTTCACTTGAGCATATTGTTCAAGCACAGTTTTAATCTGCATTTGGGCAATTGGTCCGCAGCCAATTACGGTAATGTCTGAAAAGTCTTTTTTCGCTAGATATTTAATTGAAACACCCGTAATTGCAGCAGTTCGCATGGCACTAATTAAGCTGCCTTCCATCACCGCGACCGGATAATTTGTTTCTGAGTCATTTAAAACAATCAGTGCGCTAGCACGAGGAATATTGAATTTTTTAGGGTTATGTTGTCTTGAGCCAATCCATTTAATTCCAGCAATCGGGTCATTGCCACCTAAATAGCAAGGCATAGCAATAATGCGGTCAGCAATATGGTCGGCACCTTGCCAGCGAAGGTATGGTTTTAAGGGTTGTACAAACTGTTTATTTGCATGCAGGGTTAAACCTTCAGTAATCGCTTCAATAAATGAATTACTATGATTTGCGCCCAGATTTAATAAATCTGATTGACTTAAATAGCGAAGGGTAGCCAAATTGCTCATGAATATGTCCTAAGGAGAAAGTTAAACAACATTTTGTAAAGTAAGGTTTTCTTGGCGTCGTAAGTTTCGATTGAAGTGACGCTTCTTGATCATTTCGAACCATTCATCTTCATAAACCAGATCGAGATAACGGTCGCCACGATCAGGCAACAACGTTAAGACGCATGAACCTTCTGGAATGGTTGGAATCAGTTTTTTGATGGCTGAAATAGATGAGCCGCTCGAACCGCCTGCAAAAATTCCTTCATGTTCAAGAAGCTCTCTGCAACCGAGTGCCGACTCATAGTCATCTACATAAATGACATCATCAATTTCATCGGGGGAGAGTAGTGGGGGGACAGTACTTGCACCAATGCCAGGAATTTCGCGTGGACCAGATGTACCACCGAACAACACAGAGCCGACGATATCGACTGCGATCACTTTTAATTCTGGAAATCTTTCTTTAAGGCGACGAGATACGCCCATAATCGTGCCTGAAGTGCTCGCCCCAATCACGAGGTAATCAATTTTGCGGTCAATTTGATTGAGGATTTCTTCTGCTTCACCAAAATAGTGGCTTTTCCAGTTGTTTGGATTTGCATACTGATTAATCCAGACAGCATTCGGCAGTTGTTGGCAGAGTCGTTTTACAGTGTCAATTCTGGTTTTTAAGTAACCGCCGTTTTGGTCTTTTTCAGAGACCATTTCGATATTGGCTTTGTAGAGCTTCAACATTTGTAAATTTGCTGAAGCAATTTTCGGGTCAATCACCGCAGTAAATTTTAATCCATAGATTTTGCATGCCATTGCAAGAGCAATAGCTAAGTTCCCTGACGAACTTTCAACAATATGACTATCCTTATTGATGACTCCAGATTTCAGACCTTCCTGTAGCATGAATAATGCTGGACGGTCTTTAATACTTCCTCCTGGGTTTAACAATTCCATTTTCGCAATCACTGAGACTGATTGATGCGTGAATAGCCTTGATAGTTGTAATAGTGGCGTTTTACCTATGCATTCGAGAATATTTTCATGGATCATGGTAGATCTTCTCAGGTTTTTATGTGGTGTGAATGATAATGATTATTAATTTAATTATGATTACCATTTGTGACAAGATTGTTGCTGTTTGTAACTCAAAAAAGGAGATAGTTAGAGGAATTTTCACTAATTTTTTTTAGGTAATTATTTGAATCGTAATATTTAAGTTTTATAGAAGGATAAATAAATAAATCTTTTTAAATATAACCACATAGGCAATAAATTACTTTTAAGCTAAAAAAATTAATTTAATTAAGACGTCTGTTTGAAATTACTTCGAAGAATTAAAAAGAAATTGATGACCAGACCCACATCAGTTATGTATCACTATTTTGTAGAGAACATAGCTAAGATGAAGGCTTAAAAAGAGAGGAATATTTGAAGGCTTTCTTAAAAGGCTGAGAATGATTAACTGAAATTGACTAAGTGGCAGTTATTGATATGAAAATGTCTGAAAATGATATGCTTAGATAGATATGATCATTTGCATAAGCACTGTATTTTCAATGGATCAGTTGAGTCCAGAAAGTATAGTAATGCGTGTTTCGCATTTTGTCTTATGGGTCTTTCAAGCTGTCTTTGTCACAAAAGACAGCATTTTTATACTGATTTGACCCAGATAGTTTATGAAGAATATCGCTGTTTGGCTTGATTATAAGCCTCAAGATTAATGCATTGAGTTCCCAAACTTGTGATTTGTGCTTGGTCGATTTGAAGCTCATCCCATTTTTGCATTTGTTCGAGCAGCCAGTAAAAATCTTCTACTTTTGGAAGTGCACTTTCTTTTACTAAATGACGGACAATATCCTGAATCATGAAATATTTATCGACATGTACTTCTTCAGAACAATGAAAACGAACGATTCCAGACTCAACCAATAATTTTAAAATTGGCGCAAAGTCTTGTAACTCGCTCAACTCTTGTTGGGCTTTCATGATTGCGGCGGTGAGCGCGACGAGCGTTTGTGGATGCTGCTCCGCCCATTCTTGCGTTACGGCTAAAACCTTGTCAGCGACAGATGGAATAACGTTTTGGCTTGAGCAAATCATTTTACTTAAACCAAGAAGCTCACCTTGGGTATTCCAAGGCTCACCTACACAGAAACCATCAATCACATGTTTATCCAGTGCTTCGACCATGTATGGTGGCGGTAATGTTTTGAGCTGAATAGACTGTGCGATTTTTGGATTTGCTAAAGCCAACCATTCTCTTAAACAATAATGGTGAATAGAATGCTTAAACACATGCGCTAAAGAAAGAGGATGGCCTTGTTCAAGATAGCTCGCCACTTTTTGTGCTGTTACTTGTGCGGTGTCATTTTCTTGAATTGCAAGTTGACGAGTAAGCTTTTGACTTAAGCTAATAAAAGCACGGTTTTCACTTAAAACCAGCGATGTTTGTAGAGGTGTACCAATTTGATCTGCGCCTACAGCCGCCGCAGGTAACATTGCAGATAAGCAATGGGCTGCATCCAATAATCCAAAAGCAAGACGGTCGCGCAGACTCGCCCACGAGGCTTCTTTAACTAAAGTAACTTCTAAACCTTCTTCTTCAAAGAAACCTCTTTGCTTTGCCCAAAGCAACGCAAGACAATCAAGCAAAGGAATATAACCGAGTTGTAATTGAGTCTTTTCTAATCTGCTCATTTATTCATCCTTTAGTTGATTGCCAAGTAATTTTTGAGCGTCAAGTAAACGCCGTGCCATTTCTCCAATTGTAATGCGGTGGCTCATCGCATTTTTTCTAAGAAGCTGAAATGCAGTTTCTTCAGGTAGGCCATGCAGTTGCATCAGTAGCACTTTGGCTTTTTCGACATCCTTGCGGTCAGCAAGTTTGGTTTGAGCTTCTTTTAAATCACCTTCGAGTTTTTTGTGCTTTTTATATTGCTCAATTGAGATTTCTAAAATGGTATGTAAGCGGGAAGGGTCGATGCCATCCACAATATATGCAGTTACTCCCGCATCGATGGCTTGTTTAATGGTGTCTTTATCAGAATTTTTGGTAAATAGAACTGTAGGCAGGTCATAACTACTGACACAACTTTCAATAATGTCACGATGGGGATGATCCATATCAAGCAAGATGACATCAGCTTGTAAATGCTCCAGGCGGAAGATATTCAAATGATCCAAAGTAAGGCATGCGACTACTTCAAAATCATTTTCAAGCAAACTTTTTCTTATATAGTCGGCTCGCGCATGATCATCATCAATAAGGGCTATTTTGAGTTTTGGCATAAGTTCAGAAAATCAGGCTAAGAAAATGCGCCAATTCGACGCGTTTTTGTTATCAATTATTTAAGCAAGATTAATGCCATAGCAAACTAAAGAAAAAATCGAGCTTTATCGCTAAATTAGCATGCTTAATGGCGCTACTGATCAATCTTGGTGCAAAAATGCGATTCATTTTGTAGCAGAGCGTATTTTTACCTGAACCCTATAAGTGTGCAAGGTTAGAGCAGTTAAAGATGTGAGAATGATCATTTTGATATTTAAAAAATTTTTATCTATATGAAAAATAATAATAAAAAAATATTAATTTAATTTTTAAAAAAGCTGGCATGCAAAATGCTTATTCAATAACAGGTCGAAGACGACCATGAGTTTTAAAGACGGCCAATGAAGTCCGTTCTGATCGAGTTTGTGAATACCTAGGTGTGCACAAAGAAGTTACGTTCAGTCGGAGTGAAGGCAATGTCTTTGAATTTGTCAGCCACAAAAGCAACATCTATTAAGCTGTTTAATTTTACAGTTCCAGCGATGCGGGCCTTCCACATGAGTTGGCTCGCTTTTTTTGCTTGCTTTTTTGCGTGGTTTGCCTGTGCGCCTCTCATGCCTGTCATTGCAGGTGAGTTCCATTTAACAAAAGACCAAATTGCTAACATTAGTATTGCGGCTGTTGCTGTCACGATTGTCGTACGTTTGATTGTCGGGCCTTTGTGTGACAAATATGGCCCACGTAAAGCATACATCACGCTTTTACTTGTTGGCAGTATCCCAGTCATTGGGATCACTGCTGTTAGAAGTTATGAATCTTTTCTCTTTTTCCGCTTTTTGATTGGTGCCATTGGCGCAAGCTTTGTCATCACTCAATATCACACCAGCGTCATGTTTGCTCCAAATGTAGTGGGCACAGCCAATGCAACCGCCGTAGGTTGGGGTAATGCCGGCGGTGGTACAACACAAGCCGTCATGCCTTTGATTCTCTCTGCAATTGTGATGTTTGGCGTTGAGCAATCTATGGGCTGGCGTATTGCACTTTTAATGCCCGGCATAATGATGCTTGTGGTGGCATTTATGTACTGGAAATTTACCCAAGACTGTCCACAAGGCAACTTTGATGAGCTACGCGCTCAAGGCATTGCAACCGATAGTGGTAAAAAAGGCGGCTGGGCTGTAATGAAACAAGCAGCTGGCAATTACCGTGTCTGGATTTTATTTGGTACATACGGCGCATGTTTTGGTGTTGAGATTTTTATGCACAACATCTTGGCCATGTACTACGTCGAAAAATTTCACTTTGGCTTAAAAGAGGCAGGCTTAACTGCCGGAATTTTAGGACTACTTGCCATCTTTGCTCGCTCTTTGGGAGGTTTTCTCTCTGACAAAGTAGCAATCAAAAAAGGTTTGGATGGCCGTACAAAACTACTCTTTGTCATGATTTTAGGCGAAGGGCTATTCCTGATTTTATTTTCACAAATGAATGTCGCGCACTTGGCCATCATGAGCATGGTGGTCTTTGCACTCTTCATCAACATGGCATGCGGTGCGACCTATGCCATGGTTCCATTTATCGACCGTGAAGCACTGGGTGGTGTGTCTGGCATTATCGGTGCCGGAGGCAATGCTGGGGCGGTCGTTGCAGGTTTTTTATTAAAAGGTATGACAGATATTCAATCTTGCCTGATGGCATTAGGTGGATTTGTCATTGTCGCTGGATGCTTCGTGATGTTGATTCGCTTCTCGGTAGAGCACAAGGCAAAAGAACAACGTCTATTTGAGCAAGCTATTTTAGAACGCAATAACGCAGCTTAAAAGCAACGTGATTTGAGGAGAAACACTATGAAATTGGTAATGATTGGTCATGGTATGGTGGGCCACAAATTCATCGAAGCCATTTTAGAAAAAGCAGATGATGAACTGGAAATCACGATTCTCGCGGAAGAGCCTCGTATCGCGTATGACCGCGTACATTTGACAGAATATTTTTCGGGGAAATCGGCAAAAGATTTATCTTTAGCTCGTTTTGACTTTGCCGATGCGCATGGTATTGACTTACGTTTAAACACTAAAGCAACGGCAATTGATACAGCAGCGCAAACAGTTACAACCAACCATGGCGATGTGATTAGCTATGACAAATTGGTGTTGGCAACGGGTTCTTATGCATTTGTCCCCCCAATTCCAGGTAACGACCGTGAAAACTGTTTTGTTTACCGTACGATTGAAGACTTAGACGCGATTCGTGCAGCAAGTCTTAATGCAAAAACAGGTGTAGTTATTGGTGGTGGTTTACTGGGGCTTGAGGCAGCCAAAGCGTTGCGTGATTTAGATCTAGAAACTCATGTTGTTGAGTTTGCACCACGTTTAATGGCAGTTCAAATTGATGACTTGGGCGGTAAAGTTTTACGCCGCAAAATCGAAGATCTTGGTGTAAAAGTTCATACACAAAAAGCGACTCAGTCTATTGAATCGGGCAACAGCACTACGCATGTAATGAAATTTGCAGATGGTAGTGAGCTTGAAGCCGATGTCATTTTATTCTCTGCGGGGATCCGTCCACGTGATGAGCTTGCACGCAACAGTGGACTCGCGATTGGTGAGCGTGGCGGTATCGTCATTAATGATTACTGCCAAACTTCAGATACCAATATTTATGCCATTGGTGAATGTGCACTTTGGCAAAACAAAATTTATGGTTTGGTTGCTCCGGGCTATGACATGGCACGTATTGCAGCAAAACACATTTTAGATGAAGAGTGTCATTGCTTCGCTGGTGCAGACATGAGCACTAAGTTGAAGTTGATGGGTGTGGACGTTGCCTCTGTAGGTGATGCGCATGCCATGACGCCGGGTGCATTAAGCTATTTCTATGCAGATGAGCATGCACTGGTTTATAAAAAGATTGTTGTAAATGCCGACAAAACCAAATTGCTTGGTGCAGTTTTGGTGGGTGATGCCAAAGAATATAACGACCTTTTACAAATGATGTTAAACGGTCTGGCTTTACCGGAAGTTCCTGAAAGCTTGATTATGCCGGGCTTTGAGCAATCAGCAGGTAAGTCGGGTGGTAGTGGTGTAGATTTGCTGCCTGACAGCGCAACAATCTGTTCATGTAACAACGTCTCAAAAGCGGATATCTGCCAAGCAATTAGCGATGGTTCGACCTCTTTAGGTGCATTAAAGAAATGCACCAAAGCAGCAACAGCATGTGGTGGTTGTGCGCCATTAGTGACTCAAGTATTGAAATCTGAGTTACAACGTCAAGGTGTGACTGTAAATAACCATATTTGCGAACACTTCCCGTACTCGCGCCAAGAGTTGTATCACTTGGTTCGTGTTAATGAAATCAAAACTTTCGATGATTTGATTCATCAACATGGTCATGGTTTAGGGTGTGACATTTGTAAACCAGCTGCGGCAAACATTTTGGCCTCTTGCTGGAATGATTTCGTACTTGAGCCAAGTCACGCAGGCTTACAAGACAGTAACGACTATTACTTGGGTAACATCCAAAAAGATGGTTCTTACTCGGTTGTGCCGCGTATGGCAGGCGGTGAAGTGACTCCAGATGGTTTAATTGCCATTGGTCAAATCGCGAAAAAATATAACCTGTACACCAAAATTACTGGCGGTCAACGTGTTGACATGTTCGGTGCGCAAGTTCACGAGCTTCCATTCATTTGGGAAGAGTTAAATGCTGCTGGTTTCGAGTCTGGTCATGCTTACGGTAAATCATTGCGTACCGTGAAATCATGTGTGGGAAGTACTTGGTGCCGTTACGGTGTAGACAACTCGGTTGGTTTAGCGATCGAACTTGAAAACCGCTACAAAGGTTTACGTTCACCACATAAATTAAAAATGGCTGTGTCTGGCTGTACACGTGAATGTGCGGAAGCACAAGGTAAAGACGTCGGTATTATCGCGACTGAAAAAGGTTGGAACCTTTATGTATGTGGTAACGGTGGTATGAAACCACGTCATGCAGAATTAATCGCCTCTGACCTCGATAAAGCAACGCTCATCCGTTATATCGACCGTTTCTATATGTTCTACATCCAAACCGCAGACCGTTTACAACGTACCAGCGTATGGCGCGACAACATGGAAGGTGGCTTAGATTACCTTAAATCTGTAGTTGTAGATGACTCTCTTGGTTTGGCTGCCGAGCTTGAGCGTCGTATGGAACACATTATTGGCACATATCAAGACGAATGGCGTACTGCGGTAGAAAATCCTGAAGTACGTAAACGCTTCCAGACCTATATCAATGCAGATGCAAGTGAACAGGCCGATCCACACATTCAATTTACGACTGAACGTGGTCAGATCCGTCCATTAACTGATGCTGAACGTTCAGAAGACCGCATTCCAATGGTTGAAGCATAACAAGGAGAATCTCTATGAATATTGTACAAGACAAAAATATGCTTCCTGATGATCAATGGATTGATGTATGTGCGCTCGATGATTTAACCCCAAATACTGGCGCAGGTGCGCTAGTGGGCGGTCAAGCGGTTGCAATCTTTCGCGTGGGGCATGAAAAACGTGTTTACGTGTTAAGCAATAAAGATCCGTTTAGCCAAGCCAACGTCATGAGCCGCGGCATTATTGGCGATTTGCAAGGTGAACGGGTCATTGCATCGCCAATCTATAAACAACACTTTAGTTTGGCAACAGGTCGTTGTTTAGAAGATAAAGATCAAAAACTTTCAGTTTATCCGAGCAAAATTGTTGATGGTCGTGTTTTGATCAATCCTGTGCCGCAAAAAACTTATATTACCAATACAGGTGTGTCTCAAGACAAACTTAAACTGGTGTTGATTGGTAATGGTTTAGCAGGAATGCGTTGCCTAGAAGATTTACTGGATATGGCACCAGACCGTTATGAAGTCACGGTAATTGGTGAAGAACCTTGGGGAAACTATAACCGCATTATGCTATCTCCGGTTTTATCAGGTGAAAAAACCATTGAAGACATTATGCTCCATCCACCGAAGTGGTATGACGATAAAGGCATCAAATTTATTGCAGGTGACAAGGCTGTAAAAATTGATCGTCCACGTAAAGTGGTTTACACCGAAAAAGGACAAACTGTTGATTATGACCGTTTGATCTTGGCGACAGGTTCGGCTCCGTTTATTCCGCCAGTTCAAGGTGTTGACTTAAAAGGCGTGTTAACTTTCCGTGATATTTATGACGTTAATACCATGATTGAATACTGCGATTCAAAAACCAATGCAGTGGTGATTGGCGGTGGTTTACTTGGTTTAGAAGCAGCGTACGGTTTAAAACAACGCGGTATGAATGTGACTGTGCTGCATTTAATGGACCGCATTATGGAACGTCAACTCGACAGCCGTGCGAGTCAGTTACTGCGTCATAGCATTGAGCAAAAAGGTATTCACATTATTACCGAAGCGAATACTGAAGCGTTAATTGGTGATGAAGATGGTCATGTGAAGCAAATCCGTTTGAAAGATGGCACGGTTTTAGAAGCCGATCTTGTGGTATTTGCAGTCGGTATTCGACCAAATATTAGCTTGGCACAAAGTGCTGGTTTACGTTGTAACCGCGGTGTGTTGGTGAATGACACCATGCAAACGTTTGACCCAAGTATTTATGCGGTGGGTGAATGTATTGAACACCGCGGACAAACTTTTGGTTTGGTTGAACCATTATGGGGTCAAGCATTTATCTGCGCGACACATTTAGCAGAGCACGGCAGCTTAACTTTTAAAGCACCAACCGTACCGACTCAGTTAAAGGTGAGCGGTGTCGATGTATTCTCGGCGGGTAACTTTGAGCCGAAAGATGATTATGAAGACATTATTTTGAATGATGAAAAACGTCACATCTACAAACGCATTATTATTCAAAGTGATAGAGTAATTGGTGCAGTTTTATTTGGCGATACTGAAGATGGTATGTGGTATGCAGAGTTAATTGCAGATCAAACCCCAGTCTCATCATTTAGAAATAAACTGCTATTTGGTCGAGATTTTGCATTAAAAAATGCAGGCTAAATAGGGAAAGGAGCAGTTATGAATAGTATTCCAAGCGTTGAAATCGATAGCTCCGACCATGTTGCAACAACTATAACCAAAACAACATGTCCATATTGTGGGGTGGGTTGTGGTGTTAGCGTAAACGTCCAGCAAAAACCTCAAGGACCTCTGGTACAAGTTGAGGGGGATGCTGAGCATCCTTCCAACTTTGGACGCTTATGTATTAAAGGTAGCCGCTTGGCGGATACTTTGGGGTTAGAAACACGTGTTCTACAACCGATGATGGGACGAAAAGCCGATCGGGTAGTAACGACATGGGATGCGGCAATCAATAAAATTGCCGATAAATTCCAATCTTGTATCGACCAATATGGCCGTGACAGCATTGCATTTTATGTTTCAGGTCAGCTTTTGACTGAAGACTATTATGTAGTAAATAAGTTTGTAAAAGGCTATTTGGGCACAGCAAATATCGACACCAACTCGCGCCTTTGCATGTCATCTGCGGTTGCTGGGCATAAACGCAGCTTTGGTGAAGATATTGTCCCTGCAAGCTATGAAGACTTTGAACATGCCGACATGGTGGTTTTAGTCGGTTCTAATACCGCATGGTGTCATCCTGTACTTTATCAGCGGATCATGCAGGCTAAGAACCAAAATCCGGATATGTTTGTGGTGGTAATTGACCCACGTTTTACCAGTACTTGTGAACAAGCGGATCTACATTTACCGATTTTGCCGGGTCAAGATGTCGCATTGTTTAATGGCTTATTTCAATATTTATATGAAAATGGTCATGCTGATCAGGCCTTTGTAGATGCTTATACCGAAGGTCTGCACGATGTTTTGGCAAGTAGTCAGCCAGAAACTGATATCGAATATGTGGCAAAACGTAGTGGTATTTCTTTAGACAAATTGCAGCATTTCTTTGAGAAATTCGCTCAAACTGAAAAAGTCATTACCTTATTTTCAATGGGTGTGAATCAATCAAGTCAGGGTGTAAATAAAGCCAACAGTATTATTAACTGTCATTTATTGACTGGAAAAATTGGTAAGCTCGGCGCTGCGCCATTTTCAATGACAGGTCAGCCCAATGCGATGGGTGGGCGTGAAGTTGGTGGTTTAGCCAATATGTTGGCTGCACATATGGATTTAGATAACCCACTACATCAAAAAGTTGTTCAAACTTTCTGGGACAGTCCATTTATTGCAACTCAAGCGGGTTTAAAAGCAGTGGATTTGTTCCGTGCCGTTGAGGCTGGAAAAATTAAAGCCATCTGGATTATGGCAACCAATCCAGTAGTGAGCCTGCCAGATGCCGATCAAGTGAAACGTGCTTTAGAGAAGTGTGAGTTAGTCGTCGTGTCAGATATCTGTGCAGATACGGATACTACGGCTTATGCCGATGTTTTGCTTCCAGCTTTAGGTTGGGGTGAAAAAGACGGAACTGTGACGAACTCTGAGCGTCGTATTTCACGTCAGCGTGCTTTTTTACCTGCGCCAGGTGAAGCAAAAGCGGATTGGTGGTCTGTTAGCCAAGTCGCGAAAAAATTAGGCTTTAAAGGTTTTGACTTTGCGAGTGCCAGTGACATCTTTAATGAACATGCAGCGTTATCTGCACAAGACAATGCAGATATCGAAGCTCGTGAACAAAGTAATAATTTTCGTTATTTCAACTTAAAAGGCTTAATGAATCTGAGCGCTGCTGAGTACAATGCGCTGCAACCCATTCAATGGCCAGTGTGGAATAAAAACCAAGACGCTAAAGCCGTTCAACAACTATTTGCCAAGGGTCAGTTTAGTCATAAAAACACTAAGGCGAAATTGATTCCAACTCTTGCAATTGATCCAGTTCATGCGATTTCAGAAGATTATCCACTTATTTTAAACACTGGACGTATTCGAGACCAATGGCACACCATGACGCGTACAGGTTTGTCAGCAAATTTGACCAGTCACCGTGCCGAACCATTTTGCGAGATTCATCCGAGTGATGCCTTGAAGTTTGGTGTGCGTGATCAAGGCTTGGTCGAAGTCCGTTCAAAATGGGGCAGTTGTGTACTACGTGTAACATTCTCGTCGGGAGTACGTCGCGGCCAAATTTTTGCCCCAATTCATTGGACTGAACAAGTTGCATCCGATGCTCGTATTGGTAAAGTCGTTAACCCCGAAGTCGATGCTATTTCAGGCGAACCTGAGTTCAAACATACACCTGTCACGATTCAACCGTTTTATACCACTTGGCAGGGTGTACTGTATGTACGTGATGGGTTTGATCAACACATCCAAACCTCATTGCATACTTGTGCGTGGTGGACTAAGGTCAAAATGGTGAAAACCAACCGTTATGAACTTGCAGACCGTCAAACTTTTCATGACACTCAAAAGAACCTGAAAAGCTTTTTACCGTTTGCCGATGAAACTTTTGAATGGTTGAGTATTGAAGATATTTCTTCACAACTCAGTCATAGCATCATTTTGAAAGATGGTGTGGTGATTGCAAGTTTATATATCGCCCCACCAGATTTATTGCCGGATCGTGATTGGGTCGCAAGTTTATTTAAACGTGAACGTTTAAGTGCGTTACATCGAAAAGCGTTACTGGCTGGTATGCCAATGTCTGCTACAAATAATGACGGACCTTTAGTCTGTAGTTGTTTTAAAGTAGGTAAGAACAAAATTATAGACGCAATCAAAACTCAAAATATTACTCATGAAAAGCAAGTGACAGCTTGTTTAAAAGCAGGTGGTAACTGTGGTTCATGTTTACCTGAAATCCGTGGCTTGATTAAAGCTTGCCAACAGGAGGTGGAAGTGTGAATAAGGGGTATCCCGTAACTGATTTGGTCATTCTGGCGGGTGGACAAGCCCGCCGTATGAATGGTTTAAATAAGTTGTTACAGCAATTTGATGGTGAAACTCAACTCACTAAAATTCATCAGAAACTAAGATCATCAGTGTCTGAAATTTGGGTGAATAGCCATCGCGATTATTCAATTTATCAAAGTATTGTGCCGGACATTCAATGTTATCAAGATGATGCAGCAGGTTTTTTCGGTCCGCTGATGGGAATGAAAAGTGCATGGTCAAATGTAAGCGCAGACTATGTTTTATTTATCCCTTGTGATGTGACCTATATACCTACCCAAGTCGTTGCTAAATTACACGGTGCACTTCGGAAAAATAAACAGGCTCAGGCAGCTTATGTTTCAATTAATGGAGATGCCTTATACCCATTTTGCTTATTAAAACGTGAAAGTTTAAATGCCATAACAGAGCAAATTGAAAAGCAGCGGTTAAGTTTGAAAGAGTGCTTTAAGCTTTTACATGCTCAAGTGGCTATATTTCAAAAACAGAATCTTTTTTTTCATAGCATCAACTCATTGGATGAGCTTCAGCAATACAAACAAATCAAAGCATTTAAAGAAATTTTTACAGCAAATTAACTTCGTATATGAGTGATTTAAAACTTACATTGGTCAAGTGAAATACGTTTTTAATCTTTGTACTGTTGACTATTTATTATTTAAGTTCTATTTTGGAACTTGGTATTTATTCCAATCAAATGTATAAAAATAAAGGGAGTCAAAGGGCATGATTGAAGCGCTGAAGCAAAATAAAACAGATGTGACCGCATGTATTTTGTGTTCTAGAAACTGCGGTTTAAGCGTAGAAATTAAAGATAACCAGTTTGTCAAAATTAAAGGTGATCCCGAACATCCATTTTCTCAAGGCTACATTTGCCAAAAAGCTGCTAGGTTACAGCACTACCAGCAACACGCAGATCGTTTGACCGCACCTTTAAAACGCCAGCCAGATGGCTCATTTAAAGAAGTGAGTTGGGATGTTGCAATTCAAGAAATTGCTAATCGATTAGTGCAGATTAGAGATAAGTTTGGTGGAACTGCTTTTGCTTCTGTTGGTGGTGGCGGTCAAGGCAATCATCTGGGTGCCGCATATGGTCGCCAACTTTTGCTGGCCATGAAAAGTTATTATGCTTACAACTCTCTTGCACAAGAAAAAACGGGTGATTTCTGGCTCAATGGGCGGTTATTCGGGAGTCAGGCTTGCCATACCACAGAAGATGTTGAGTATGCCGATTATGTTCTTTTTATTGGGACAAATCCTTTTCAGGCCCATGGCATTCCCAACGCACGCGACACGCTAAAACATATTAAGAAAGATCCGAATCGGACCATGGTAGTGTTTGACCCACGTGTTACCGAGACAGCCAAACAAGCAGATATTCATGTGCAGCTAAAACCTGGAACAGATGCTTTTTTAATGTCAGCAATGATTGCAATCATTATTAAAGAAAACCTTTATGATGCAGCATTCATTGAGCAGCACACACAAGGTTTTGAAGAAGTAAAAAAAGCATTTAGTCGTGTGCCGATTGAAGACTATATTGCCAAAGCAGATGTTCCAGTCGACTTGATTTACCAAGTGGTTCGAGATTTTGCAAAGGCAAAAAGAGGATGTGTGCGTATTGATTTAGGTATTCAACATACTTTAAATACCACATTAAACGGATATTTAGAAAAACTACTGTACTTAGTGACTGGAAACTTTGGAAAGCAAGGCACCAATAATTTGCATACCATGTTTATTCCAATCTTAAGCGACACAGATGAAAGAAAGCCAAAATATCGACGTAGCGTTTACCATAAAATGTTCCCGATCTCAGGGTTTTTTCCACCTAACATTTTACCCGATGAAATCTTAAAAGCAGGGGAAAAGCGAATTCGCGCAGTTTTTGTAGATAGCTGTAACCCGTTATTAACTTATCCAGATACACCTGCTTTTGAGGAAGCCTTTCAAGCATTAGATTTGTTGGTTGTGGTCGATGTCGCCATGACAGAAACTGCTAGACTTGCTGACTATATTTTGCCTGCACACACTCAGTTTGAAAAATGGGAATTTACGGGCTTTAATCTTGAGTTTCCTAAGAATGGCTTTCACCTAAGACATCCAGTATTGACCGCTCAAGCGAATACTTTGCCAGAGGCAGAAATTTATACACGATTACTTGAAGCTATGCAGGTGATTCCAAAACGCTTTCCGCTTTTAGAAAAAATTGCTGCGGTTGACTCGAAAAAAACAGCCTATTTACCTTATCTATCCGCTTTAGGTTTAACTTTTGCCCGACATAAAAAATATATTCCTTTTGCCGCTTCAATTCTCTATCGCACTTTAGGAAAACGGTTAGAAAACTCAGCTGGTTCAGTTGCTTTTTTACTCCCACTGTCAATTCAATATGCTGTGTTACACACCAAAGCGGTACGCCGTGCAGGTTATAAAGGTAATCCTTTAACTTTAGGCGTCCGTTTATTCGATCAAATTTTAAAGCAACGTTCAGGTGTGGTGTTGTCACAACATGAATATGATGAAGTCTGGAAACTAGTGGCTTATAAGGATAAGAAAATACGTCTTGCTATTCCAGAGATGTTAAACGAGCTTGCAAATTTAAAAAATCATCAGGTTAATGTAGAAGAATTTCCCTTCATACTTTTATCAGGTGAGCGACGTAGTTATAACGCCAATCAAATTTACCGTGATCCAGCCTGGCGAAAAGTAGATGCTGAAGGAGCCTTACGGATTCATCCTGAAGATGCAAAACAACTAAATATAGATGTAGGAGGTCAGCTTAAATGTATTTCACAACATGGAGAAATTAAGGTTACTGTAGATTTTGATGAGGGAATGCGAAAAGGTGTGGTGTCACTTCCACATGGTTATGGCATGCGTTTTCAAGGTGGAGAGCCAATTGGACCACAATTAAATCGACTAATTTCCGGTGAACATTGTGATCCATTATCTAAAACGCCGTACCATAAATATGTACCCATCCGTTTAGAAAAGTGCTAGAAATAAAGTAGGGCAATATAACAAGTTGAGGCCGCGCTGATTGTGCAAGACTTTTTAAATCTGAGCTAAAACAGTAGGCCAATATTTTAATTAAAACCCGAAGAGTTATGGATGATAAATAGAATTGGAACAAATTTTGCATAAACATCAGAGCACTATAGAGGCGCAATTTTCTACTTTAATTGCCCAGAAAAGGTGCCAGCAATATTTGAACTGTTCTCGACATGAGTGCAAAAGATGAAACAATATCACTCTGAAAATACGCCATCTGTTCTGCAAGACCAATATGGGCGTATCAAGCGAAAGTTACGAATTTCAGTAACCGATCGCTGTAATTTTAAGTGTGTATATTGCATGCCGGAACATCCTGAATGGCTGAATAAACAAGATTTGCTTAGTTTTGAGGCGCTTTTTCAGTTTTGCAGTTTTATGGTGCAACATGGTGTTGAAAGCATCCGTATTACGGGTGGAGAGCCATTAATGCGTCAAGGCATTGTGCATTTCGTTCGCGATTTACAAGCTTTAAAAGTATTAGGCTTAAAACGCATTTCAATGACCACCAACGGACATTATCTGGCTAAATACGCTCAGCAGTTAAAAGATGCTGGTTTAGATGACTTAAATATTAGTTTAGATAGTCTTGATTCGATTCAATTTAAAGAACTCACCAAGAAAAAATTAGAACCAGTTCTTGAAGGTATTCAAGCTGCAAAAGATGCAGGACTACCCTTTAAAATTAACTGTGTGTTAATGAAAAATAAAAATGACGATCAAATCCTACCTATGGTGAGATGGTCGATTGCTAACCAGATTCCACTACGTTTTATTGAATTCATGCCTCTTGATGGCGATGCACTTTGGTCAAATAAAGATGTGGTGAGTGAAGCTGAAATTTTACAGGCGTTGCAACCGCATTATTCAGTACAAGTTATCGAGCAACAACATGAGCCAGCTCGCCAATATTTGCTGAACAATCATTATGCTCTAGGCATCATTTCTACCATTACTCATTCATTTTGCCACCAATGTGACCGCATTCGACTAACGGCGCAAGGTGAGCTATATAACTGTCTCTTTGCCCCGCAGGGTTTAAATATTAAGCCACAGCTTCAAGCACTATTACGCGCACAGAACTCAACCGATCATATGTTGCATAGTCAGCAGTTAAAAGAGAGAGTTATGCCGTATATCTGGAATAAAGCTAAGGGCTTTCATGCTTTACAACATCAACAAACCCGTAAAATCAGTATGCATATGCTTGGGGGATAAATGCAGCAATCTATCCAAATTAAAATCGAATCATTTGGTGCAATTGAAAAATTGCTTCCACAAAATCTTTCGATCGTTTGTCCTACCAATATTTTAGTGAAAGATGTCTTAGATCAAATTGTGACTTTACATCCGGAATGTACACAGGCCATGGAAAAATGTGCATGTGCGATAGAGGATAACGTTATAACCAGACAATCTGCCTTAAGTGAGCCGTGTACTTTGGTTTTATTATCACCAGTTGCAGGAGGGTAAGTCATGCGAGATTTTGCACGTATACAAGAGCAGGCTTTAAGCCTTGATACCTTTGATCCTATTGAATCATTTCCTGAATGCGGTGGAATTGATATTTTTATGGGTACGGTTCGTAATCATCATGAAGGTAAAGCTGTTAAAGCATTGAAATATACCTCGTATAAACCGCTTTCTGAAAAAATGATACGTGAAATTGAACTGGAAATTGAGAAAAAGTATCAGGTATCTTATGTGCGAGTGGTTCATCGGATTGGATATTTAGATGTTGGTGAAACAGCCATTATTGCAATTGCTTATGCAGCCCATCGCCGTGAAGCTTTTCAAGCATGTGAGGAAGCAGTTGAGCGAGTAAAGCATGAAGTACCTGTATTTAAAGAAGAGTTCTTTACAGATGGTACAAGTCACTATGTAGAAGGCTGCTGTATTCGTAAGGATGCACCGCACGACCACAAACATCATCATGCTGGCCATGAACACTCACACTGAAATAAGCAAGACTAGGATAAATAATGAAAAATGTAGGAATGAAGCCGGAAAGTTATCGTGTTGCTGAAGCACAAGCGATTTTATATGCACCACCTCACTGTATTGAATTATTAAGACAAGGAAATACTGAAAAAGGGGATGCATTAAAAACTGCACGTGTTGCAGGAATCTTGGCAGCAAAACGAACTGATGAGCTGATTCCTTTGTGTCATCCATTGCCGATTTATCGTGCAGATGTTGAATATGAATTAGAACATGATTTTGTAAAGATTATTGCTGTGGTCGAAACCATTGGTCCAACTGGCGTAGAAATGGAAGCCTTAACGGCTGCAAGTCTTGCAGGCTTAACCATTTACGACATGTTAAAACCACATTGTGAACCAGAAGAACTCTGGATGGACCAATGTAAATTGCTTAAGAAAAAAGGTGGCAAATCATACTTTAAGCGTGTTCTTCGTCAGCCTGTTTCGGCTGCTGTTATTGTGTTGTCAGACACTGTGGCAGCGGGTAGAAAGCCAGATACTGCCGGAAAATCTGTGGTTGAAACTTTAACCGAGGCAGGATTCGATCCGATTCATTACCAAATTTTGCCAGATGAAGCAGATACTTTAAAAAACTTAGTGCTTGAGTTGAGCAAGTCATATGCTTGTATTATGACCGTTGGTGGCACTGGAATTGGTAAGCGTGATATTACGGTTGATACGCTAGAGCCACTTTTAGAGCGTAAGCTAGATGGTTTAATGGAAGCTGCACGATCTTTTGGGCAAAAACGCACGCCATATGCTGCAATGTCACGTGGAGTAGCTGGTTTTATTGACCGTTCATTGGTGGTGACTTTACCGGGAAGCCGTGGTGGAGCAAGCGAATCAATGGCTGCTATCCTGCCCGCATTAGTTCATATTTTTGATGTTTGCCGTGATTTACCACATCCGGGAGGCTATGAATAATGTCAGGTTGTGGTACAGAGCGTGGGTTGATTAGCGTAGATGAAGCAATTGAGTTGATGAGTAATCGTCCTAAAAAATTAGGTTCAATTCAGCAAGCACTTCAAAATAGCCTAAGTAGGTATCTTGCCAAAGAAATTTATTCAGAAATTAACTTGCCAAGCTTTTCTCAAAGTGCTGTAGATGGTTACGCGCTTTGTAGCCATGTAGAAGATTTAAAAAATCAAAAGTTTCAGGTTACGGGTGAGATTCGTGCTGGAAGCGAAAGTCATGACATTCTGAGTGAAGGTCAAGCAATTCGTATATTTACAGGTGGTAAAATTCCTGAAGGCACAACACATGTTGCGAGGCAAGAAATAGTAGAGGTCGTATCAGCACAAGAAATTTCGTTAACTGAACATATTCGACCTCAAGCTGACATTCGTTTTACAGGCGAAGAAATCCAGAACGGACAGTTACTTGCACAAGTTGGACAGTTTCTAAATATTGGAAGCTTGGCTGCCTTAAGTATGGCTGGTGTACAAACGGTTGAGATTTATCGTGCACCGAAAGTTGCTGTTTTAGTCACTGGTGATGAAGTTGCCGAAAAAGCAGAAGATCTTGCCGAAGGTAAAATCTTTGATGCAAATGGTCCATTACTAAAAGCTTGGTTTGAAGATTATGGTTTAGATGTTGAAATTATTCATGTGGCAGATGAGGCAGCACAGGTCAAACAGTATTTCGACCGTTTAAAAGATAGTCATGATGTCATCATAACCACAGGCGGAGTGTCAGTAGGTGATTATGACTTTGTTCGACCATGCGCTTTTGAAGCGGGTTTTGAACAGATCTTTTGGAAAGTAAAACAAAAGCCGGGTAAGCCACTCTTTTTTGCTGAATATTCTCAACCTGAAAAAGATCACCGTTGTTATTTGTTGGGATTGCCGGGCAATCCTGCTGCGGTCTATGTCTCTATGCAGGTTTACGGTAAAGTATTGCTCGACACTTTGCAGGGGAATCAAAATGGGCCAGAGTGGTTTAGTGCAATTTTAGATCATGATTTAAAAGAAGATGCGCGTGAACGTTTTTTACGGATGCATGCTTATTTTGACAATGGACAGCTCAAAGTTAAAAGTTTGGCAAAACAGCAATCGCACATGCTGAGTAATTTAATGCAAGCCAATTGTCTGGTTCGAATTCCGGCAAATGTAAAGTTGGAAGCGGGTTATATATTGAAAGGCGTATTTATTTCAAACTAAGCATAACTAATGATAAATATAACTCACTATACAATTGTGTGAGTTATATTTGTTAAGTAAATTTATATAATAACTTCCTATTTTTTATAATAAGAATTCTTTTATATAATTGATAAGAAGTTATTTTTATAATGAATCTTGCATAAATCGTGGTAAGTGGTTTAGGGTATAAATAATAGGGCCATTAGGCTAGGAAATATCGAGGAACGCATAAAGATGAAATGGGACGACATCGGTGATCAACCTTGTTCGGTTGCTCGTATGCTATCAGTGATTGGCGATCGATGGACGATGCTAATATTACGTAATGCTTTTATGGGGATACGTCGTTTTGACGATTTTCAAAAGTCATTAGGCGTAACTCGTCATGTCCTTTCGGATCGTTTAAAGCGTTTGGTTGAATATGAAATTTTAGTCAAAGCTCCTTATTTTGACCGTCAGGAACGCTTTGAATACAAATTGACTGATAAAGGTTTTGAGCTTTATCCAATTATCTTATCTATGGCAAATTGGGCAGATAAATGGATGGATCAAGGCTTAGGTAAACCTTTAGAATATCGTCATAAAACTTGTGGTCATAAGTTTGAACCAGTCATGGTGTGTTCGGTTTGCCGTGAACCTTTACATGCAAAACAAGTTCAGGTTTCAGCTGGGCCGGGTTATTTTGCATATATGCAGCAAAAACAGAAACAAGCTTAATTTTTCTTATTACCCATCATAAAGACTCTTGTTGAATCGCATCAGCCAGAGTCTTATAGATGTGGTCATGATTTGACTGGGTTACATTAAAGCGGATGAATTGACCAGCATAGGGAGCTTGGCTAAACGCATTTCCTGGTGCCAGAATAACTTGATGGTTAATACAATATTTTGCAATTTCTGAAGCTTCAACTCCCTCTGGCAAATGACACCAAACAAAAATTCCAGCTTGAGGCTTAATCCATGGCTTTATACCCAATGGTTCAAGTTTAGTAATAGTATCGTGCATCGCTTTGGTTAAACGAACTTTTAGTAGTTCTATATGTTTACGGTAAGATCCATCTGTTAAAGCACTTAATAAAACTTCAGCCGATACTCCATTGTGAGAAAAACTGGTGGCAATTTTCAGGTCAGTGAGCTGATCAATCCATTCTGGTTTAGCAATAATATAACCACAGCGAATAGATGCTGATAACGTTTTAGAAAAACTTCCAATAAAGATTACACGTGAAAGATTATCCAAAGCAGCAAGCCGAGGAGCCGCGTTATATTCAAAATCTGAAAAAATATCATCCTCAACAACAATCAAATTTGATTGTTCAATAAGTTTTAATAATTGATGCGCCGTAGAAAGAGAAAGTACTGCTCCAGTTGGATTATGAATTCCTGAGTTGGTGATATAAAGACGTGGGTTATAAGTCTCAATTGCTTCTTTAAATGCCTCTAAGTCAGGACCTGTTGGTGTGTAGGGAATACCAATCACTTTGACTTGATGAACTTTAAGTAATGCATGAAAGTTGAAATAACAAGGGTCATCAATCAAAACGACATCATCGGGCTTTAATAAAAATCGGCAAACCAGATCAATCGCTTGAGTCCCTGAGTCTGTTAAAAGTACCTGATTAAGGTTTGCGTTTATCCCTTTTGCTTGAGCGCGTCTTGCCAGTAAGTCACGTAGAGCGGGTAATCCTAACGGTGTTGAATAACTCATCAAGCAATCATCAGGGCTTCTTGCAGCAGATCTTAATGCTTTACGAATACTGTCTAATGGCATCCAGTCATCGGGTAACCAACCGCAGCCGGGCTTAAAAACATCTGCTTTTGCTTCCAAAGATTGACGTGAAATCCATAATGGATCGACTGAGCGATCTAATTTAGGACCTAATTCGCTTAAAGCTAAAGGTGCGAGCGGACCAACAATATAAAAACCAGATCCAGTTCTTGATTCGATTTTGCCTAAAGCAATTAATCGTTCATATGCTTCTACAACCGTTGATACAGAAAAGCCAAGATTATTCGCTAACTTACGAACAGAAGGTAAGCGTACTCCAGGCATTAAAGACCGATTTTTTATTTGTTGCTCAATCTCTGAAATAACAATTTCAATTTTTGTTTTGCTCTGATTCACTGACTTAAAATCCCAACTGTACTGGTTAGTCGTACATAACAGTTCTTTTAAATTGTACTGCTTTGTATCTGGTTTAATCACCTTAGCACAGCTTAAATTCTTCGTATAGTGACGGAGAAAATTATGAATAGGTTTATGAATGGCTGGGTAAATGGTTTTATTGGCGTAGCTATTTTTGCGGGTTCATTGCCAGCAACACGTGTAGCTGTAATGGGTTTCGATCCGGGTTTTTTAACCGCAGCACGTGCGGCAATTGCCGGTATTTTAGGCCTTATTCTCATATTAGTTTTAAAACAAAAGAAACCAGCTAAGCAAGATTGGTGGCCTCTTGCCATCGTTGCTTTAGGTGTAGTGATAGGTTTTCCACTATTTACAGCACTTGCCCTACAATACATGAATGCAGCTCATTCAATCGTTTTTGTTAGCCTTTTACCGCTTGCAACAGCAATATTTGCTGTGTTGAGAGGTGGCGAAAAACCGAATCAATTTTTCTGGATATTTGCAGTCTTGGGGAGTGCGGTTGTCTTCGCTTATATGTTTTTCATTTCTGGTGATACATCACTTGGGATGGGTGACTTTTATATGTTGATGGCAATTATTTTTTGTGGCTTTGGCTATGCTGAGGGTGGCGTACTTTCGCGCAAAATAGGTGGCTGGCAGGTCATTTGTTGGGCGCTTATTTTGTCACTACCTTTTATGCTGTTTCTGACTGTTTTTTATATGCCAGCTTCATTTCAGAGCGTGTCTACGTCAGCTTTGGCTGGGCTTATTTATGTGTCTTTGTTTAGTATGCTCATTGGCTTTTTCTTTTGGTACAAAGGGCTTGCTCAAGGAGGAATTGCTGCGATTAGCCAACTACAACTTTTACAGCCTTTAATGGGGCTAGGTATTGCAGCGGCTTTGTTGCACGAACATGTGAGCTGGTCAATGTTAGTGGTTACAGCAGCAACTGTTTTATGTGTCGCTGCTGCTAAAAAATTTACCTAACTTTATAAACAATTTGCTGGTTTAGGAATCCCTGCTAAGCGACTTAAATGACGGGCAACTAAACCAGTATTAAATTGTTGCTGTAAAACTGCATTATTAATCTCTGGACTGACCGTTTTCATTAAAAATTTAATCAGTGGGCGAGTTGCTGGAGAATGTCCAAACTGTTGATAAAACTGACGTACAGCTGCTAAAACTTCAAAATGCCAATCGGTGAGTTCAAGATCAAGCGATTTGGCAAGTTCTTGTGCAACTTCAGGATTCCAGATTGTGTAATCAACCAAATGACCATCTTGGTCTAATTCTAAATTCATGAAACCAGCCTAAATATATTATTTAAGAGAAATACAGCGATTAAATGTTAAAACAAGATCTGCAAATTGATCATAATCTAATACATTAATCTGAGCTAAAGTATCTGTATCAAGTAAGTCTTTTTCGATGCTTAAACATGAAACAGCTTCAAATGATTGAATCATTTTGGCAGAAAGGTGCGCAACGGAATCACCCATAAAAACAATCTGGTCACCTGCCTGAAAAAGATGACTTAACTCATCAATAATTTTAGGCGTAGCGTGGTAAGAAGATTGCACAAGATAAAGAGTTGATGGATTCATTAAACTTACACCTTCATCTACCAATATAGAACATGATCAAAAGATTGAATAAATTCAGCATTCAACTGAACAAATTCAATCTCTTGCTCGGTTTTTTGTACAAGAGGATGTTGCTGATTTTTACTTTCAATCAGAATGGGGCTCAAGTCGTAGAACTCAAAACTTTCGACCATATTTGAAGCCACTTTAAAAGCCTGAGCAAACTGATCAAAGCTCAAATTATTTTGCAAAAGACTAAGAGCAGCATCTTTCAATAATACTTTGACTGGTGAGCCAAAGGTTGCTAAAACCATAGTAGCGGAAAGGCTTTCATTGATTTGAAGACTGGTTAAATTGGTTTGGCTTAAAATGACGAGTACAGATTTCACACAATATACCTTTTAAAAGCAACAATCTAAGCAAACAAAGTAACTTAAAATTGAATAAGACGAGATGCTGACTGTACTGCATCAGCAAGTTCACCTAACCCGACAAGTTCAAAGTCTTTGGCAAGGTTGTGATGAGTAAGGTGATGGCGACTAGCATTTTCTGCATCCGTAATACCACGAGCGAGGGCAGCACTCACACAAACAGGAAGACGAATCGCAAGCTTTTGCCATTCATGCGTTAAATTACGCTGGTCGTCAGGAACCCATTGAAAATCATTAGCAACCTGCACGCCATCTTGGTAAAAGAATACACGGAAGTCTTCATTTTTACTTTTGAGTGCCTGAGCAAGTCCTAACGCATGCCAAGCATGAATGGAAGTAGGAGCAGAGGTAATTAGTAGTAATGTACTCATTGAGAATTCACTATGGTCATACGTCTAAATGGGCGTAGATACATTAAGAGAAAGGTAAGTATACAATGATTTTAGTGACAGGTGGTTTAGGCTTTATCGGTTCACACATTGCATTGAGTCTTATGGCTCAAGGGCAAGAAGTGGTAATCGTCGATAATTTGGCTAATTCGACCTTGCAAACGCTTGAACGACTAGAGTTTATTTCTGGTATGTACGTTCCATTTGTCAAACTTGATGTACGTAATACACCAGCATTGAATAAGGTTTTCGAGCAATACTCAATTGATGCGGTTATTCATACTGCCGGGTTTAAATCAATTGAAGAATCTAACCTTAAACCTCTTGAATATTATAATGATAATGTCAGTTGCATCATGAGTTTACTACGTGCCATGCAACGTACAGGTGTACGTCATTTTATTCACCTGTCTAGCCTTGCAGCTTATGGTAAATCTGGACTGCAATTAAGTGAAACAGAAGAATTTAATTACGCTTATCCTAATCCCTACATTAAGTCTCAACAGATGATTGAAGAAATTATCCGTGATACTTATAAAATTGATCATGAGTGGAAAATTGCAATCTTGCGCTTATCTAATATTGTAGGTGCATTTGAACATGGTGTACTCGGAGAGTATGTCGCTCAGCTTCCTAAAAATATCGTACCGCTTGCAATGCAAGTAGCAGCGATGCAGCGTGATTTGATTGAATTACAAGATCAAGCTGAAACATCAGATCATACAACTGAACGCAGTTTCCTACATGTTTTAGATTTGTGTGAGGCGGTGAGTGCGAGTTTACATTGGTTGCATGATCAAACACATTGTTGTGAAGCATTTAATATTGCCCATGATCAAGTTCATTCAATTCGTCAATTACTCGATGAAATTTCGCAAGTCACTCAAGCTGAGATTCCAACACAAACAGCAATTTATAAGCATGTTGAGTTGGATCAAGTTGGAGCTAATATTGAAAAAGCCAAAACATTACTGCAATGGGCACCAAAACGTCCGTTAAAACAAATGATTGAAGATGAATGGCGCTTTTATCAAAATACATTAAATGGAAGATAAGATAATGATTCTTATTTACAATAATGGAATGCTTGAGTACGATATCCAAAATTAACTAGCCAGAGCAAACACTTGCTTCAGCCCGTGAGTTCTTTATTGAGATAACCGAGGTTTCTATGCAAACACGAATTGAACATGATACGATGGGTGAGATTGAAGTACCAAATGAAGCATTGTGGGGAGCACAGACTCAACGCAGCTTACAGAACTTTAAAATTGGGCAAGAACGATTACCTCGTGCCATGATTCGAGCAATGGGTTTGGTCAAAAAGGCTGCTGCAATAACCAATGCTGAACTTGAACAATTACCGCAAGACTTGAGCCAATATATTGTGGGTGCAGCTGAAGAAGTAATTGATGGCAAGTGGGATTCACAGTTTCCTTTAGTTGTCTGGCAAACGGGTTCTGGTACGCAAAGTAACATGAACTGTAATGAAGTGATTGCCAATATTGCCAACCAGAAATTAGGGCAAGCTTTAGGCGCACAAAAACCAGTACATCCAAATGATCATGTTAATCGTGCTCAATCAACAAATGACTCATTTCCAACGGCTATTCATGTAGCAGCAAGTTTGCAAATTAATGAATTACTCATCCCTGCGGTTGAGCAACTTAAAGCGACTTTGCAAAAAAAATCTGATGAGTTCCAAGATATTGTCAAAATTGGCCGTACTCATTTGCAAGATGCCACGCCATTAACTTTAGGCCAAGAGTTTAGTGGCTATGTTTCTCAGCTTGAGCATGGATTGGTTCGATTACAACAGGCTTTAACTGGTTTATATGAATTGCCATTGGGTGGAACTGCTGTAGGGACTGGGTTAAATGCACATCCTGACTATGCAGTAAAAGCAGCAGCACAGCTTGCTCTACTTACAGGCTTGCCATTTGTAACTGCACCTAATAAATTTGAAGCACTAGCAGGGCGTGATGCGGCTGTTTTTGCATCAGGTGCATTAAAAACATTGGCTGTAAGCTTAAATAAAATTGCGAATGATATTCGATGGTTGGCAAGTGGTCCACGTTGTGGTTTCGGCGAAATCCGTATTCCAGAAAATGAACCTGGTTCAAGCATTATGCCGGGCAAAGTAAATCCGACCCAAAGTGAAGCAATGACCATGGTGGTTGCACAAGTGCTTGGCAATGACACAACCATTAATGTGGCTGGTGCTTCAGGTAACTTTGAGTTAAACGTATTTATGCCTGTAATTGCTTATAACTTATTGCAATCTATTCAATTGCTTGGAGACGCGTGCAATAGCTTTAACGACCACTGTGCAGTAGGAATTGAGCCTAATCGCGATAAGATTGACCACTTCTTACATAACTCTCTCATGTTGGTCACAGCGTTAAATCCAGTAATTGGCTATGAAAATTCTGCAAAAGTTGCAAAGACTGCTTATAAAGAAAATAAAACTTTGAAGCAGGTTGCTGTTGAGCTTGGCTTGGTCACAGCAGAGCAATTTGATGAAGTGGTAAAACCTGAAAAAATGGTTTCGCCAAATAGTAAGTAATCACTAAAAACAAAGTAAGCGTTAAGGTTTATATAAAAGCCCTCATCTGAGGGCTTTTATATAGAGACTAACTTATAGCTCGAGATAGGAAAATATCAAAGTAAACCTTCTATATATTCCCAACCATGAGATTTCATAGCTTCAAACTTCTTTTTTAGCTCTTCTTTTTCGTAGTTATGAGGATCGCCTGCTAAAAGAACATGATAAGAGTTAGTTTCTGGTTCTATAGTCACTTCAATAATTTCTACTGGTTGGATCACTCCACTCTCAGTTAGACCAGAGTCTATAAAACATATTCCTTTTACAGGAATAACAGTACAATCATATTCTTTGGAAATAAAATAATTATTTGCTGAAGCGGAATACGTACGTGATGCTCTAACTTTCATGTGTACCTCCTTCAAGCGTAGAAAGGGAATGTTTTAGTCTGGCGTGCTTGTAGAGTTAATACTGTTTAATTTATATAGTGATTTTATTTTTTACTTCAATATTCTAATTATAGATTTTTTATTAGCATAAAATGCTGTCAGCTATAATTTACAAGTAAGGTATTAAAAAACTTATGAATCAAAAGCCACTTTCAGTTGTTTTAATTCCTGGTTATATGCTTGACGAATCTCTCTGGAATGAAGTCATAAATGAAGTGCCTAAAGAGTGGAATATATATCGAGCTACTTTAAAAGAAGGGCAAACAATAAAAGAGATTGCTCAGAATATTGCTAAAAATGCGCCTGAGAGCTTTGTACTAATTGGATTCTCACTTGGAGGATACATTGCGAGATCTATAGTGGAGCAATTTCCTGAAAAAGTTAAGGCGCTTGTTTTAATAGCGTCTTCACTACGCTCAGATACAGAAGAGCAGAAAAATCAAAAGTTAACAGCGATTAAGCTTAACTCTGGGAAAACTTTCCATGGGCTAAGTTCAATATCAATTGAAAAAACACTTCATCCATCGAATGTTCAGAATCGCGCTCTTGTAAAAAGAATCCAAGAGATGGGTAGGGCTTTAGGTTATGAAGAGTTCGTTAAACAATCTATGTTAGATAGAAGTTCTTATGATATGAGTAAGATCACATGCCCAACTTTAATTATTTCTGGTGCAGAGGACCAGCTGCGTTCTAAGGAAGAAGCGATAGAGTTATTAGATCAGTTACCACATGCAAAGCTTGAGATAATTAAAAATACGGGCCATATGATTCCGATTGAACAGCCGAAGATATTGGTTTCAGTGATTTCAACTTGGTTAAGTACTTATCTTTTATGAAGGCCTAACTTTTGTTTTCTTCGTTAAGATCTTAATAATTTTGAAAACTTGATTACCGAGTTTAATTTTTTGATGAATGGTTGCATGATCAAGCTGATCCCATAATTCAAATGGGAAAAACTCTGAACTATGATCAAATATCCATAACCATTGGTAGCTATTATTAAGCGTACTTTTATCAAAACGAACATCTTGTACTTTAACAATCTTAAATTGTTTATGATGTTCGTCTTGAAGAATAATTTCATGGTTCTCCATTAGACATCCATCCATTAAATACAATTTTTAATTTTACTCAAATTAATTCTATTTGATTAACTTGTTAGGTTGGCATTCATTTACAAAAGATTTCGAGTTGTTAAAGTTTGTCATTTTCAAAATGAAAATAATCTTTACTTTTGAAATACAAGGTTTTAAATAGCTTACATTGTAAGAGGAGTAGGTAGATGTCAGAATGGACACTGAAATTTATCTTCGAGTATCGCTATGAGTTTAATAGGCTTTATGTATGCAAGTAAAACCAATAGTGAACATAGTCAAATAAAACAAGATTTAATTGATATTCTCACAGAAGCAGTCAAATTCAATTCTTATAATGATATTACAGGAGTACTTTACTATGGTAATGGATACTTCTTGCAATATTTGGAAGGTGAGAAAGAACAAGTCGAATCACTTTTTTATAACTTAATTTTAAAAGATTCGAGACACCAAAACTGCGAAATCATCTTTTCTGAATCTTCCGAACAACGTTTATTTAAACATTGGAGCATGAAATTTGCTCCTATTAATACGAAAATAAAAGATTTCTTTCGTCATCATCATGTTGATGAGTTTAATCCATATTTGCTTAACACTACATCCATTCCAACTTTTATTGAATTGCTTGTAGATCAACCCAATCATAAAGTCGATCAATACCAAGTTTAATCAAAACTAGGAATGACATTGGATTTTAAGTGTTCTATTTAAATTTAAGCTCTCTTCGGAGGGCTTTTTATCACAAAGGTTTAAAGTTTCACTAATTAATGGTGAATTGGCGTTGAATAAGCCGTCATAATTGTTAAAATGCCCACCTTATCCTGTTTTTATATTGTTTTTTGTTTTGCATTTATTTTGCGAAGTTAGAGATAAAATAAATAAAAACAGTTGCTTAGCTAAGGATTTTTTGAATGCTCTCTATTTATTTAACAGATACCCAACAACATGTGCAATTTAATGATTACCCTAGTGATCAGCCGGTTAAGTTTCTGTTAAATCTTAAAAAGATTTTCCCAAGTACAGCGGACTTATTGTTGCCAGTTTTACCTGAAGATAATGACCTAGAAAATGTAACTTGGGAATCAACCTCAAAAGATTTTGAAATCTTTAAAAAGCTATTAGCGGGATGGGGTGTTATTGAGCTTCGTTTAAACGCAATTACTGCTTACAAAGATAAAAACTTTGCAAATGAGTTAGTGAAACAAGCACAGGTAAAACGTAAGAAAACAGCCCAAAAGAACCATCAGCTTTCTTTAGTTGCACTTGATTATATTTTTATGCACGAAGTTCACGCATTGATTGATGCTGAACTGGTCACTATTGGTGAAAAATTCTATTTACCTACTTTGCGTGAGCAATGGAAGGGTACAGTTACAGACCAAGTGCTCAACGGAAAACTCTAATTTATATAAAAAAGGTGAATTTATATTAATTCACCTTTTTTATATAAATCAAATTTTTATAACTAAAAAATTGCTTATACAAAAGTTTACAAGAAAAGAATGCGTTTTTTTCAATGTGGCAGATACATTGCTTATATAAATACAAAATTATTGCGGGAGAGAGGTTCATTAAGAACCCGCCGAAGGAGCAACAAGCCCGGAAACTCTCAGGCAAAAGGACTGTAATAATTAAAAAATCTGGAGAGAAGCTTAGATTTATAAGAATGGAAAATAATAACTTATAAATTATAAACTCACCGAAGGGGAAGATCTAAACGTTAAAAGGTAACGTTGGGGTCGAAACTCTCAGGTACCAATGACAGATGGGCTGTACTGATGAAATGCTTTGCATTTCTGAGGAGTCTGTTATGCCACATGTTATTGTGATAGGTGCGGGAATCACAGGGGTTACCTCTGCTTATGAATTATCGCAACTGGGTTATCAAGTCACAGTGATCGATCGACATTTATATCCTGCAATGGAAACGTCATTTGCCAATGGAGGGCAACTATCGGCTTGTAATGCTGAAGTATGGAACCAAAAAGCCACCGTGATTAAAGGCTTTAAATGGATGAGACAAAAAGATGCACCTCTATTGCTGAATCCTTCATTTAGTTTGCATAAGTATAGTTGGCTAGTTGAGTTTCTATCACATATTAAAAACTATGAAGCGAATACGATTGAAACAGTTCGTTTGGCATTACTCGCTCGTAAGCGTTTATTTGAAGTTGCGGAAAAAGAGCAACTTGAGTTTGATTTGGAGAAACGTGGAATTCTCCATATGTATCATAGTAAGGCTGACTACGAGATTGCTAAACAAGTGAATAATGTATTGAACAAAGGTACATTAGAGCGCTATTCGGTTTCACCTGATGAAATGAAAACAATAGAGCCATCGTTAACGGGAGATTACTTCGGAGGTTATTACACACCAAGTGATGCAACGGGCGATATTCATAAGTATTCGACCTCTTTGGCCGAGAAGACTAAGCAATATGGCGTTCAATATAAGTTCGGCCTAGAAGTTATGGATATTAAGTGCAGCGCAGACAAAGTAGTCGTGACTTGTCAGCCAAGTGCAGAGCATCCTTATCGGGTTGAATCTGATAACATCCAGCTTGAAGGCGATGTGCTTGTTGTTTGTGGTGGTGTAGGGAGTTATCAACTTGCTGACATGATTGGTGAGCGAGTAAATGTGTACCCAGTAAAAGGTTATTCAATTACTGTGCAATTAAGAGATGAGCACAGTGTAAAGAATGCTCCTTGGGTGAGCTTACTAGATGAAAGTGCAAAAATTGTGACCTCTCGTTTAGGTAAGGATCGATTGCGTGTAGCGGGGACCGCTGAGTTTAATGGCTATAACCGCGACATAAGAGCTGATCGTATTCAACCATTAGTCAATTGGGTAAACCGTAACTTTGATATCTCAACTGAGCATGTGGTGCCTTGGGCAGGTTTAAGACCTATGATGCCGAATATGTTGCCAGTGGTGAAACAATCTAAACAACCTCGTGTTTTTTATAATACAGGGCATGGGCATTTAGGTTGGACTTTGTCTGCGGCAACCGCCGTTTTAGTCGGTCAAGATATTGCTCAAAAATATCCAGCGTAGAAGCTAAAAAAGCCAGTGTTCAAACACTGGCTTTTATTTAAAGTGCTAGTCATATAGTCGATATATTCCGCTAAAACGCTCACAGCCTTTTTGTTGGGTTTTCACATTCAGTAAAGCTTTTTGAAAATTAAACTGATATTTACAGTTGTGCTCATTGTCTAAAATTTCACTTTTTTGTTCAGGTGAACTATAGGCCATCAGTGAAATCGTTTGAGTTTCCTTGCGGTTATTTGGATTGCGGTAGGCTATCCCTTCAATTTTGATTTTATCTTTCGCGAGTTGATGGACTTGAATGTGGACAGGTTGAGCTGCTATATGTCCATTTTCAAACTTAAGATAATGTTGGGTAAGGGTTTGCTTAAGCGACGCATAAAAATTTAGGTCATCAGTACGTAAATCAAACTGTTGTTGAATGCACGTATTACTCTTGCATTGCTGAGTATGCTTAGACCATAACTTTTGTGTATCCTGTAAAAGCTGTAAAGGGGCATCAGTAACTAAATATGCAGAAAGATATTTATTATTGAGTTGCTTTCTCGATTCACTAAATGTTTTTGAACAGATTTTAAGCTCAGCTCCAGTATTGGAACAGTCTATGGATTCTGCAAAGACAAGAGGTGAACATAAACAACTCAGTGTCACGACAAAACTTAATCTTTTCAATTGATTCATATCAGTATTAGACAGCATGATCGCTTATACTTTCAGTCTACTTTGCTAGGTGTACTATAGCGAAACAGAAAGGCTGAATACAAGATTTCTTAAGTTTTTATGGAAGGTAATAATTTATATGGTTGCTCAGATTCGTATTGGACAAGGAATAGACGTACATGCCTTTGAAGCGGGGGACTTTGTTACATTGGCTGGTATTCAAATTCCACACACACATGGTTTGAAAGCACATTCTGATGGTGATGTGGTGCTTCATGCACTATGTGATGCTTTATTAGGTGCTTTAGCGCTTGGAGATATTGGACAACATTTTCCTGATACTGATCCGGAATACAAGGGTGCGGATAGCCGCGTATTGTTAAAGCATGTCTACCAATTAATCTTAGACCGTGGTTATCAGTTAAATAATGCCGATATTACGGTAGCTTGTGAGCGTCCAAAATTAGCTAAGCACAATTTGGAAATGCGTCAAAGCATTGCTGATGTTTTAAATGTCGATATTAATCAAATTAGTATTAAAGCAACGACAACCGAAAAACTAGGGTTTACCGGTCGTCAAGAGGGTATTTTGGCTACGGCGACTGTTTTAGTCTCTCATCACACTAAGTGATCGGCCTGTTGCAAAGACTGTTGAAGTTCGAGAGTTGCCTTACGGCCTTGTAGCTGTAAGGTAATATTATGAATGAGACCAGTCCAAGTCTCATTAGGTTCCCAAATTTCGTGTAGTAAATCTTGTGAAGTCGGCATGTCCATATTCATATAAAACTGTCTATAGACATACATAAGACAACTTACGCATTTATTTTTGGCACAATGTACCCAAACAATTTCATTTTGCACTAAATGATTAACCAAATCTAAAACTAATAAGCACTGCTCAGCAGAAGGCATCTCCCAATCAATTGGAATATGAATATAATTTAAACCAAGGTCTAAACAAATACGATCTTCATTCTCAATGTGATTTGGGGCATTAGTTAAAGCAAGATTAATGACTGTGCTACAGCCATACTCTTTAATCAATTTTAGTTGTTCAATGGAAGGCTGTGCCGAACTAAATAAATGTTCATGAATAATCGAAAATGCGGGAATTTGAGATAATGATTGTTCAAGGGTTGTCATGATCGCACTCTACACGAGTAGGCTTAGCTTATTGTGTAGAATGTTATACACGATTCTAGAGAATAGTTGAAATACAGCCTGCTTATATATTCGACAACGTTATCAAAATTTTAAAAATAATTAACTGGAAAAGTACAAGCCTTATAAAATAAAAAAAACAGCATCATAAAGATGCTGTTTCCTGTCTAATTGCTTACCTGCTCAATACTTAAGCTTTTAGATTTTCATTCAATAAAAATTCGACTAAAGCTTTTTGAGCATGAAGACGATTCTCTGCTTCATCCCATACTACTGCATTTTTATGATCGAGCATGGTTTCAGAAATTTCTTCACCACGATGAGCAGGTAAGCAATGCATGAATAAACAGTCAGGGTGAGCAAGACTCATTAATTTTTCGTTAACCTGAAAATCAGCAAAGGCTTTTTCACGAAGTTTTTGTTCTTCTTCTTGGCCCATGCTTGCCCATACATCTGTCACAATGAGATCAGCATTTACTGCTGCATCTTCTGCATTATCAAAAAGCTCAACACAATGACCAAACTCTGCTAAAAATTCAGGTTTAGGTTCATATCCTTTTGGTGATGCAATCTTAAGTTTGAAACCCATCATATGTGCAGCTTCAATATATGAGTTACACATATTATTGCCGTCACCGATCCACGCAACCGTTTTGCCTTCAATACTACCGCGATGTTCAATATACGTTTGTAAGTCAGCAAGTAACTGGCATGGATGATGGTCATCAGTTAAGCCGTTAATCACAGGAACTTTTGAATAAGATGCAAAACGTTCAACAATGTCATGACCAAAGGTACGAATCATCACAATATCAAGCATGCTTGAAATTACACGTGCTGAGTCCTCGATTGGTTCGCCACGTCCCAACTGTGTGTCACGAGGCGATAAGAAAATCGCGCTGCCGCCAAATTGGTTAATACCTGCTTCAAAAGAGATACGTGTACGCGTACTAGATTTCTCAAAAATCATTCCCAATACTTTACCGACAAAAGGCTGATAGACCTTATTGTCATGTTGCATTTTTTTTAGTTCGCTTGCGCGTTCTAAAATGCGATTAAGTTCTAGAGTGGATAGATCACGTAAAGTCAGGAAATGTCTTAGAGCCATGTAGCTACTCCATAATAATTGTTTTGAAATACAACAATTATCTGTTGTTGGCTGGGTGGATGTGGGAAAAAAGAAGTCTACTATACTATAAGCATTTTAAAATGCAAAAGAATTAGACTTTATGATGGCCCTTTAAGAAAATATCTACACAATAATTAATATAATCAATGACTTCTTTCTCATTGGGAGGGAGGGGCATTCCCATAATCATACGCCATTCAATATCGCGTAAAATTCCAAAATACATTAGTGAAGAATAATCTGGAGATGCGCAAAAAATTTCTTCAGCTTGATGAGAAAGTAGAAGTGCCTGAGCAATTGTGTTTTGTACATCTTGAGCACACTTTTCATATAAGTATTGGCTCAAAGTTGCATTGCATTGGGTTTGCTCAATAACTAGACGCAAAAAAGCGATATGTTCAGGTTGAATAATATGAGTATAAAAACGAATAAGCGTTTGAACTAAATAATCGCGTAGAGAGGTTTGTGAGGGCTGAAAAGGGATGCAAATATCTTTAAAGAACATTTCACGGCGATAGTCGCAAATTGCTGTGAATAAACCATCTTTATTGCCAAAATACTTATATATTGAAGCTTTTGAACCACCCGCATGATTCACAATGTCATCGAGTGAAACAGCATCATATCCTTTATCCAAAAACAGCTCGGTTGCGCTTAACAATAGTGCTAAACGACGTTCAATACCGCGACGTGTTTGTGGTTTATCACATACTGAGTGATGTGACTCAAGGACTGGATCATGCATATAATTTCATAACAACGGTTAACTTTGCCTATCTAGTATAGCAAAACTATCTTTAAGGATGCTTGTTGCTATTTTTTTAGGTTAACTGCTGAACAATACATGGCTAATTCAATAAATAAACTAATAGAAAATATAAGCTTAGAGTGGGTTGTAGGTGGGTAATATGATGTAACCTTATGTTTATTTAGAATTTAATGAAAAATTGCTAATAAAAACAAAGCGGCTAAGAATGACTTAACCGCTTTGAACTTAACTCATAAGCTTTCTAGGCTTCAGTTTGAGTAATTTTATGCTCATCTTCTTCATCATCATCTGCAGAGTCCATTCCAAGTTCTTTTAACTTGCGAGTTAGGGTATTACGACCCCAACCTAATAGTTCTGCTGCGTGACGTTTGCGTCCGCGTGTTTGTTGTAATGCCGCGTTAATCAACGTGCGTTCAAACATTGGCGTAGCAATATCCAAAATTTTCATTTCACCATTCTTAAGCTTTTGAATGGCCCATTGATTGAGTAGTTCATCCCAATGGTGTAGGGAGATACGTTCAAAGGAAGGTGCCGGTTGTCCAGAGTCACTATTCTTTTGTAAGGGAACCTGTTTGAGTTCTGATGGTAAATCTTCTGGATAAACTTCACGACCAGTGATCATTACAGTTAACCAACGGCATGTATTCTCAAGTTGTCGAACGTTGCCGGGCCATGGTAACTGTTGCATATAGTCTGTGGTTTCGGCACGTAAGATTTTGGGACTTACGCCAAGTTCTTTACCTGCACGCGCAAGAAAGTGCTGAGCAAGCATTGGAATATCTTCGCTACGGTGAGCAAGTTTAGGAATGTGAATACGGATCACATTTAGGCGATGATATAAGTCTTCACGGAAGCGACCTTCATTTACCAGTTTTTCTAAATCCTGATGTGTTGCCGCTACGATTCGAACATCAACTTTAACTGGAATATGTCCACCTACACGATAAAACTCACCATCAGCGAGTACGCGCAGTAGTCGAGTTTGTGTTTCAAATGGCATGTCACCAATTTCATCAAGGAATAGTGTTCCACCATTTGCTTGTTCAAAGCGACCTTGATGTTGAGTGTTTGCACCTGTGAAAGCACCTTTTTCATGTCCAAATAACTCAGTTTCAATCAAGTCTTTTGGTATTGCTGCCATATTTAAAGCAATAAAAGGTTTGGCGCGGCGTGGGGAATGCTTGTGTAAAGCATGAGCAACTAACTCTTTACCTGTACCCGATTCACCATTAATTAAAACGGTAATATGGGATTGAGACAAACGACCGATAGCACGGAAAACTTCCTGCATTGCAGGAGATTCACCAATAATTTCTGTTGATTGAAGAGGTGAAGCTGTTTTTGTAGCTTCTTGTTGTTGTAGTTTGTTGATATGCAGAATTGCACGATTGACTAAAGCTAAAGCCTCATCAATATCAAAAGGTTTTGGTAAATACTCAAATGCACCTGTTTGATAGCTTGATACAGCTGATTCTAAGTCAGAGTGCGCTGTCATAATAATGACAGGTAAATCTGGATGAGAATTTTTGACTTTAGATAAAAAAGTTAACCCATCAATTCCAGGCATTCGGATGTCAGTTAAAATGACATCGGGAGCATCATGATGCAAACGTTCCAGCGCAGTTTGAGCTTCTTCAAAATTGGTAACGTCAAATCCTTCTTCTTTAAAGGTCTTTTCCAATACCCATCGCATGGCGCGATCATCATCAATAACCCATATTTTATTTCGCGACACGGTCTGACTCCCAAGGTAAATATAAGCTAAAAATTGTTTTTCCAGGAACAGATTGGCATTCAATCATTCCGTTATGTTGATGCATAATATTCTGTGCAATACTCAGGCCAAGCCCGGTACCTTTTGCTCGTCCAGTAACCAAAGGATAAAACACAGACTCCAAAATGCTTTCTGGGATGCCTGGTCCATTGTCCTCTATATCGACTCGTACAGTAGAGCGATTGAGTACACCATTAATTGTGACAAGACGTTGTATGCGTGTGCGTAGAATTAGCTCCGGTTCATGATCTATAAAGAATGCTTTGTTTTCTGTTATAGCTTGAATTGCATTTACACTAATGTTGAGCATAACTTGAATTAATTGATCACGATCAGCATTAACATCGGGTAAAGACAAATCATAATCCCGTATGATTTTAATTTTCTTCTTTGTCTGATTAGCAATCAGTGAACGTACCCGCTCTAAAGGTTCATGTACATTAACATTTTCATAACTTGGAAGTTGTCTAGAACCCAACATGGTATCTGCCAAGTTTGTTAAGCGATCTACTTCATTGATAATGACATCCGTAAATTCCGAATAACTCTTATCGTTTAAACTTCGAGCCAGTAATTGAGTGGCACCACGAATACCTGCAAGTGGGTTTTTAATTTCATGGGCAACGCCACGTACAAGCTGCCTAGCCACTTGATGTTGTTGTACCAGATTTTCTTCTTTAGAAATCTTTAACATGCGATCAATCGGGTTGAGCTCAATCAAAAGTAATGGATGATAACTTTTACCGGTATTTAATTGAGATACTGTGTAATCAACATGAAGATCTTTAAAGTTGACATTAATAACAGCTTCTCGACGAGTATAGGGTTGACCGGTTTTTATGGTGTTTAATAACGCTTCATGTGTATTAAAAGTATCATCAGGTGCATGAAGTAGGTTTAGAACGGGCTGTCCTGAAGCTCGAAGCAAACTAATATCAAATAGTGCTTCGCAGGCAGAATTTAAATAAAAAATATTTAAGTTACTATCGATCAATAAAATCGCAGTAGTTAGGTTGTCTACCAATAGGCGATAGTCGATAGGGTTGTGTTGATCCATTAGCGAATCGTTCCTGTCTTAAAATAGCGCAATGGCATCTTCTTGGTTATCGGATTTTCACCGTTATAGAACATGAACGATGCAAAATATACGCCAACTTTGTTTATGGGTTATTTTAAAGTTTTAAGGTATTTAAAAACGCGCTGAAATCGGTCTTTATATCTATTGATCAAAACTGATGGCTTAAAAATAGATAATAACATGAACCAACTTGGTGCAAAGGTGAGTTTTGGTGCAAATGTTGGTCGTATTTTGGTGCATTACACAAAGAGTAGGCTTTCCACCTATGCTTGAGGCAAGAAAAGACATACAATACGCGCATTCAAGTGGAGCGCAGATTCATGAAGACCCCCAAAGTCGGTTTTGTTTCTTTAGGTTGTCCTAAGGCATTGGTAGATTCTGAACGAATTTTAACTCAGTTAAAGACTGAAGGTTATCAAGTTGCATCAGATTATGATGGTGCTGATTTAGTAGTTGTTAATACCTGTGGTTTTATTGAATCTGCGGTACAAGAGTCGCTAGATGCAATTGGCGAGGCCATGAGTGAAAATGGTCGAGTAATCGTTACTGGATGCTTAGGTAAAGACGAAGATAAAATTCGTCAAATGCATCCAAACGTTTTAAAGGTTACTGGTGCAGCAGCTTATCAAGATGTGATGGAAGCTGTGCATGAATATGTGCCAGCACCGCCTAAACATAACCCATTTGTTGATTTGGTTCCTGAACAGGGAATTCGTTTAACACCTAAACATTATGCTTACTTAAAAATATCTGAAGGCTGTAACCATCGTTGTACCTTCTGTATTATTCCAAGTATGCGTGGCGATCTTGTTTCTCGTCCAGTCGGAAGTGTACTGGAAGAAGCTGCTGCGCTTAAAAGAGCAGGTGTTAAAGAAATTTTGGTTATTTCTCAAGACACATCAGCTTATGGTGTAGATACCAAATATAAGCTTGATTTCTGGAATGGCCAACCTGTTAAAACAAAATTCTTTGATATGTGTGAAGCACTAGGCCAACTTGGCATCTGGGTGCGCTTACATTATGTTTATCCATATCCACATGTCGATGCAGTTATTGACTTAATGGCACAAGGTAAAATCCTACCTTATCTTGATATTCCATTCCAACATGCAAGCCCGCGCATTCTTAAGTTAATGAAGCGTCCGGCTCACAGTGAAAATACACTAGAAAAAATTAAATTGTGGCGTGAAAAATGCCCTGAACTTGTGATTCGCTCTACATTTGTGGTGGGATTCCCTGGCGAAACTGAAGAAGATTTTCAAATATTACTCGATTGGTTAGTTGAAGCTGAACTTGATCGTGTAGGCTGCTTTACCTACTCACCAGTAGAAGGCGCTACGGCAAATGATTTACCCGATCATGTGTCTGAAGAAATTAAGCAAGAGCGTTACGAGCGCTTTATGCAAGTGCAGCAACAAATTTCTGCTGCCAAGTTGCAAAAACGTATTGGTCAAACGATGACTGTATTAGTCGATAGTTTGGAAGATGAATATCCTGTTGCTGTTGCACGTTCTTATGCGGATGCTCCGGAAATTGACGGTAATGTCTTTGTAGAAGATATCGATAAGAGCACTATTCAACCAGGCGATATGTTGGAAGTCGAAATCACCGATGCGGATGAATACGATTTATTTGCAAAGTTAATTAAAATTAAGTCGGTCTAATCGATAACGATTCAAAAAGCATTCAGTTTAAGAGGTTTTGGAGCAAACTCATGGCGGAAACAATTAGCCCCCGTTATTCACGCATTTTATTAAAACTATCTGGTGAGGCATTGTCAGGTAATAAAGATATGGGTATTGATGCCCAAGTTCTTGATCAAATGTCCCTTTCGATTGCTCACTTAGTTGGTTTGGGCGTGCAAGTGGGTATCGTTGTTGGTGGCGGTAACTTGTATCGTGGCAGTCAGTTGCAAAAAGATGGCTTGGTTGGTCGTGTTACTGGCGATCAAATGGGGATGCTTGCAACTGTAATGAACGGTTTGGCTATGCGTGATGCATTGGTTCGCCGTAATATCAGAACTCGTCTTATGTCTGCATTACCAATTGGTACGGTTGTAGAATCTTATTCAAGTCGTGATGCGATTCGTCATTTGAGTCAGGGCGAAGTTTGTGTTTTTGTTGCTGGTACAGGAAATCCATTCTTTACAACTGATACAGCAGCATGCTTGCGCGGAATTGAAATTGAAGCGAATTTAATTCTAAAAGCAACCAAAGTAGATGGCGTATATAATAAAGATCCAAGTAAATACGAAGACGCAGTTAAATACGATCATTTAACTTTTGATCAGGTATTAGATGAAAAGCTTGGTGTTATGGATTTGACAGCTATTTGTTTATGTCGTGACCATAATGTGCCGCTACAAGTTTTTGATATGAATAAATCAGGTGCGCTATTGTCAGTAGTAATGGGCGAAAAAGAGGGTACACGCGTTACTAAATAATGTACGTGTTGTTGAAAGCTCTTTATACTAGCGCTAAATTAAATTTGTTAAATACATTCTTGAATAAATAAGTAAGGTAGATCATATGATTAACGATCTGAAAAAAGACAGCGAACAGCGTATGTTAAAAACTCTTGATTCTTTGGAACAAGGGTTTGCTAAAGTTCGTACCGGCCGTGCACACCCATCAATTTTAAATGGTGTGATGGTTCCTTACTACGGTTCTGATGTGCCTTTAAATCAAGTAGCAAACGTAGGTATTGAAGATTCTCGTACACTTGTTGTTCAACCATTCGAGCGTACTATGGTATCTGCTATTGATAAGGCAATCCGTGAAAGCGATCTTGGTTTAAACCCGATTACGGCAGATTCAATTCGTGTCCCTTTACCTGCATTAACTGAAGAAACACGTCGTGACATGCAAAAAGTTGCACGTAGTGAAGCTGAAAATGCAAAAGTTGCGATTCGTAATATTCGCCGTGATGTGTTAGGTGATATTAAAGCGTTATTGAAAGAAAAAGAAATTTCTGAAGATGATGAGCGCCGTGCAGGTGAGGATATTCAGAAAATTACAGATAAATATGTTGCAGAAGTAGACAAACGTCTTGCAGCGAAAGAAGCAGAATTGATGAAGGTCTAAATTTTATGACCGATTCAGAAGAGTATCATCTTCCTAAGCATGTTGCCATCATCATGGATGGCAACAACCGCTTTGCAAAAAAAAATCAAATGCAAAAAGGCGATGGACATCGAGAGGGTAAAAATGTTCTTGATCCTATCGTTGAACATTGTAAAAAAACGGGTATTCGTGCTTTAACGGTTTTTGCATTTTCAAGCGAAAATTGGAATCGACCACAATTTGAAGTCGATCTGCTTATGAAGCTTCTTGAAGAAACTATTCATGAGCAAATACCTCGCATGAAGAAATTCAATATTGCTTTGCGTTTTATTGGTGATCGTTCTCGATTACCCTCACACTTAGTTGCCTTAATGGAAGATGCAGAGCAACAAACAGCACATCATGACACTATGACCTTAACTATTGCCGTGAGCTATGGTGGGATGTGGGATATTGCAAATGCAGCAAAACAAGTTGCTGAAGCAGTTTCTCGTGGTGAATTTGGTGCTGATCAAATAAATGTTGATTTGTTCGAAAAATATGTCAGTCTAAACGATCTGCCAGCTGTGGACTTATTGATCCGTACAGGTGGAGATTATCGCATATCTAACTTTTTGTTATGGCAAGCAGCGTATGCGGAGCTGTATTTTACTGATACTTTATGGCCAGAATTTACAGTACAAGAATTCGATCATGCATTGAATGTTTTTTCAGGGCGTGAGCGTCGTTTTGGCAAAACATCTGAACAAATTCAGCAAGAGAAAATAGAGAACTTATAATGTTAGAGCGGATTGTTACCGCATTGGTACTTGTTGCAGTTGTTTTAGGCTGTATGTTTGCTACGCAATCACATTATCCAATGTTGGTTCTTATGATTGTAGCAGCAGGGGTTGCGGGGTATGAATGGTATAAATTAATGCCTCGTGAAACTGTAAATGCTGTAAAGCCTAAAGCTTGGTGCTACGGTCTGCTTGTTGCATTCGTTTCAGGTGTTGCCTTATTTTTCCATGATATTGCCTTATTGTTGTGGTCTGCCTCAATTTTGACTTGGCTTGTAAGCGTTTATTGGGTCAAGTCTTTTCCTGAATTTGATGGTTGGTATAACGCGACTTTGTATGTAATTGGCATAATTTTAGTCTGTGCTGCAGTAACTTCAATTTTTGTCGTGTGGCAAAGTTCACCATGGTGGTTAATGTATCTGTTCTTGCTTGTGTGGGGCGCAGATAGTGGTGCTTATTTTGTTGGTCGTAAATTTGGTAAAAGAAAGTTAGCTCCAACCGTAAGTCCGAACAAATCAGTAGAAGGGTTATATGGTGGTATTATCACCACTATATTGGTTATGCTGGTTGTGCAATATAATTATTTAAATTTAACTTTAATCCAGCAAATTCTATTTCTTATATTGTCACTCATTACAGTATTTGGTTCAGTTTTGGGTGATTTATTTGAGTCAATGATTAAACGACGTGCTGGTATTAAAGATTCTGGACGTGTACTACCTGGTCATGGTGGTGTCTTAGACCGTATTGATTCTTTACTTGCTGCAGCCCCGATTTTTGCAACGGGAATGTATATATTAAAACTTATTGGTGTAGATTTATAAATGACACAATCTGTTTGCATATTGGGTGTAACCGGTTCCATTGGGCAAAGTACCTTAAAAATTTTAAATCAACATCCTGATAAGTATTCAGTATTTGCAGTTTCCGCTCATAGTCGAATTTCTGAATTGGTTGATATATGTAAACAATTCCAACCAAAAGTTGTAGTTGTTCCAAAGCAAAAAGTTGATGAATTAGCAGCTTTATTTGTAGAAAATGAATTACGAAATATTGAGATTTTGACTGATCAGGAAGGGTTGGTAAGTATCGCATCTCACCCTGATGTGGATGTGGTTATGGCTGCGATTGTTGGTGCAGCAGGTTTATTGCCAACATTAGCGGCTGTAAAAGCTGGTAAACGCGTTTTGCTAGCTAATAAAGAAGCTTTGGTAATGTCCGGTGAAATCATGATGCAAGCAGCACGTGATCATCAGGCATTATTATTACCTGTAGATTCAGAACATAACGCTATTTTCCAATCATTACCTCATAATTATTTAGAGGCTGAAAGAAATGGACAGCCGCAACAGGGCGTATCAAGAATCTTATTGACCGCTTCAGGTGGCCCATTTCTAAATCATTCGTTAGAACAATTAGAAAAAGTTACCCCACAGCAAGCCTGTAAGCATCCGAACTGGTCTATGGGGCAGAAAATCTCAGTTGACTCAGCTACTCTTATGAATAAAGGGTTGGAGTTAATTGAGGCATGTCATTTGTTTTCAATATCTGAACATTTTGTTACAGTTGTTGTTCATCCACAAAGTATTATTCATTCTATGGTGCAATATGTTGATGGTTCAACATTAGCGCAAATGGGTAATCCAGATATGTGTACTCCGATTGCTCATGCATTAGCATGGCCAGAGCGTTTACAGACTAATGTTCCTGCTTTAGATTTATTTGAGTATTCTCAACTTAATTTTCAAGCACCGGATATCCAGAAATTTCCTGCACTTGACTTGGCACGTCAGGCAATGCGTGCAGGAGGGTTGGCACCCACTATTTTAAATGCTGCAAATGAGATTGCTGTTGCTGCATTTTTAAAGGAACAGATTGGATTTACAAATATCCCACAAGTGGTAGAGCATACTTTGCAAAAATTGGAAAACTCAGTTGCTGATAATATCGAGTCTATTTTAAATAAAGATGAAGTAGCACGACAAGTAGCACAGCAGTATATATCAAGTATAGGAGGCTGAAATGAGCGCATTATTTATGATTGCAGCAGCAGCTCTCTTGCTCGGTCCATTAATTGCAATTCATGAGTTCGGCCATTATTGGGTGGCGCGAAAACTTGGCGTTAAGGTTTTAGTATATTCAATTGGTTTTGGTCCAACATTACTCAAATGGACATCAAAAAAATCTGGAATTAAATATCAACTTTCAGCTTTACCTTTAGGCGGTTACGTAAAAATGCTCGATGAGCGAGAAGGTAATGTTGCAGAGCAAGATTTACCTTATGCGTTTAACCGTCAAAAACCATGGAAACGTATAGCAATTGTTGCGGCCGGACCTTTAATTAATTTGATTTTTGCTGTTTTACTTTTCTGGATTCTATTTTTACCAGCACAAGAACAACTAAATACGAGAGTAGGTAAAGTTATACCAAACTCGCCAGCAGCAACTGCCCAACTGCAAGTAGGTGACAAGATTATTGCTGTTGACGGAAAAGAAACGCAAACTTGGGAAAAACTTAACTTTGCTTTGATTGACCGTGTGGGTGAAACTGGTAGCCTAAATCTTGATGTAGATCGTGCAGGCACTGAAAAAAATATTGTTTTGCCGATTAAAAACTTTTTAAAAAATCAGAATGAATCAGCTTTAGATGTATTAGGCTTTTTACCATATCGTCCTGTTATTCCAGCTGTTGTAACTGAGTTGACTGCAGATGGAGCAGCAATTCGACAAGGAATGAAAGTCGGTGATCGTATTGTATCTATTAATGGTCAAGCGATGAAAGACTGGTTTGATGTGGTAGAAGTTGTACAACACTCACCAGAAAAATTGCTCAGTATTGATGTGTTGCGTAATGGTCAACTCGTTCATTTGCAAGTCATGCCTCAAGGAAAGCGTGACAACATGGGGCAAGTGAGCGGGGTTTTAGGCGTAAAAAGCGATGCAGGAAAAATTACAATTCCTGACGAATATAAGCAAACAATTCAATATACTCCAATACAAGCTTTCGAGATGTCGTTAGATAAGACTGGCCAAATCTCTAGCATGATATTGAGTTCGATAGTAAAAATGGTTAAGGGTTTAATTGGTTTAGAGAATCTTTCTGGACCAATTACTATCGCGAAAGTAGCGGGACAAAGTGCAGAAATGGGATGGCAGACTTTCATCTCATTTATGGCTTTAATGAGTGTAAGTCTTGGAATTTTAAATTTATTGCCCATTCCAATGCTAGATGGTGGACATCTTGTTTATTACATTATTGAGGCTATTCGCGGTAAGCCTGTTTCTGAACAAATACAAATGTTTGGTCTAAAAATTGGTATGGTACTGCTCGGTAGTATGATGCTTTTAGCTTTATTTAACGATTTTATGCGTTTGTAAACGTATATGGATTTATAACTTACTGGAAAAAACTGGCATGCGGCACACACATTTTTTAATGCCTTTGGCACTTGTTAGCGCTATGGCAGCGGTACAACAAGCATATGCAGCTGATGATTTCGTTGTTCGAGATATTCGTATAGATGGATTGGTTCGTCTTACTCCTGCAAATGTTTCTACCATGTTGCCAATCAACAGTGGCGATCGCGTTAATGAACCGATGATCGCAGAAGCAATTCGAACATTGTATGCCACTGGACTTTTTGACGATATTAAAGCCTCAAGAGACAACGACACTTTAGTTTTTAATGTCGTAGAGCGCCCAATTATTTCAAAACTCGAATTTAAGGGTAACAAACTTATTCCTAAAGAGGCTTTAGAGCAAGGCCTCAAAAAAATGGGCATTGCTGAAGGCGAAGTTTTTAAGAAGTCAGCTTTACAAACAATTGAAACTGAATTAGAGCAGCAATATACACAGCAAGGCCGTTATGATGCTGATGTAACTATTGATACTATTGCTCGTCCAAATAACCGTGTTGAACTTAAATTAAATTTTAATGAAGGTACGGCTGCTAAAGTTTTTAATATTAATATCATTGGTAATACTGTTTTTAAAGACAGCGAAATTAAACAAGCTTTCGCAGTTAAAGAAAGTGGTTGGGCTTCTGTTGTAACCCGTAATGACCGTTATGCTAGAGAGAAAATGGCAGCAAGCCTTGAAGCTTTGCGTGCGATGTATCTGAATAAAGGTTATATCAATTTTCATATCAATAACTCGCAGCTTAATATTAGTGAAGATAAAAAGAATATCTTTATTGAAGTTGCTGTAGAGGAAGGTAGTCAGTTCAAATTTGGTCAAACCAAGTTTTTAGGTGATGCACTTTATAAACCTGAAGAACTGCAAGCTTTAAAAATTTATAAAGATGGCGATACTTATTCACAAGAAAAAGTAAATGCTGTTAAGCAATTGTTATTGCGTAAATATGGTAATGCTGGTTATTACTTTGCTGATGTGAACGTTGTTCCGCAAATTAATAATGAGACGGGTGTTGTTGACTTAAATTACTATGTAAACCCAGGTCAGCAAGTTACTGTACGTCGTATTAATTTTACAGGTAACAGTAAAACTGCCGATGAAGTATTGCGTCGTGAAATGCGTCAAATGGAAGGCGCTTTAGCGAGTAATGAAAAAATTGATTTATCTAAAGTACGTTTAGAGCGTACAGGATTCTTCAAAACAGTTGATATTAAACCAGCTCGTATCCCGAATTCACCAGATCAGGTGGACTTAAACGTAAATGTTGAAGAACAACACTCGGGAACTACAACCTTAGCTGTGGGTTACTCACAAAGTGGTGGTGTCACCTTCCAGGCAGGTTTAAGCCAAACGAACTTTATGGGAACGGGTAATCGTGTTTCGATCGATTTATCTCGTTCTGAAACTCAAGATTACTATAACTTAAGTGTTACCGACCCTTACTTTACAATTGATGGGGTAAGCCGAGGTTATAACGTTTACTACCGTAAGACTAAACTTAATGATAATTATAACGTTAATAACTATGTTACCGATAGTTTCGGTGGTAGTTTGAGTTTTGGTTATCCAATTGATGAAAATCAAAGTTTAAGTGCTTCACTTGGTGTTGATAATACTAAGGTAACAACTGGTCCTTATGTCTCTACTTATGTACGTGACTACTTAAAGGCAAATGGTGGAAAAACTACTTCAACAAGTACTTACTGCCTCGTTGACCTTGAAAAAGATCCAACAACAGGATTGTATAAGTGTCCAGATGGCAAAACTTCTGAGCCTTATGGAAGTGCATTTGAGGGTGAGTTCTTTACTTATAACCTGAATTTAGGTTGGTCATATAACACCTTAAATAGACCAATTTTCCCGACTTCAGGTATGTCACATCGAGTTGGCCTTGAAATTGGTTTGCCGGGTAGTGATGTCGATTATCAAAAAGTAACTTATGATGCTCAAGCCTTTTTCCCAATTGGTAGTACAGGTTTTGTACTTCGTGGTTATGGTAAGCTTGGCTATGGTAATGATTTGCCGTTCTATAAAAACTTCTATGCGGGTGGTTACGGTTCTGTTCGTGGTTATGACAACAGTACTTTGGGGCCGAAATATTCAAGTGTGAATTTACAAGAAGAAGGTAAAAATGACTCTTCTCCAGAAGAAGTTGGTGGTAATGCTTTAGTTCAGTTTGGAACAGAGCTTGCTTTACCATTACCTTTCAAAGGAGATTGGACTCGTCAAGTGAGACCAGTCATTTTTGCTGAAGGCGGTCAAGTATTTGATACCAAGTGCGATGTTGGCTCCTATTCTATGATTATGAATGGGCAGCAAATCGCAGACGCTAGAAAATACTGTGAAGATAACTACGGTTTTGATTTAGGCAATATGCGTTATAGCGTAGGTGTAGGATTTACATGGATCACTATGATTGGACCATTATCTCTTAGTTATGCATTCCCGTTAAATGACAAGCCTGGTGACGAAACTAAAGAGATTCAGTTTGAAATCGGTCGTACTTTCTAAGTACGACTTGACTAAACAATCAAATAAGGACACAAATTAAGATGAAAAAATTAAATATATTAATGTTAGGGTTAGGCCTTACTGTTTCTGCTATGACGAATGCTGCTGGTTATGGCGTGATTGATCTTGCTAAAGTTGTTGAAAGCAGTACTTATTTAAAACAACAAAATGCAAGTTTAAATCAATCCGTTAAACCAACGACTACTCGCCTTGAGCAGTTGGGTAAAGAGTTAGAAGGTCTTCAGCGTCAAGCCCAAACACAAGGCCAAAAAATGAAAGAAGATGATATTAAAAAGCTTCAGACTCAATATCAGTCAAAATTAAATGAATTTAATTCAACTCAACAAGGGTTGCAGTCTAAAGTTCAAACTAGTTTGCAAGGAATGAACTCAACTTTTGAGAGCCGTGTGAAGCAAGCCGCTGAACAATTACGAAAAGAAAATAATCTTGACTTCATTTTGAATAAAAATTCGACCGTTGCCTATGACGCTAAATATGATTTAACTGATAAAATGATACAAAAGGTTAATTCAATGAAATAAATTAATGAAAGTGCAACATTATCGTTTAGATGAACTAGCTCACCTAGTTAATGGTGAGTTAGTTGGTACGGGTAGTCTTCAATTTATAAACTTAGCAAGTTTAGAAAATGCTGAACCTTCTCATATTACTTTCGTGAATGGCGAAAAGTATATAGATCAAGCAAAAGCTAGCCGTGCGGGTGCGTACATTGTTACAAACTCAATTAAAGAACAGCTTACTGATAAACAAAATTTTATTATTGTTGATAATCCTTATTTAGCTTTTGCCATCCTTACCGATGCTTTTGATAAAAAGATCACATCAATAGGTATTGAAAGTACTGCTCAAATTCATCCATCTGCAATTATTTCTGAAAATGCATATATTGGCCATTACGTTGTAATTGGTGAAAATTGTGTAGTAGGAGATAACACGATTATTCAGTCTCATACTCGTCTGGATGATAATGTGGAAATTGGAAAGGATTGTTTTATTGATTCTCATGTCACTATTACGGGTGGGGCTAAATTACTTGACCGCGTTCGAGTCCATGCAAGTACCGTAATTGGTAGTGAAGGATTTGGCTTTGCACCATATCAAGGTAAATGGCATCGTATTGCACAATTAGGTTCAGTTATCATTGGTAATGATGTCCGCATTGGTTCAAATTGTAGTATTGATCGGGGTGCTTTAGATAATACAATTTTGGAAGATGGGGTAATTATTGATAACCTTGTGCAAATTGCACATAACGTTCATATTGGTTCAAATACTGCTATTGCTGCTAAATGTGGAATTGCAGGAAGTACTAAAATTGGCAAAAACTGTATTCTTGCAGGTGCCTGTGGTGTGTCTGGTCACCTTTCAATCACTGATAATGTGACTTTAACAGGAATGTCAATGGTCACAAAAAATATTTCTGAAGCTGGTACTTATTCTTCAGGAATTGGATTATTTGAAAATAGTCATTGGAAAAAGACGATTGTACGCTTGCGACAATTAGCAGATGTGCCATTGACCCAAATCACTAAACGACTTGATCATATACAAGCTCAAATAGAGTCTCTTGAATCAACTTTTAATTTGCGTAAATAGAATATTATGACCGAGTCAACTACACCTAAATTTGCCATCCCTGAATTACCAATGCAGATTCAAACGATTCGTCAATATTTGCCGCATCGTTACCCATTCTTATTGGTTGATCGTGTGACTGAAGTAACTGACAACAGTATTGTTGGTTATAAAAATGTTTCTATCAATGAAGAGTTCTTGCAAGGACATTTCCCTGAATATCCAATTATGCCGGGTGTATTAATTGTAGAAGCATTAGCTCAAGTTTCAGGCGTTCTAGGTTTCATTATGAACAATGAGACGCCAAAACCAGGTTCTTTATTCCTCTTTGCTGGTGCAGAAAAGGTTAGATTTAAAAAACAAGTAGTTGCGGGCGACCAACTTGTATTAAAATCTGAATTAGTAATGCAAAAACGCGGTATCTACAAATATAACTGTACGGCTACCGTTGATGGTATTGTAGCAACAACCGCTGAAATTATGATTTCACACCAAAAAACAGAGCAGGCATGAGCAATCACGATTTAATTCATTCTACGGCCATTATTGATCCATCTGCAGTGATTGCCCCAGATGTCCAAATAGGACCTTATTGTATTATTGGTCCAAATGTGACAATTGGTGCTGGTACTAAATTACATTCACATGTTGTAGTGGGTGGTTTTACCAAAATTGGTCAAAATAATGAGATTTTTCAATTCGCAAGTGTTGGTGAAGTTTGCCAAGACTTGAAATACCAAGGGGAAGAAACTTGGTTAGAGATTGGAGATCATAATTTAATTCGTGAGCATTGCAGTTTACATAGAGGAACTGTACAAGATAATGCTTTAACTAAAATAGGTAGTCATAACTTATTGATGGTTAATACGCATATTGCACATGATTGTGTTGTTGGTGATCATAATATTTTCGCAAATAATGTCGGTGTTGCTGGACACGTACATATCGGTGATCATGTCATTATTGGTGGTAATTCTGGGATTCATCAATTCTGTAAAATTGATTCTTACAGTATGGTTGGTGGAGCATCTTTAATCTTAAAAGATGTGCCGGCTTATGTTATGGCGTCTGGTAATCCAGCACATGCATTTGGTATCAATATTGAAGGTATGCGCCGAAAGGGTTGGTCTAAAAATACAATTCAAGGTCTTAGAGAGGCTTATAAATTGATTTTTAAATCAGGCCTGACTTCTGTTCAAGCGGTTGAGCAGATTAAAAATGATATCCTTCCAAACGTTCCAGAAGCTCAATTGTTAATTGACTCTGTTGAACAATCAGAACGTGGTATTGTGCGTTAAGCAAAGATATTATAAAAAAGACACCGCAATATGCGGTGTCTTTTTTCTTAAAAACTTTTATTTATTAAAAAATTTGGCTTCTTCAGATTTTGGATACTGACTTAAGATCTTAGCTTTATATTGATTTGCTGAAACAGTATTTTTATCGACATCTTTGGCAATACTGTAGAGTTGGTAAAGGGCACGAGGAGCTTTACTGGAATTTGGGTATTGCGTAGCGACTACATTATAGTTCTTTTTAGCTTCATTATAATTTACTGGATCAGTAGCTAAATTAAACTCGGCTAACCAAAAGTAGGCGTTCCCTGTATAGACGCTATTAGGATGATTTTTTATAAAGTTTTGCATTGGAGCAATCGCTTTTTTTGCTCCACCTTGTTTATAGGCATCTAAAGCGACGGTATACGCTGCTTTTTCAAGTTCTACAGGGTTTGATTGATTTTGTACAGGCGATGGAACAGGTTGTGTTACTTGAGTCGGTGAGGAAGGGGCAACTTGATTTGTAGAAGCTGTACTATTTACTGCTTTATTGTCAGTAGGCGAAGTTTCTGTGCTTCCAGCAGTTGTAGTATCACTATTTGCGGTATTGTCTGGCGTTGCACTTTCCGGATCTACTTTTTGATTAAGTAACTCTAGACGTTGATCTAAATCAGTATAGCGATTAGCTAAATCTTTTTTCAATTGTTCAATATCGTTGGATTGTTCTTCTAATTGTCCACGTAGAGTGCGTATATCACTTTCTAATTGTTGATTTTTTTGCATCAATTCCCAATTTAAATTACTAGGAGCTGAAGAATTACTAGATACAGTAGTGGTTGAGTTGCCGCCACTTTGGCTTAAACCGCGCGATTCAATTGGAATATTGGCATAGAGAGAAGTAGTGCTCATTAAGGCAATAAATAATAAAGAATGCTTCATCAATCGCATGAGTATAGGTCCATAATTTTATGTAAAAGCCAACTTGAGAAGGGAATATATAAACTATTCACGCTAGCTATCTAAGGTTTTAATTGATCATTGCAATTAAAACAGCTAACAGTATAAATGCAAGAATAGTTTACAATCTTCAAGCATATTTTATTAAAAATAAGTATCAAGAAAGAATATAAGATTAGAAATTCTAGAATTTTATGTATTTTTGCTGATGAATTAATCAATTGAAACATAAACTTGCTTAAAAATGAGAAGAAGGCTTGCAACTCTTTTAAAAATCTCTATACTCTGTTTTGCAATGGTAGCCCCGCTGGTGGCTTCGCAATTGTACTCTGTGAACCCCGCCAGGACCGGAAGGTAGCAACGGTAGCAGATCTATGATGTGCCGAAGTTTTGCTAGTGGGGCTGCCACCATTCCTTAATCCACTTTCCGTTGGATTGCTTTAATAATTACATCTAAATCAAATCCTCTATATTGTAAAAATCTCATTTGTTTTGCTTTAAGTTTAGGATCTTTTTCTACTTCTTCACCGAACTTCTTTACTTTAAGCTGATAAGCCTGTTCTACCCAATCAATGTTATGAATTTCATCTGCAATTAAATCATTTTCGATTTGTTTTGTTTTTAAAGCTTGTTTAATACGTTTTGGGCCTTTACCTTTTCGAATTTGGCTAGCTAATGTCAGTTCTGCAACGCGTTGGTCACTTTGATAGTTTTGTTCAGATAATTCTTCAACAAGTTGTTTAACCTCTTCTGGGTTTTGTGCATAACGATTTAATTTTTCGGTAAGTTCTGCTTTTGAATAATCTCGACGAGTCAATAAAGCGAAAGCATAGGAGCGCAAACGCTGACCTGTAAGCAAAGCACGTTGTTGAGACTGTTCTTCTGATCTTTTGAACATATTAAGGTTTCCTTATAAAAAACGCCCCGAAGGGCGTTTTTAAGACTAATGAGCGATAATGATTAAGACTCTAATAGAAGATCTTCTTCTTCCTCTTCGACCTGTACAGCGCCATTAGTACCCGTAGTTAATAGTTGTTCACGGATAACTTTTTCAATCTCTCCAGCCATTTGAGGGTTTTCTTCAAAGTGGCGGATAACGTTGTTTTTACCTTGACCAATTTTATTGCCTTGATACGAATACCAAGCACCCGCTTTTTGCACGATATCTTGTTGTACAGCTAAATCTACAAGTTCGCCAAGCTGGTTTGTACCTTTACCGTATAAGATTTGGAAAATAGCTTCTTTGAAAGGAGGAGCCATTTTGTTTTTAACAACCTTAACTCGAGTTTCAGAGCCGATGATTTCATCACCCTCTTTAACTTGACCAATACGGCGGATATCTAAACGTACAGAAGCATAGAACTTCAATGCGTTACCACCAGTCGTAGTCTCAGGGCTACCAAACATTACACCAATTTTCATACGGATCTGGTTAATGAAAATAACCATACAGTTTGAGCGTTTAGCATTACCCGTAATTTTACGTAGCGCCTGACTCATTAAACGAGCTTGTAAGCCCATGTGAGAGTCGCCCATTTCGCCTTCAATTTCTGCTTTAGGAGTAAGTGCAGCAACTGAGTCGACAACGATTAAATCAATTGCGCCAGAGCGAACTAGCATATCTGCAATTTCAAGAGCTTGTTCACCGTTGTCAGGCTGTGATACAAGTAGATTATCAATGTCCACACCGAGTTTACGTGCATATTGTGGATCTAATGCGTGCTCTGCATCGATAAATGCACAAGTACCACCAGCTTTTTGACATTGCGCAATTGCTTGTAGAGTCATTGTGGTTTTACCAGAAGATTCTGGACCATAAATCTCAACGATACGACCTTTTGGTAAACCGCCAATCCCCAATGCAATATCTAAAGTCAAAGAACCTGTAGATACAGCTTCAACAGCTTGAACAGTGTTGTCACCGAGACGCATCACCGTATTTTTGCCAAATTGTTTTTCAATTTGACTTAGCGCGGCTTGTAATGCTTTGCTTTTATTCTCATCCATCTCAAAAACCTCAATACTCTAAGTTCATCACGTTTAACCCAAGTGGATGCATTGAATCTCAACTTGTTTCACAGGGCTAATAGTGACAGATTTTTTCTATAGCTTCTATGTGTTGTCTGTGTGTGTGCGACACAACTCGACGTTTTTATTCATCACTATATGACCAGTGTTGATCATTCTCCTGTTTAAAGCGATTAATCTGACGACGATCCTTTTTACTCGGTCTATTTTCAGGTCGAGCAAGATTATGCAATTTTCGTTGGGATGCAATCAACTCCCGTCTAGCAATACTTACTTCTGTTTCTTCATAAAGTTGCTGGGCAACTGGCGCTGGACCACGTGTATTCGAAAGCGCTTTTACGACAACCGTTTTTTTATCAAAACCTTGTTGAATAATAAGTTCCATTCCGACACGAATTTCTTTTGAAACTTTTACACGCTCATTATTGTGATGTACTTTACCTCCTTCGATCGCTGCTTTAGCAATTGAACGAGTTTTAAAAAAACGAGCAGCCCATAACCATTTGTCGACACGCATGGTCTCTACAGCATCGTTTTCAAGCAATTTTGACATCATTATCCTTTCTATCAATTTGATTCAATATAGACAGCAATTCTGTAAGTCGATCTAGCGCTTTATACTCTAAATCCTCATGCTTTCTTACATCCTTTAGACTTGAGGGCTGTAAGATAGTAAACAAGTGCTTGATACCAAATTTTTCAGCTGTTTTTAGTACAGGAGCTGTATCATCAATAAAAATTGTTGAGTCTGGATCAAAAGAGTGCAATTTTTGGAGCTCTTGCCAAAAATAAATGTTTTCTTTTGCATAACCAATTTGTTCACTCGATACGATTACATCAAAGAAGTGTTCAATTGCAATATTATCGAGCTTTAACCGTAAGCTTGCACGGTCAGCATTTGTAACTAACCAACAACTATATCCTTGAGCTTTCAGTTGCTGTAGAAGCTCCATACAACCAGAACGAGTTTGAATTTTGTTCTGAAACTCTTGCTGTAATTTGAGTACATCAACGCCTACGGTTTTAGTCCAATAAGCTGATGAATACCAAACAAGTGTATGCTTATGTGATTGATAGAACTGATAGAGGGTTTTTTGGCTCTCACCAAGTGGAAGATGATGTATTTCTGCATGTCGCTTAGGAAGACATTCATTCCAAATAAAATCATCAAAAGCGAGGTCTAATAAAGTTCCATCCATGTCAAACATTACGATTTTAGACATATTTTAAATATCTCCAAAACCATTCAAAGCAAATTTTTTAAGACACATCTACCATATATCCTTTTTAAAATCATAAATTAAAGAAGCTTGGTATATAAAAAATTAATTTAAAACTCCACTCATTAATTTTTTCAAAAGTTGTTTAGATTAAATTAATGTGATGGGTAAGGAGGATAAATGATTTGAAAATTATAGCCTGTAATTTTGCAAAACAAAAAAATAATAAATACTTTTAGTAGAAAATTTTCGTGTGTGGAATAAAACTAGTTGAACAAAGTTTCAAAATTTAGAAGTTTTATGTTTCATTTATATTTATGGTTAATTTTACTTACATAGGATACGTATTGACATACATTTTATAAATTGAAGCATACTTGTTTAAAGTTATATTTAAAATTACCCCTAATAAGAATTTAGAGAAAGCAATGAAAATTGGATTTATTGGCGGAGCCAATGACGGTATTGTAATTAATGCCGCTGATGGCCTTGATACTTATAAGCTTGAATGGCACTACAAAGCAGAAAAGCACTGTGAATCACAGCCAACATTAGGGCTTAATGGCCCTGAGTATGATTATTACAACTTATTAATATTAAGAAAAAATAAAGAGGCTAAGCTCTTTTATGTACTCACAACAATGGAGAAAGAAGATATCGCGACTAAAATCCATGAATATTGGGAATGCTCTACCTGTGTTGGCTATGATTTTGATGAGTAAGAAATATTTATTAATAACTTAAAATTTTGAATTTAAAAATCAAAAATTAAATGAAGAGCTCGTAATTTCACATAAGACTTATACTTTTAATTAGTGATGGAGAGGAGCCTTGGAATGAGCAAATTTTTTTAATATTTGCTTTCCTCTCCGCTCCATTACAGCTTGAGAAGAGGCATTAAAAGATTGGGGAAAAACTGTATAACAACTTTATCTAAGCCCATTTTATAAAAGGTTCAGAATCTCCTTTCACTATCTTAGAATCAAACGCTGAGTTTCGATCATGAGAGGGTTCTTTAATAAAAATCAGGAAAATCAAAGCGGTTTTTGCACAATCTTCTGTAAAATGATCTTAGAATTGATACTGACTACACCTTTAATTTTATTTAAGGTGTTAATAACAAAATGAGAAAAAGAACTTAAATCTTTGGTCGCAACGTGCAAAACATAATTAGACTCACCCGTAATAATATATGCATTAATGACTTCATCAAAATTTTTGATCTGACTTAAAAAGAAGTTGTGATCATTTTCTGTTAGCTGGGCAAGTTTTATTTCGACAATTGCCTCAATTTTTATTCCTAATTTTTCATAGTTAACTTTGGCTTGATATTTTTCAATTACACCATTGCTTTCTAAAATTTTAACTCGTCGATGACATGCCGAAGCCGAAAGGTTAACCAGATCGGCCAGTTCTTGGTTACTTAACCGAGCGTTATCTTGCAAATATTTTAAAATTTTAAGATCAATCGCATCTACATTCATTTTCGAATTTCATCCATGTTTTTTGATTTTAATTCGAATTTTATACGAAAATAGCAAATTTTAATCAAATATTATCGAATAAATCGAAAGAATGAGCATGATAAAATTCAAAAACAAAGGAAATGTTGAAAATAGGTGAAATAACAAATGATTACTCACGAACAATGCCTCTATTGGGATCAGGAAGATGAACTCAAAAAGTTTAAAGATGAATTTGCACTGCCAAAAAACGTCATTTATTTAGATGGGAATTCTTTAGGTGCAAGACCAAAGAAATCATTAGAGGTTGCTCAGCATATTATTGCCAAAGAGTGGGGCGAGGACCTTATTAATAGTTGGAATAAAGCAGATTGGTGGGGGCTACCGACTAGACTCGGAGATAAAGTCGCGCAGCTTATCGGTGCCGAAAAAGGGGAAGTGGTTATTTCAGATTCAACGACCTTAAATTTATTTAAAGTTTTATCAGCAGCGGTAAAAATTCAAGCCGAAATATTTCCGGAACGTAAAATTATTGTTGCAGAAAAAGATGCCTTCCCAACCGATATTTATATTATTGAAGGCTTTATAGACTTGATCAATCAAGGTTATCAAGTTGAGTTGATTGATGGTGCAGATGATCTATCCCGTGTTTTGGCAAAAGAAGTGGCTGTAGTTGTTCTTTCTCATGTGAATTATCGGACTGGATATTTCTATGATATGGAGTCTATTAATCAACAAATTCACGCTAAAGATGCTTTGATTATTTGGGATTTGTGTCACTCGGTTGGTGCGGTGCCTATGGATCTTAATCAAAGCAACAGTGATTTTGCGATTGGTTGTACTTACAAATACTTAAACGGTGGTCCAGGTTCTCCTGCGTTGTTATGGGTAAATCGAAAGCATCGTGATCAGTTCTGGCAACCTCTCTCGGGCTGGTGGGGGCACAAAAAACCTTTTGATATGGCTCAGCACTATGAACCAGCCAATAGCATTCGTCGTTATTTGTGTGGAACTCAACCCATCATTTCGATGAGTCTAATTGAATGTGGTATCGATATTTTCTTACAAGCTGATATGCAACAAATACGTGAGAAATCACTCAAATTAACTGATTTGTTTATTCAACTTGTTCAACAAGAATGTGCTCAGTTTGGCTTTGAACTCATTACTCCTTTAAACCATAAATATCGCGGCAGCCATGTCAGTTATAGACATGAGTTTGGTTATGAAATTATTCAGGCACTTATTGCTCGTGGTGTGATTGGGGATTACCGAGAGCCAGAAGTATTACGTTTCGGAATTACACCTTTATATTTGGGATTTGAAGATATCTGGAATGCTGTACAACAACTTAAGCAAATTATGCTGAATAGTGAATGGAAAAATGAGCGTTATCTAGTGCGCAGCGAAGTGACCTGATCATTAAAGGTTAATAGCAGAAGAATGGCTAGGAGGGCCTATGAGCAGTTTTGATGAGATACAAAATCGAGAAGCGGGTTTACATAAGAAATTATCTGCAAAACAGATGGGAATGATTGCAATTGGTGGAGCGATTGGTACAGGGCTGTTCATGGGAAGCAAGTTTGCAATCAGCTTTGCTGGTCCCGCTGTCATTGTGAGTTATGCCATTGGTGGCTTAATCGCATTTGCTATTATGGCTTGTTTGGCTGAGATGACAATTCAGCACCCTACATCAGGCTCATTTGGAGCATATGCTGAGCATTATGTAAGTCCACTTGCGGGATTTTTAGTCCGTTATTGTTATTGGGCATGTATTGTCTTAGCGGTTGGTACAGAAATTACAGCAGTTGCTGACTATATGAAATTATGGTTTCCAGAGGTAAGTTCTTGGGTCTGGATTGCGTTTTTTTCGCTGACGTTACTTGTGGTTAATGCATATAGTGTTAAAGCTTTTGGATTGGTTGAATATTGGTTTTCGACCATAAAAGTCTTTGCAATTATTGTATTTATTCTTTTAGCAATTGGTATTTTGACTCAAAGTCATGGAGGAGCAGTTCAGGTTGTTTCTAATTTAACCGAGCATGGGGGCTTTTTCCCTCATGGTTTTAGTGGAGTCTGGATTGGGGTAATCATTTCAATATTTAGCTATTTAAGTATTGAAATGATCGCTGTAGCAGCGGGTGAGGCTAAAGATCCGGAAAGAGCGGTTAGGAAAGCTTTTAAAAGTACTGCAATTCGCTTAATCCTATTTTATTTACTGTCTTTATTTCTCATAGTGGCACTTGTTCCTTGGACAACTTTAATTGGAGCAGACGCGACTAGTCCTTTTGTGATGGTGATGAAAATTGTAGGTATTCCATATGCAGATAGTATTTTAAATTTTATTGTAATTGTTGCGGCCTTATCAGCCATGAATAGTATGCTGTATATCTCGACACGTATGCTATTTAGCTTGTCACGAGCAGGTGATGCACCAAAACTATTCGGCCGTATTAGTCACAATGGCGTACCAATTAACGCATTGTTATTGTCAGCTGTTGGTATTGGTATCGCGAGTATTGTTTATACCATTAATCCGAGCTCTGCTTTCCCGATCATGATTGCTTTATCTATGTTTGGTGCGTTGTTCACTTGGGGCAGTATTTTTATTACCCATATGTTTTTTAGAAGAAATATGGCGCGGAAAGGACAGAAATTAAAATTTAAGGTTCCAGCGAGCCAGTTAATTTCACTGTTGGGATTAATTGCAATTTTAAGTATCACCGTCACAACATGGTTTACCAATGAGTTCAAGTCAACTTTACAATTTGGGATTCCATTAGTTGTTGTGCTTACGTTTTTCTATTATTTAAAACGATCATCAGCCAAGCTTGCTTTAAATGCTCATGAAGAATCATTGAAGTGAGACACCTATGAGATTATATGACAATGCTAGAAATGTAGCGAATGAACATGAAATATTGGCAGGATTTCAACAGACAAGTTTACTTAGCTACCAAAAGTTCCCCCATATCTCAGATATTCAGTATGGTCCGAACCCAAGATCAACTTTAGATTTCTTTCCTTTAGAGCAAGCTAAAAAGACTGTTATTTTTATTCATGGTGGCTATTGGCAATGGTGTGATAAGTCAGATTTTGCATTTATCGTACCGTATGTTCTAGCCAAGGGCGCACAGTGTGTGCTTTTAGAATATGATCTGGCACCACAAAGTAAAATCTCAGATATTAATTCTCAAGTTAATCAAGCTCTCGATTTTATTCGAGAGCAAAACTGGCGAACCGACGAGATGATTTTGGTTGGGCATTCGGCAGGGGCACATCTAGCTGCTTTGTCATTAGGCCATCCAATCATCTCTGAGATGGTGTTGTTAAGTGGAATTTATGATTTAGAACCTATTCAAAGCACCCATTTAAATCATGCTCTCAATCTTTCAAGTGAAGATATTTTAAAATATAGTCCTATTCATTACAGCGATCGAATTACTATTCCATGTTCAATTTTATGGGGTGAAATGGAACTTGATGAGTTGAAATGGCAAAGCCAAAATTATTTTGAAATTAAAAAAAGAGGAGATCAGGAGTTAGTATCTTTTAAGCTTATACCTCATATCAATCATTATATGATTTTAGAGTATTATTTTAGATATATATTAAACTAGGTATTTGAAAATAATATATAAGATATTATTTTATGAAATGATTAACTTAAGCGATCAGGATCTAAATGTGAGTTAGTTCACAACTTGCTGTATTTTTTATAGAAAGGGTGTGTTCTTATTGACCTGAATAAAGAATTTAATTAGATTAAAAAGATAGTGCTTTCTCACTAAGCGGCAAAATGTTTAGCTGTTGTTTAGTTGAGTTTCAAGTCCGTAGCTTCCCAAGATACGGACTTTTTTATTGATTTTTAAAAACAATAAGGTAGACAAAGTTTTGTACTTAGATATGAATTAATATCTATTTAATAATTAATATAAATTAATAAGATAAAAATGAATTAAATAATAGATAAATTTATATTGGATTTCTATTATTTAAATTGAATTGTCATTTAATAAGTTAAGTAAAATAAAAATATAATTTGTTTAATCTTCATGAATTTGTCATATAGTCTTGATAAATTAAATATAAAAAATAAGCTATAGTAGGTAATTAAATAATATATATAACTTTAAATTAAATGATTTAGTCGGCTCTTATGAGTTGGTTTTTCTATTTATAAAGGAGCCTTTATGAAAATACAATATTTTGAAGGAGGTATGTATAAATATATGTGTCCTGGTTGCGGATACCTTCATTATATTCCTGTACATCATCCTTTCTCCAATGGAAACCAATGGGATTTTAATAATAACTTAGAAAAACCTACATTTGATTCAATCATAACTATAAATGACTGTTGTAATTACTCTATTAAAGATGGTTTTATTGAATATAGCCTTAATTGTAGACATCCTTTAGCTGGATGTAGAGTTGAGTTACCAGAACTAGAATTAAATAATTATAGATTATAATAATTTTAGTATTTATTTTAACTGCAATGTTTTAAAGACTGTACGCTACTTTAAGTAAGCAGTATTTATGCAATATATCTTTACGTATTTGGCATTGAACATCTATAGTTTAAAAAAATGTAAATCTCTTTTAGTTGAAGGCGATATTAAAATTTGCAAGAATTTCTATAACATACTGTTTTATAGTTTATTTATGGATATCTGGAAATTTTTAAAAAGCTTTAATACGACTGGCACATATCTCATTATTTCTACATTTATATTATTTTTAATGATTATATATTTTTACATTATACATCCTACCTAATCTAAATGATAAAAGAGTAAAATAACCAACTAATCTAAAATTTTGCTTTATTGATTTATTTGAATTGGTTCTCAATTTTAATTGAAAAAAGATAAGAGCATTGCATGTACCCAAGTTTTATGAAAATATGACTTGGTCATAATACATGGAGAATATAATAAAAATTCCTTTCTAAAAAATTTACACCCTCAATATAAAAACTGTACTGATCATAACAACGATATCTGAAGTAAAAGATATGGAGATTTTTTATGAAGTTTTGCCAAGTTTCGAGTTTTCTTTTAACAATAGCTGTGAGTCATTTAATTTATGCTGCACCAGTTACAACAAATTCTGTATTAAGTTCTTCTCAAGCAAAAGGAATCATTAAAAACCAATACATTGTTATTCTCAATAAAGATGCTGGTCCTTCTAACGATTTTGCACAAAATATTGCTAAACAACATGGTGGTAAAGTATTGCAGACTTATGACACTGTACTTAAGGGGTTTGCTGTTTACCTACCTGAGGCTGCTGGTACTGCTTTTGTTGAAGCCATGAAAAAAAATCCAAATGTCCTTTCAGTAGAAAATGACACAATCATGAAAATTGATGCGACTACCCAAAGCAATCCAGATTGGGGACTAGATCGTATTGATCAGAAAACCTTACCTTTAAATTCAGCCTATTCATACTTACAGACAGGTTCAGGTACAACAGCTTATATTGTTGATACAGGAATATTGTCTACACATCAACAGTTCTCTGGACGAGTATTAAGTGGTTATACCGCGATATCTGATGGAAATGGCACAACGGATTGTAATGGTCATGGTACTCATGTTGCAGGAACAGTGGGAGGCAGTACTTATGGTGTGGCTAAGAATGTAAGTTTGGTACCGATACGAATTTTAGGATGTGATGGATCTGGTGCCTCGAGTAACGTGATTGCTGGTTTAGATTGGATATTAAAGAATGGTAAAAAGCCTGCTGTTGTGAATATGTCATTAGGCGGTGATGCAAGTACATCTTTAGATAGTGCGGTTGAAAACTTATTTAATAATGGTTATGTGATGGTTGTGGCTGCAGGGAACTCTAATACAGATGCATGTAGTTCTTCTCCTGCCAGAGTAAGTAAGGCGATTACTGTTGCTGCTACAGATAATACAGATACTCGAGCCAGCTATTCTAATTATGGAAGCTGTGTTGATATTTTCGCGCCCGGAAGCCAGATTAACTCTTCTTGGATTGGGAGTAATACAGCAACTAAAGTTTTAAATGGAACCTCAATGGCTACCCCTCATACTGCAGGTATAGTTGCTCAAATGTTACAAAGTACACCTAGTGCTACGCCTCAGACAATTACAACTAATCTTTTAAATCAAGCAAGTAGTAATGTAGTAAAAAATCCTTCAGGTAGCCCAAACCGGTTGCTATATAAATCTCCTTAATAAGAAGCATGGCTTGAAATTAAAAAAGGTCCCGAAGGACCTTTCTTAAATTTTCGCATGAGTACCATATTTATCAATCATGATTGAGCTGGCTTCATTTAAACCGCGAACTGTTACCCTAATACCATTCTTTTGAAATTTATTCACTACTGAATCTAGCATGGCAACTGAAGTCACATCCCAAATATGAGAATGGGTGAGATCAATAATGACGTCTTTAACTTCTTCTTTAAAGTTAAAACTTTGCATAAATTTTTCAGATGAACTGAAAAATATTTGACCTCTTAATTCGTATAGACGAGCTTGATTTTCGAATGAAGTTTCTATACGAATATCATTTTCAAGTTTATTTGCTAAGAAAAGTGCTGAAAGTAATACTCCAGTTAATACACCTAACGCTAAGTTATGGGTAGCAACTACCACAATAACTGTTGCGATCATAACGACATTACTACTTTTAGGATTATTCTTAAATTGAGTCAGTGAGCTCCACTCAAAAGTACTAATCGATACCATAATCATGACAGCAACCAGAGCGGCCATGGGAATAACCTTTAACCAATCACTTAAAAATACAACGAGAATAAGTAAGAATATACCTGCACAAAAAGTGGATAAACGTGTGCGGCCACCCGATTTTACATTAATCATTGATTGACCAATCATGGCACAACCCGCCATACCCCCCATAAAACCTGAGGCAATATTGGCAATGCCTTGACCTTTACACTCTTGAAACTTATCACTAGATGTATCTGTCATTTCATCAACAATTGTTGCCGTCATCATTGATTCAAGTAGACCAACGGCAGCAAGAGCTAAAGAATATGGAAGAATAATCAGAAGTGTTTCTAAATTAAAAGGAATATCGGGAATTAGAAATATCGGTAAAGTGTCGGGTAGTGAACCCATATCACCAACCGTTCGAACATCAAAGCCTAAGAAAATAGCGAGTAGTGTGACTGCCACAATACAGATAAGGGGAGATGGAAAGAATTTTCCAATTTTGGGAATATAGGGGAATAGATAAATAATTCCTAAACCAATAGCTACTAGTAAGTAGACATGCCATGTCACGCTTATTAATTCTGGTAATTGAGCCATAAAGATGAGTATGGCTAGGGCATTAACGAATCCAATAACAACTGACTTGGAAACAAAACGCATGAGTTTGGCAAGTTTAAAATATCCAGCCAAAATTTGTATGACACCGGTTAATACCGTTGCAGCAAATAAATATTGAAGTCCATGTTCCTTTACGAGCGTTGTCATAACTAAAGCCATGGCACCCGTAGCAGCCGAAATCATAGCCGGGCGACCGCCGACAAAAGAAATAATGACGGCAATACAAAAAGAGGCGTATAGGCCAACTTTTGGATCTACACCTGCAATAATTGAAAATGCAATTGCTTCTGGAATTAAAGCAAGACCCACAACAAGACCGGAAAGAATATCTGCGCGGACATTAGAGAACCATTGTTCTCGGACATTCGTTAACATGAGAAATAGCCTAAGTTCTAAATTTTGAAAAGGCTAGTGATGTGATATACCAACACAAGCGACTACACCACATCACTAAACAGTGATGAGTTATTTACAGGAGATAAGCGTAAATAAACTTAAGGTGGCGTAAGCGTCATAGGTATAGAAAATTTGAGGCATTTAAAAGTGCCCGAAGAATAACATAAGTTTTTAAGGTTGACTAACCTAAGCTTGCTAAACCGAGTTAATCATAATTTTTCATTTCGGCTTTTGGCATCGAAGTAAACTCATTCGAAGGCATATCTAGGAAAAAATCTTTTGCTTCAGTGTGAGAGCAATTAAGCCAATCATTCCTCAGATCATCAGGTATCACAATGATGGATCGTTTTTCATCATTAGGTTTATGAAATTGTTTCATAAAAGGGTGGTGATCAGCATTAATTGTTAATAGCGACATTGACCTAACTTTCTGTTCATCAATAAGTGTTTCCTCGTAGATCGCTGCAAGTGTAAAAGGTTGCCCATCTTGCCGGAAAATTCCATACCAATGAGCTTTTCCATTGATGTATTTAGGTTCATAGATGGCTTCAACAGGAATAAGTGCAAATTGGTTATTTAACCAAGCATGTTTAAAAGAGCGTTTCTGTTGTACTGTCTCTGTTCTGGCATTATAAGTTGCATATTTAAATGCGATTTCTTTGGCATAAGGAGGAAGCATTCCAAATTTAGCTTTTCGCCACTTAAGCTCATTTTGATTCAATAAAATGAGTGGACAATCATCACTTGGGAAAATATCCATCTTATATTCAAAAGTTGGTTCAAATAAATTTAATTGATCAGCATGATTTTTCTTAATAGGTTTAAAATTTGCATACATAAGACCGCCTTGCTTATAAAACTTTTCTTTAATTACAGCTTCTAACTTTTATCTTTTTATGATGTATATTTTTCTCATTAGAATTGTCTCTTTAAGTATTAATTTTTAACAATCAATTACTTCGTTAATAAGTGTTTATTTAAATTGCGCCGCTTTCAAGACAATTTAGATATAAAATGAGTAGAGCGGTAAATAAATAGAAAAATCGTAAAGTTAAGTGACTCATCTTAAAAAGAGTTTATTTATTTTTAATAGCTACTTTTATGCAACAGAGCCTTTCAGAAAATTGGATTTTAATAAATTTGCTATTCATCATAATACAAAATATAGAGAGAAAACGTACAAAGCCTTTAATAAAGGTTTAAAAATTCTCGGAAAATTCTGACAATTTATAAGGTGGACACATGAATAAACATTTATTGGCTAAAATTGCCTTACTGGGCGCTGCTCAGTTAGTTACTCTCAATGCAGCATTAGCTGATGTTCCTCTTACTCCTTCTCAATTTGCTAAAGCTAAAATAGACAAGTTTGATAAAAAAGTTATTCTAACTAATTTAAATAAGCCACATGCTTTGTTATGGGGACCTGATAATCAAATTTGGTTAACTGAACGAGCAACAGGTAAGATTTTAAGAGTGAATCCTGAGTCGGCCAGTGTAAAAACAATTTTTCAGGTGCCTGAGATTGTAAGTGATGCTGATGGACAAAATGGCTTGTTAGGCTTTGCTTTTCATCCTGACTTTAAAAATAATCCTTATATTTATATTTCAGGTACATTTAAAAATCCGAAATCTCTAGATAAAGAATTACCGAATCAAACGATTATTCGTCGCTATACTTATAACAAGTCAACAGATACGCTTGAGAAGCCAGTCGATTTGTTAGCAGGATTACCTTCATCGAAAGACCATCAGTCAGGTCGTCTTGTCATTGGTCCAGATCAAAAGATTTATTATACGATTGGTGACCAAGGGCGTAACCAACTTGCTTATTTGTTCTTGCCAAATCAAGCACAACACACGCCGACTCAACAAGAGCTGAATGGCAAAGACTATCACACCTACATGGGTAAAGTACTCCGCTTAAATCTTGATGGAAGTATTCCAAAAGATAATCCAAGTTTTAACGGGGTGGTTAGCCATATTTATACGCTCGGGCACCGTAACCCACAGGGCTTAGCATTCACTCCAAATGGTAAATTGTTGCAATCTGAACAAGGCCCAAACTCTGATGACGAAATTAACATCATAGTTAAAGGCGGAAACTATGGTTGGCCAAATGTAGCAGGTTATAAAGACGATAGTGGCTATGCTTATGCAAATTATTCGGCAGCCGCCAATAAATCAATTAAGGATTTGGCTCAGAACGGAGTAAAAGTAGCCGCAGGTGTACCAGTAACGAAAGAATCTGAATGGACTGGTAAAAACTTTATACCACCATTAAAAACTTTATATACCGTTCAAGATACCTATAACTATAATGACCCAACTTGTGGGGATATGGCCTATATTTGCTGGCCAACAGTTGCGCCGTCATCTGCTTATGTCTATAAGGGCGGTAGAAAAGCTATTTCTGGTTGGGAAAATACATTATTGGTTCCATCTTTAAAACGTGGCGTTATTTTCCGTATCAAGCTAGATCCAACCTACAGTACGACTTATGATGATGCTGTGCCAATGTTTAAAAGCAACAACCGTTATCGTGATGTAATTGCCAGCCCAGATGGGAACGTTTTATATGTATTAACTGACACGGCTGGGAATGTTCAAAAGGATGATGGCTCTGTAACCAACACATTAGAAAATCCAGGATCTCTCATTAAGTTTACATATAAGACTCAATAAAGCTGCCCATTAAAAAACCGATCATTATAGATCGGTTTTTTGCTTTAGAAAAACTATTCGGTTACGACGAGTACCGGTAAATGAATTTCTCCTAAAAGAGCTTGAGTCACACTTCCTAAGAAGAACTTTTTAAACCCTTTTCGACCATGAGAGCCAATCACTAGTAAGTCTGCTTTTAGCTCGGTAGCTGCTTTAATAATTTCTGTGTGAATTGTGTGACCTTCAACAATTTTTGTTTCAACAGAAATTCCATGCTGGCTAAATTGTTCTTTAGCTTGATCTAAAATAGTCTGAATAGATGCTCTAGCTTTATTAAAGTAATCCTGTGCTAATTCTGTACTATCAATAAATTCTACAGAAATGAAAGGATCTATGGTCAGCGCATATACTAGAGTCACTTTACTACCAAAGGCCTTAGCAACTGCCGCTGCATGATTGACAGCAATAAGTGAAGTAGGAGAACCATCGACTGGAACCAAGATATGGTGATAACTCATATATTGCTCCTTATTGTCCTGTGACAATGTGGGGTGGCAAAACACCAAATTATTATCTTTATGCCTATATTATGAACAATTTTTTAAAAGTTATTGTTTATTTTTAGTATGAACAGAACCAAAAAGCTTATTAGCTATTTTAGCTTAAAGCATTGTAATGACTTTCTAAGTAAGGTTGATTTTGTCTAAGTATTGAAATAACTTGATTGGCATCTATAGCAGATTCAAATAAGAATCCTTGACCTATACTATAACCAAACTGCCGAAGTAGCTCTTCTTGTTCAGGGGTCTCAATCCCCTCAGCGATAAGCCCAAGTGATAAATTTGGAGCGAGTAACCCAATTGCTTGCACAATTGCATAAATTGATGGGTCGTGCTGCATCTTTTGTATAAAACTACAATCTACTTTCAAACTGTCAATCGGGTAATCACGAATATGTGTGAGCGATGAAAAACCAGTACCAAAGTCGTCTAGTGCAATACGGACCCCATGCTGTTTTAATTTATTCAGTGCTCGGATTACATACTCTGAACCTCGATCACCCAACATGTGTTCAGTGACTTCAATTTCAATATAATGAGTCGGTATTTGAAATTGATTAATCTTTTTCAAAAGCCGCTCAGCGTAGTTATCTCTTAAGAACTCTACAGGTGCGGCATTTAAGGAAACAGGAAGGGGTGTAATACCAAGATTTATCCATTTTGCGATATCACGTAAAACTTGATGTTGCATTGTTTCACCGATTTTACTCGCTAAATTATAATCTTTAAAAGCTTCTGCAATTTGTGCAGGGTAGCCTCTTTGAGCTGAGGTGGTATGCCATCTTAATAAAGCTTCAAAACCAACTACATGATGGGTTCTTAAATCTACTTTAGGTTGATAGTAGGGCTGAATTGTATGATGGCGAATTAACTGGCGTGCTAAATTAAGCTGAGAAGCGACTGTTTCAGTCATTTGCATCATGCATGGATCATACATGCGAATTCCGCCACGACCACGTGCTTTTAAGTCATGTAATGCCATATCAGCACAACTAAGTAAACCTGACTGATCTATGGCATCTTGCGGGTAAATTGCGCAACCAATACTCATGCCACCATTTAGAACATTACCTAAATAGGTGATAGGTTGATTTAGCTGTTGAAGTAAAATGGCTGCTAGGTCGCGCACATCATTTTCAGATTTGAGGTTATTAATAATAACCGCAAATTCATCTCCACCTAATCGCGCAACAAAACATCGTTCATCATCGACACAATGGCTAAAGCGTTTGGATAAAACTTTTAAAAGATGATCGCCTGCGCTATGCCCTAAAGTATCATTAATATGTTTAAAATGATCAAGGTCAATTAAAAGCAACCCCACACTTGTTTGGGTGTCTTTTGAGTAGGTGAGGGTACGTTTAAGTTGAAATTTAAATGAGCGCCGATTACATAAACCAGTCAGCTCATCTCTCTCACTCATATTCCTGAGCTGGTTTTCTGCCAAATGTTGTTGGGTAACATTACGTGAGACACAAAGTATTTGTCCAATTTCACCATTTTCCCGATGAATCGGGGTAAGCATATTATCCCAATATTCAGGGTTTTGATTGGGTAAACAGCTCATCCCTGCAAATCGAGCAACCTTTCCTTGAAGAGCTTTTTTTAAAGCAACGCGCCCACGCTTACGAATATGAGGTGGCAATAACTCAAGCCATTTCATTCCAAATTCTGTTTCGTCAACAGGGATACCTAAAGCGAGGCATCCTGATTTATTCATATGAGAAACTGTGCCATCTACATTAAGTACTTTAATGCAATCCTCACTGATGTCTAACATTTGATTTTGTATTTCAATATTCTTCTGCAAGTTTTGTTGTTCTTGGATATCATGATCAATATCTAAAAAGCTAACATACCATTCGTTAACTTGAGATGGGCCGTGATACTTAGATGCTTGAATAGAGAGTTTGCACCATCTATATTGATTTCCAACTTGGAGAAGTCGACATTTTAATTCTATTCTTTTTTGAAGGCGAATTGCTTCGAGCCATCTATTTTTGACTTCATCTAAATCAGCAGGATATATAAAATCTAACCATTGCTCTGGCAATGGAGAAAAAGTATCCAACCAATATTCTGTACACTCTACATTGCAATATAATATCAAGCCATTTTCATCACTTACCCAAGTTGGTAGTGGAATTTGCTCAACAATAAAATGCTTTTGGGTAGTGTTCGACATTGAAGTCATAACATGCCTAGAAAGATTGAGAGTTGATTAATCTATTTATTAGTGGGTATTGTAATCTTTCTGTAGTATCCAAAATAGTATAAATAAATTTTATGTGTATTTTTTTTGAACTAAAACTGGGTTGTTAAAATTATTATATACTCAATATTTAATTTATGTTTTTGTTATTTATTAGTTTTTAGCATTCTTGACTTTAAAAAAATATTTATGATGATTTTTGTAAAAAACTTATTAAAACAGAAACTTATAACTGGCTTGATATAATTAGCTTAATACAAATAAACTTAACGATGAGAAGAAGAAAACGGGAAAAATAAAAAATCTAGTAACTTAAATTTCCTTTAGATTATATAAATAAAGAAATCCTAAAGACAGTTTAAATAAATACAATAATCACTATTAAGTTTACAAAAGTAACATAAAATAAAGGCTTCTATTATCGTAAAATTCTTTTTGTCAAAAAGGATATATATTTCCTTTTTGTGCATTTTATAGCCTACATTTTCCCCAAGATGTAGGTTTTTTTTATACATAATTTTTAGAAATTCTAACTACTAAAAATAAAAAAAGCCAAAATGGCTTTTTACGCAGTTTCTGGTTTTTTTAACTGTTCTTGAATGTACAGGTTCATATAGTATTGTTCGATATAATCATCAGCATAGTTGTTTGCTAATGTTTTTGTCGCCACTTGCTCATGTTTTAAATAGCAATTTGATTCAAGATCTTTTTCGAGTACCCACCATTCACGGTTAATACGACGTACTTGAAACTTGTCACTTTTGTATTTTCTTTTAGCCATTTTTCCGGGGTTTGCTATTCAGTTATTGAAAGAGAATTTCTACTTGAGTTGCAAGCTCAAGTCAACAGATAGAAGGTTAATTGATTATTTTATGTAGGCTGCTATATCTCTCAATGGCTCAGACAAAATATTAAAATAATTAAGCTCTCGTAAGGAGAGCTTAAATTGTTATCTATAAGAGAGTTTTTATTTGGTTTTAACGAGAAAGGTTCTTTAAAAGTAATTTTAAACTTTCCATCATTTTTTCGAGTTGTAAAGGAGTAATACCTTCAAACGACTGCTCAAGTACTACACTGGTTAGATCATTGATCTTGTTGATCATTTCAGTACCTTTTTCTGTAAGTACTACGCGGGTAATTCGGCCGTCAGACTGGCAGGAATATGTTTCAACCAGTCCTTCATCTTTTAATCGATAAACGATTTTTGTAGTAGTCGACATTTTTGAAATAATCATATCTGAAAGTTCAGAAACACTCGCATGGGGCTTGCTGCTTAAAGCCAACATAATACGTCGACGTGAGTTATCTAAACCATATTTTTTTAAAGCATTATCAATGTTTTGTACATATTGAGCATGTACTTGAGTAATCCAATAATATGGAAAATCTTCAAGAGTAAAAGATTCTGTTGTAGGTAAAAAACGCGCATACTTCTTTGTCATTGACTTTTCCCCATACCTTGGTGGATCGCATTCCTGGTGAACTATCTTTAATAGTTGAAAAATATAGTTTCATCAAGCAAGTTATAGCAGGACTTTACTTGATGAGCAAAAGTTATATAGCTTCAGTTGATAATGGCCTTGAATATTCCTTATCTTTATAGAGCATTACTATATCTTTGCACGAACTTAAAAATATTCTTCCTCTATAATCAAAGAGTATTGAAAATTAATACTGCTTAACAAAGCAGTCCCAAAAGCTCTTTGAATCGATATATAAGTTTGCATCTAAGCTTGCTTGATCGTTAAATGAACGATATTGCTTGCAACCGCATCGTAGAAAAAAAATTATGATTTGACCGTGGCATTGAACGAGAAAGTTTTTGTCTCTAAAGTCATAATTATGAAAAATTAAGATATTTAAATAATAAATATCTTTATATATCAGTGTTTTGATTTATTTTTATATTCATAAAATTTACCATAAATTTAACATGAAACATCTATTATTTAGTAAATTAAAATTATTTTTTATTATAAGCTATTGAATTTTATTAGTAATTTATATATTAGCTCTTAAATCATAAATTATGATAGAGAGTGAATTTTGTCTATAAATTATATTGTACTAAATGTTTAATTGTTAATCTGATGAATTGTATTTTAATTGTTATTTTTTGTTTCGTTTATTATAGTGCGTATTCCAATAAATATTGATAAATCTTTTGGCTTAATGATGAAAAAAATCCTACTTACTTCGTTGATTGCTTTAACTTTGGGAATTAATGGTTGTGCAACTATTGTTTCTGGTTCTTCCCAAACACTTACTTTCACTAGTGTTCCAGAATCTGCAACAATTGAAATTAAAAATCGTAAAGGAATAAAAATCCATACAGGACAAACCCCAGCAACAGTAAGTTTGAAAAAAGGAGCAGGTTATTTCAAACCAGAAAGCTATCAGGTCACTTTTAGTAAAGCAGGTTATCAAAGCAAGACTGTAGAAGTTACTGGAACATTGAGTGGGTGGTATTTTGGTAATATTCTTTTTGGCGGGTTAATTGGTATTTTAATTGTAGATCCTGCGACAGGTGCAATGTTTAAATTAGCTCCTAAGGATGTGAATGCGGTTTTAGAATCTCAGAATTTATCTACTAAATCGCAAAACCAACCAACTTTAACTGTAATGTTGGCAGAGGAAGTGCCAGCACAAATTATGGCAAGAGCTATTCAGATTAAATGAGTTAAGTCTTAGACAATTAACTATTAAGTAGTTTTTAATTTAAATTTTTATGAGATCTGGCATATATAATTTATAAAAAAGGGAGAATATAAATTCTCCCTTTTTTATTATGAAATAGCCACGGGCTTTTCTTCTAACTTTTTCTTAACAATCGCATAGCTTATTCCTGTAACGATACTACCCGCAGCAATTGCAGCAAGATATAACCAAGCATGATTAATTGCATTCGGAATTAAAAGAACAAATACACCGCCGTGAGGAGTAACCAATTCGCAATGGAAAAGGGCAACAAGTGCTCCAGTTACTGCTCCACCTAAAATACACGTCGGGATTACACGCATTGGGTCTTTTGCTGCAAATGGAATAGCACCTTCAGAAATAAAACATAAACCTAATACGAAAGCGGCTTTTCCAGCATCTCGCTCTCCTGTACTAAATTTACTTTTAGCAATGAAAGTTGCAATTGCCATACCAATAGCAGGAACCATACCGCCAGCCATCGTAGCTGCCATGGGCATATACGTGTTTGTTGTCAGTAAGCCGACAGTAAAAGCGTAGGCTGCTTTATTGATTGGACCACCCAAATCAATACACATCATGCTTGCTAATATAATTCCCATTAACACGGCATTTGTTGTACCCATGTTGTTTAGGAAGTCTTTCATTAGCTCAAAAATATGTGCTACTGGCTGACCCACCACGTAAAACATGATAAGGCCAACGAATAATGTACCCAATAGGGGAATAATTAAAATAGGTTTAAGTGCTTCTAAACTTGTAGGAAGTTTAAGTTTTTTTGCAATAAAAAGCGCGATGTAGCCAGCAAGAAAACCTGAGACAATGCCACCTAAAAAGCCTGCTTGCAGCTGAGAAGCGAGTAAGCCCCCAATTAAACCAGGTGCAAGACCAGGACGATCAGCAATCGAGTAAGCGATATAACCAGATAGCATTGGAACCATAAGCATAAATGCAGCGGCCCCAATTTGTTTTAATATAGCTGGTAAGCTGCCTGCTTGTTCAGCGGCATTAAGGCCAAAGCATAAAGAGAGAGCAATTAAAAGGCCTCCAGCTACCACCATAGGTAACATATAAGAAACACCTGTTAAGAGATGTTTATATACGCCAACTTTTTCGGTTTTATCTTTGTTTTCTGCAGATGTTTGCTGCTTACCTTGTTCTAAAACTTGTGCATTGCTAATAGCTTCAGCAAAGGCTTTATCTGTTTGCTTTAGAGCAAAGCCTGTTCCGCATCGATAAACGCGCTTACCTACAAAACGATCTGTATTAACTTCAATGTCAGTCGCAAGAATGACAATGTCTGCTTCAGCAATAGCTTGAGGTGACAAGATATTCTTTGCACCCACAGAACCTTGAGTTTCTACTTCAATGTCATAACCCAGTTTTTCTGCACCTTGTTGTAAAGCTTCAGCAGCCATAAAAGTGTGTGCAACCCCCGTAGGGCAGGCGGTGATTGCAACAAATTTTTTAGCGGTAGTTAATGCTAGGCTATTATCATTTTGCCAGTCTTGGGCAAACTTAAAATTGTCTAATGCTATTTGCAACGCTGTGTGAGCATCATTTTTGATCTCTTCAATGCTAATGAAAGATAAAGAATGTGTACCAAAAATATGAAGATCTTTCGGCCGTTGACCAATCACGATGACTTGGTCAAAGCTTTCATTCGGATCAAATTCGTTGATCGTGGTAATGCTATTCTCATAACCTTGTTGGGATGCAACTTGTGCAAGTTTACGAGCTAAAATCAAAGCATTGACTTGCTGTTGCGGACTATTAATGACAAATAATAAATGTTTAGCAGTTGGCATCAGATTCACTCAATGAATTGATTGTAGTTTGGGCTTTTAATTGGTTTAGCTTTTCAGCATTAGGAATGCGAAAACCTATTTGTGTTACAGCATGGCTCGCAATTGCTGTGGCTGTTTTTAATGTTTCTTCGGCAGAGAAACCATTGATTAAACCATGGATCATTCCTGCTAAAAGAGAGTCACCTGCACCAACGGTACTTTTAACGATCACTTTAGGAGCTTTGGCATGAAGTGGGTGACTGTCATGTAACCAGTTTACACCGTCTTCACCCATCGAAATGACGACATGCTCAATTTTAGCTAAGTTTTCAAAAAGCTTTTTTTGTTCAGAATACGTCGCGGCAGGAAGCTGATAACTTTCAACTAACTCATCTGTATTTGGTTTAATCATCCATGGTTGGCATTCGATTGCAGCGACCAATGCTTTACCACTTGTATCAAGTGCAACTTTTTTGCCTTGCCCTTGAATGAATTTAATAAGTTGTTGTAGCTCATCAACATTAAAACCTTGCGGGAGACTCCCTGCAATAGCAACCACATCGATCTGGGGTAAAATCATTTCGATTTTTTGAAAGAGATTTTTCTTATCTAGTTCGGATACTAAGAAACCTTTTCCATTTAAATCAGTCATCCTTCCGGAATGTTCAGCAATTTTTATATTTTGGCGAGTTTCACCTTCAATATAAATAAACTCTGGTTGGAATTGAGCTTTTTTAAAATGCTCATCAAAAATCTGTTTGTTAGTTGTGCCTAAAAAACCAGAAACAATAACCTCATGCCCCAAATCTTTTAAAACTTGTGCAATATTTAAGCCTTTGCCTGCTGCATGTATTTCTACAGATTCTTGACGATTCACTTGACCTATCTGTAACTCATTGAGTTGTATAGTCATATCAATTGCAGGATTTAAAGTAATTGTTAAAACTTTAGCCATTACCATTCCTAATCTTTACATTTCTTGTTCGGATAACTGACGTACAGCAGGGGCGCTATCACATTCTAGTGCACGCTTTGCAAGCAACTGAGCTTTGCTGTAGTTGAGTGTACGAATTTGAGCTTTAACCAAAGGAATACTATTCGGTGACATACTAAGCTCATCTACACCTAAACCCATAAGGATCGGTACAGCTTTTGGATCAGCAGCGAGTTCACCGCATATGCCCACCCATTTGCCATGTTTGTGGGCAGCTTTTACAGTTTGATCAATCAATTGCAAAATACTTGGGTGTAGGCCATCTGCTTCAGCCGAGAGGATAGGGTGTCCACGGTCAATGGCTAAAGTATATTGAGTTAAGTCATTTGTTCCTATGCTAAAGAAATCCACTTCTTGAGCAAGGATAGGTGCAAGTAAAGCAGCTGAAGGAACTTCTATCATGATACCAACTTGTAAGTCGGTACACGGATATATTGCTTTTACTTCGTCAAGAATGGCTTTCGCTGCACGCCATTCTTCTACACGGCCAATCATTGGAAACATGATTCTTAAAGGGCGATCATCGGCAGCCTTAAGCAAAGCAATAAGTTGTTGACGCAACAGTTCTGGCTGTCTCAGAGTTAAGCGGATGCCTCTTAATCCTAAAAATGGATTTTCTTCTTCAGCAATTGGAAGGTAAGGGAGTGGTTTGTCACCACCTACATCTAGAGTACGTACTACGAGTGGTCGGCCTGCAAGAGCATCTAAAACAATACGATAGTCTGCTTCTTGGGTAGCTTCACTAGGGGCGCTACTATGCGCCATAAAAACAAGCTCTGTTCTCAGTAGGCCAATTGCTTCAGCACCACACTCGACTGCATGGGCTGTCGCTTGAACTTTTCCTAAATTGGCAGCAATCTCGATTTGATGCTGATCTAGAGTAATTGCAGGTTCTTGACTGTGACGTTCAGCCTCTTCACGAATTTTTTTCTGATGCTCGCGTTCTTGTTTTGCTTGTTCGATTTGCTGAGTATTAGGATTTAAGATAAAGGTTCCTGTATCTCCATTAATTAAAAGAGAACTTTTTTGCTCAATATCTAGTACTTGCTCACCAGCGCCGACAATTGCAGGAATACCTAAAGCACGAGCAACAATAGCACTATGCGCACTTGCACCACCTACGGCTGTCAAAATACCTGCAACTCGATCTTTATTAAGGCGGGCCACATCACTTGGCCCCACATCATACATAATTAAAATATAAGGCTCTTTAGGCTCTTCAATGATAACTTCACCACAAAGTTGAGCCAAAACCCGATCGCCAATATCTCGTAAGTCTGCAGCCCGCTCAGCCAATAAGCGATCTGGTAAAGCTGCTTGCTCTTTGGCTGCTGCTTCAATATGTTCATGCCAAGCAGCAGGAGCAGAAAGGTTTAAGTTAATTTTTTGATAAACACCATTAATAAGATCTGGATCGTCAAGCATTTCTAAATGTGCTTGGAAGATCTGCTTAATTTCAGCCACTTCAGATTTTGCAATAACTTGGTGAATGTTGTTTTTAACTGCGTGAAGGGCAATATCAAGATTTTCTTTTTCTACTTTGACGCTCAAACCCATACGTTCATATTGATAAACCTTAGGTTTAATGACATGAACAGGACCAAAAGCTAAACCACTTGAAGCGGCAATGCCCGTATTTGAACTAAGTAGTTTTGATGGAGCTTTAATTTTATTTGATGGCTCTATTTTTATATCGGAAGATTGTATAGGTTCGACTTCTTCACCTAAACCTTGTTGCACTGCTTGAATAACTTTATCTAAACCTTCGACTGCATCTGTTTCTGGTTCGGCTATAAAACGTAGAGTTTGTCCACGTTTACATCCTAAAGCCAAGAGGCGTGTCAAACTTTTAGCAGAAACAAAATTCCCTTCATCTACTGCGACCTGAATATCACCTTGAAAACTTTTTGTTAAGTTCACCAAATGAGTGGCTGGTCGTGCATGTAATCCATGTGCATTAGCGAGTACAACAGAACGATGAGGCCAATCTGGAATAACATCTGCCCCAATGATTTTGGCAATTTCATTTGGCGCTTGTGTTTGATCTAATTGTGCAACTTGCTCTGGATTAAACAGAATATCAATTAGCCGATTAAATCTCTGGCTATCTAATTGCTCATTGGCAGCAATACATACGAGTGTATTTAACTTTTTTCCACCTAGCTGTAATGCATGGCGAGGCTTTACGATACTGATTGCTGGTTGTTGAACGAATTTGGTACTTGAAATAGACCAGATCTGATCTTGTAGTTGAATAACTTGATCTGGATTAAGCGAACTTAGAAAACCACATTTTACAAAATTGTGTTTTTTTAGAATTTGAGATGCTGACCAAAACAAATCTTCAATATCTTGAGATTCAATTTCAGTTTGAATTAAATTTTCATGTAAATTTAAAGATAACGGCTGAGCTTGTAATATTTCAATAATTTGCTCAGGTTGTTTTGCATTTTTTACCTGTTCACTTACATCATGCATTAAAGCTCGGGTTAATATTTGTAGGACTTGTAAGTGTTCATCTGATTTTGCTGCAATAACAACAGCTAAATAAACTCTGTTTTCACCATCCCATATTATTCCTTCGGGGAAGTGAGCTAAACGGATACCTGTTTCCAAAATACATTCACGAGATTGGGGAGTACCGTGGGGAATAGCTATGCCTTGACCTAAATAGGTTGCGCTTTGCTCTTCACGATTAATGAGTCCTGTAATATAGTCAGGTGTGACTAACCCATCTTTCTCCAATATATCTACTAGACACTGTAATGCATGTGTTTTATCAACAGCATGTTGATTCATATGAATATGTCGAGGCTCTAGTGCTAGCATATTTATCCTTGAACAATATCTTTAGGTTTAGCTAAAACAGAAAAAAAGAAGCCGTTTGTATTAAAAATAGGTTAATTTAACCGTTTTTAAACAACAGCTTCGTATAAATTACCATAGCAGAACTTTAAAGGTATATCGACGTATTTACGTAAAAAATGCTTGTTTTTAATACAAAGGATAATCCATGAATAGTATTTTAAATTTTTATATTAACCATAAAGATAATAAAGTAATTTTATAAAAGGAGTTAAATCCTCCAGATAAAAAAACCTCTATACCGGATTACGGGTATAGAGGCAAAAAAAGTGAAAGATTAATTAAAATTAGTGTCGAATTTCTTGTTCCAAGAGCGACCACAACTTTTGATGTGATTTTTTAAACATTAACATGTGCCCAATTGATTTATATCCGAGTTTAATAGGGTTTAGCTCTAGCATTTTTGTAGGTGCATTCGGATACAACTTTAATAAAGCTTCAACATTACGCTCGGTTGCAATTTCATCATCACTTGCCCAAATAGAAGTAATAGGGCAGCTAATTTCAGTATGAAAATCCTGAAAAATAGTTTTACCAATGGCGTTTTTCACATAGCCGGGATGACTACAAAATTCACGCCACTGTTGAGCGACTTTTTTAGGTAAGTTTTCTCCCATTCCAATAAATTGGGTAGCAGCATAACCTTTTAAGGCACTAGAGATCGGGAAGATAACATTAAACATCACTGGCGCTAAAAACTTGGTTTTACCCTTAAGACCTTTTACGTGGCCAGTAGAACCTGCGACTGCAACAACTTTTGCTACTTTATGGAAGTTAGGCACAATTCCTAGCAATTGCCCACCAGCACTATGGCCAAGAAGAGTAACTTGTTGTGCTTGGGTTTTTCCTAATAAAGTATCAATTGCACAAGGGATATCGAGAGTTCCCCAATCATTAATACTTGCACCACTTTGCTTTAACGGCCCATGCAATGAATCTCCAATTCCACGGAAATCAAAGCTTAATACATCATAGCCTTGTTCACTTAACCAACTAGCAAAAGAATGATAAAAGTTTTTGGTAATACCTGTGGCTGGACAAATCAACACGGGACTGGCCAGTTGTTTTGATTGAGCTGGATAAAAATGTGCAGCAAGTTGATAACCATCTTTGCAGGTCATCCAAAATGATTCAAAAGTATTATCCATAATATTTCATAGTGATAAGTTTGTAGATATCTTTAATTTACACGAGTTCTAAAATGAAACTTGATTAAAATGTGACTATGAAGTCAATAATTATGTTATACAACTCATTAAATTTGAATAAAACGAATAATTGGAAAAAAGATGTATTTACCACAGGCTGTACAGTTAGCTATTGTGTTTAGTGGCATATTTTTATGGATAGGGATGTTAACCGGAGTATGGAAATATTGGCAAATACGCCGTTCAGAATTAAGTCGTGCTCATTATTATGTAGATATCGCTCATCGAAGTAGTTTGTTATATGCAGCCGCTAGCCTAATTCTAGCTGTCTTAAGCTACTTTACTGTTTTAAATGAAAATATTACTTTGTGGTGCGTGTTTGCAAATATTCTGTTTTTTAGTTTTTCAATTTTAGTTTATATCCTACATGGCTATTTACAGGACACGACAAATCAATTTAAACGACCGCACAAGTTAGGCCGTTTTGGTTTGCCTTCATGGTTAATGTCTTTAATGATGGTAGGATTAATTGTGACTGAATTACTTGCTACGGCTATTTTAGTTATCGGAACAATTTTTTTATTTTTAGATATATAAAAATGGATGATCACTCATCCATTTTTTAAGTATTCGAGTTCTGTTGACTAAGACGTCTTTTAGCTAATTTTCGCATCTTATGGTCGACAAAGGCCCACACACAAAATATGAAAGAAACAACCATCGCATACATAAAGTATTCGGGTTTCAGATTTCCCTTAATCATACCTTGAAACAGTAAAGTCAGCATAAGAGCAAGCGGCGTTACTCCATAAACAACTGAATCTTTGCTGTTCAGAGTGTTAATGAAGACTTGTTTGTTGAAATGTAATGATAACATCTCCATCCCTCCTTGTGGTTGTGCTAAAACTGAATGTTTTAGTCAAGAATAAGTTTAATGTTGTACTTCTATTTTTAATTCAATTCAATAGTGAATAGAAAATTTTTTGAGCAGTTTTATAAAAAACTCTATGTTTATAAAAGGTTAGGGTATTAAAAAAGTAAATATTAAATATTTTTGTATAAAATACTTACTTTTTTAGAAAAGAGAAATATTTAAGTGAAAAGTGTAATAATTTCTCTTCTCTATAAGTTCAGATTAACTATTTTGTTTTTTTAAAAAGAGGTCAATGGCATGTTGGGCAATTTCTGCATCTTCAAAAGATTGAACGCCAGAAACACCAATTGCACCTAAAATTTGATCGTCATAAAGAATTGGTTTACCACCTTCTAGCATGCCTTGAGCACTCGGCATACTTAAAAAACCTAAGCGACCATTTTGCAGAAGTTCTTCATAGAATTTTGAAGGTCTACCTGATATTGAAGAACATTTTGCTTTTTCTAAACATAAATGGGAACTTAAAGGCGAAGCACCATCTAAACGTTTCATGAGTAGTAAAGAACTTGTTTCGTCAACAATAGCGATACTAACTTTAAAGTTGTGTTCAATTGCATATTTTTGAGCTTCTTCCATTAAAAACTCTGCATCTGCTAATGTTAGGTAATATTTACTTTTCATTGTTGCTCTTCTTTCCTAGTAAGCTAAAAATTATTTTAGTGTAATTTTACAGTAAAAATTGATTATATCTATAATTGTTTTGTCATTCAAATTAGTGTGGAAACAAAATGCTGGTTGGGTAAACTCAGCATTTTATTTAATATATAAAATCATGTTTGGGTAAAACTCGATTTCAAAATAGACACTAGATTAAATGTTTTTAAATTTAACTTTGTCAATCATTACGGTAATGATGAGAACAACTAAAGATGGGATCAACCAAGCTAAGTTTTGTTCGTTTAAAGGTAAGTGTTGAAGAAAATCGGGTAAATAATCACCAAAACCTGCAACCTTAAGACCGTCAATAATCCCGAAGATAAAAGCAATACTTGTTACTGAACCAACAATAAAAGAAGGCTTGTGCCAGAATTTCCAAAAGAAGCTCAGCATAATTACCACAATTGCAGGTGGGTAAATTGCGCTTAAAACAGGCACTGATACAGCAATAAGTTTGGTTAATCCAAGATTAGAAATAACGAAAGAGAAACCAACTAAAATGAATACTAAAAGTTTGTACGGTAATTTAGTTAACTGAGCAAAATACTCACCGCAAGCGCAAGTTAAGCCAATCGCTGTTACCATACATGCTAGAAAAATGAGGCCAGTTAAAAATAGCGAACCCATATTGCCGAAAGCATGTTGAACATACGCATGTAAAATTACTGCACCATTTGCTGCATTTGGTGCAACTTCATGGCTACCTAAACCTAATTTAAACAAGCTTAAATAAACTAATGTAAGTCCAGCACCTGAAATGAGACTGGCAATAATTGCATATTTAGTCACTAGCTTTTTATCGGTAACACCACGCGAGTAAATCGCTTGAATAATTACAATACCAAATACTAATGCGCCTAAAGTGTCCATGGTGAGATAACCATTTACGAAACCTTCTGAAACTGGAGAAGCAACGTAATGGTTGATTGGAGCAGGAACATAACCAGACGGAATCATGACTGCTGCAATGCCTAAAATTGCTAATGCAATAATTTTTAGCGGAGCAAGTACATGTCCAACTGTATCCAATAACTTGTTTGGATAAAGAGAAACTAGAGTTACAAATGAAAAATAAATTGCACTATAGATCAAAAGGCTACTACTTGATGTTCCAAAATAAGAAGAAAAACCAATCTCATAAGAAACAGTAGCTGTACGTGGAGTTGCAAATAAAGGGCCTACTGATAAATAACAAACTACAGTTAAAATCAGACTTGCAACTCGACCTAGAGGAGAGCTAATAATTTCAATGGAACCCTGCATACGAGAGAGTGCCATAATGGTAATTACAGGGAGACCAACTGCAGTAATCAAAAAGCCTATAGCAGCAAGCCATACATGATCACCGGCTTGTTGAGCGACAATGGGAGGAAAGATAATATTGCCAGCCCCAATAAAGAGGGCAAAGGTCATAAAACCTAAGGCAATAATATCTCCAGTACGAAGATGTTGCATAAATTAAATTTAATAAAAAAGAAGGAATTTTAGAGCAAAAGAGAGCATGATCAAGCGGTATTTTATGTGAAAAAGATTTTTTTCGGAGTATAAAAACCTTTAATAGATATCAAAAATATCAACTGGTTAAAGTATGTAGTTGAAAAACCATTGAAAGAAATGCGTAAATCATTTTTTATGTCTGACTTTTTAAAAAAATTATGCAAAAATAAAAGTATAAATTTCTATTATGAATGTTGAATATTTGGGCACTTAACGCTTCCAGCCTATCCTATATCCGTTCTAAAATATTCTAAATTAACTTACATTTTTGTAGGCATTGTAAAAATAGTGTCTACGAGGATAAAACTGAATGAGAGCTTCTACTGTTACAATAAAAACTGAACAAGATCTAGAAAAGTTGAGAGTTTCTGGACGCTTGGCTGCGCAAGTTTTAGAAATGATAGAGGCACATGTTAAACCAGGTGTATCTACTGAATATTTAGATAACCTGTGTAACGACTATATTGTAAATACTTTAAAAGTTATTCCTGCCAATGTTGGATATCATGGTTTTACTAAAACAATATGTACCTCAGTAAATGAAGTGGTTTGCCATGGAATTCCATCGCCGAATAAAATTTTAAAAGATGGCGATATTATCAATATTGATGTCGCAATTATTAAAGACGGCTACTTTGGTGACACGAGCCGTATGTATTTTGTGGGTAATGTAAATCCACAAGCAAAAAAACTTGTTGAAATAACTTATGAGGCGATGGTTGCTGGTATTCATACCGTTAAACCGGGAGCTACATTAGGTGATATCGGTTACGCTATTCAGTCAGTTGCCCATCGAGAAGGGTATAGCATTGTTCGAGAATATTGTGGCCATGGGATTGGTAAGGTTTATCATGAACAACCCAATGTTCTACATTATGGACAACGTGGCCAAGGTTTGGTTTTAAAGAAGGGAATGGTCTTTACCATTGAACCGATGATTAATGCGGGCAGACCGCAAGTGAAAGAGCTGAATGATGGGTGGACTGTCATTACCCAAGATCATTCGTTATCTGCTCAATGGGAGCATATGGTTGCTGTAACTGATACAGGCTTTGAGCTATTAACACCTTGGCCTGAAGGTGTAGGAAATTATCCTGCAATTTGAAAATAAAAAAAGTTCGATAATTATCGAACTTTTTTTATTTTAATTTATTTTAATGCTCAGAAAGATGTTCTACCAAATAATCGATAAATACTCGTACAGCAGGTAGCAACCCTCGGCGTGATGGATATACGGCATGTAATATACCGTGAGGCGCTTTCCATTCTGGTAATATTTGTACAAGTTGTCCAGATTTTAGAAAATCTTCTGCTGCGCTTTCTGGGAGTAAAGCGATACCACAGTTTTGACTCGCCAATTGCGCCAACATGTGTATGTTTGTACCCATTATGGTAGGGCTGACTTTGATTTTCTTTTGCTGATTGTCTGGTCCATGCAAAAGAAATTGCTGATCAAGGTGCTCTTCAGAAAGACTTAAAATACGGTGTTCGCTTAGCTGCTCAGGAGTTTTTATATCACCAAACTCATTTAAATAGGCCTGACTTGCAAACAGACTCTGTTCTATCAGAGCAAATTGTCTAAGAACTAAACTCGGGTCATCATCTAGTTTTGAGCGAACTCGTAGAGCAATATCAATTCCTTCATTAATAACATCTACTCGACGATTGCTGACCATAAGTTGCAAACGAATTTCTGGATATTTTTTTAGGAAAGCAGGCAAAATTTTAGGAAGTTGATTTTGAGCAACATCAACTGGAACACTAACTTTAACAACACCTCTGGGTTGAATACTTAGGTGATCAACCAGATCATGTGCGGCTTGTGCAGCATTCATCATGACTTGAGCATGTCTATAAATATCCATCCCAATATCTGTAACAGCAAAATGACGTGAACTACGTTGAATGAGGCGAACCCCTAAGTTTTCTTCTAAACTATACACGCGCCGACTTAGTTTTGATTTTGGTATATCCGTTACACGTTCAGCAGCACTAAAGCCACCATGCTCAACAACGAGAGCAAAACAATAAAAATCATCAAGATCAGTGAGCATTAAAATATCCTATTTCTGCAACACCAACGATTTTACATTATTATTTTTGCAACAATAATTCTTAAACTAAATTATTTGTAATTAATTAGCCCTCTAAATAAAAATAGAATTTTGAAATTATATTGTAATTACGTTGTAATTTTAATGTGTGTTGTTTTTAACTAGTATTCTAGCCTCTTATAGAAGTTTTAATTATTTTCTTTTACACTACAATTTTTCTCTACTCTCAAATTTCATGCCTTATCAACTGATCGAACTTAACGATGCCTCAGCGAATATTGAATGCCCACTTTGTAAACAAGCGATAATTGACTGGGCGCAAGAACAATATATTCAGCCGTGTGAACATACTTTATTTATTGCTATGGATTTAGGATTTGAATTTGTTGCTGATCGATTTGAAGATGGTATGAATCAGAATGTAGATGAATTGCATGAAGATCCGAATATGAATGTATTTGAAGCTTTAACGACAACTACTTATGAAAATCTAATTATTTTGAAGTCTGATTTAGGCGTAGAAAATTTATTTCGCTATGTTGGGGTGAGTGATCGTTAAATTCGAGAGTAATAAAAAAGCCAATCTTTTGATTGGCTTTTTTATTATTTACGCTTCTGGCGCTGCGCTGTATTGTTCAACTAATGGTTTTAATTCGCCATTTTGGAACATTTCAAGCATGATATCGCTACCGCCAATAAGTTCACCATTTACCCAAAGTTGCGGGAATGTAGGCCAGTTCGCAATTTTTGGTAATGTTGCACGAATATCAGGGTTTTCCAAAATATTTACATATGCAAATGGACGACCAATTTGACTGAGCGCCTCTACAGCACGTGCAGAGAAACCACATTGTGGAAACTGTGGAGTGCCTTTCATGTAAAGTAAAACGGGATGCTTCGCAATTTGATCGCGGATTAACGCTTCAGTATCACGTGCTTGTTCAGTCATAAATAGATCCTCAACTAATCTAGCAGCATTATAGGGGGTGTTTACATCGCTTTGCAAACCACCTGATTACTTAAAGTTGCATTGAATATTCAATATTTTATTGTATAAACCGAAGTGATAGCAAAAAGCGGACGAAATTTTAGATAAATGAATGATGAGACTTTTCATCAGAGCCAGTTTTTGCTTATATAAACCCTTCTAAAAATCTCATACAGACAGAGTTCGTCATGACTGATATTACCCTAGCCCCAATACAACCTGATCAACCATCACATTTAATGGCTACTTATGGCCGCCAAGCGATCAGTTTTGTACGAGGCCGAGGGGCATATTTATATACCGAAGATGGCACAGAGTATCTAGATGCTTTAACGGGTATTGCTGTATGTGGTTTAGGTCATGCACATCCGGTAATTGCAGAAGCGATTGCAGAACAAGCTGCAACACTTGTCCATACGAGTAACTTATTTGAGATCCCTTGGCAAACTGCTGCTGCTCAGAAGCTTGCTGAAGTTTCAGGAATGGAAGAGATCTTCTTTTCAAACAGTGGTGCTGAGTCAAATGAAGGAGCGATTAAAATTGCTCGTAAATTTGGTACTCAACAAGGCATAAGTTCACCAAAGATTATTGTGGCAGAGCAATCATTTCATGGCCGTACTTTAGCAACACTTTCAGCCACTGGTAATAAGAAAGTACAAGATGGTTTTGCTCCCTTAACTCATGATTTTATTCGTGTGCCATTTGGTGATGTAGAAGCAATTCAAGAAGCCGCTTTACAGCATCCAGATATTGTTGCGATTTTGATTGAGCCAATTCAAGGTGAAGGTGGTATTAATACAGCACCTCAAGGTTTTAGCTATCTTGAAGAAGTCCGTATCCTATGTAATCAGCATAACTGGCTAATGATGCTAGATGAAATCCAAACCGGTAATGGCCGTACAGGTAAGTATTTTGCGTATCAGCACACAAATATTGTGCCCGATGTTCTTACGACTGCGAAAGGTCTTGGTAATGGCTTTCCAGTAGGAGCGGTCATGACACAAGGTAAAGCTGTAGGTTTATTAGGACCTGGTAGTCACGGCTCTACTTACGGTGGAACTGTGTTAGGTTCTCGTGTGGTTTATACGGTAATTGATACAATCCAAAAAGAGAATGCTGTAGAAAATGCAGCTATAGTCGGTGGTTATATTGTTGATCAATTACGTGCTCAATTGGCAGATAAAAATGTACAAGTACGTGGCTTTGGGATGATGATTGGTATTCAATTACCTAAAGACTGTGCTGAGCTCGTTGCAATTGCTCGTGATCAACATAAGCTGATTATTAACGTTACAGCAGGTTCTGTAGTGCGTTTATTACCACCAATTAACATGACTCAAGCACAGGCTGATGACTTGCTAGAGCGCTTAGTCTCTTTAATTAATAACTACCTTTAAGTTTTAGTATCAATAAAAAATGGGCATATAAATGCCCATTTTTTATATAAAATAATTATCCAGAAATGTACTGTTTTAACTGCTCAATGAGGTTCTTCTGGTCTTCCATTGCAGCTTTTACTAAGTCACCAATAGAGATAAATCCAACTAATTTTTCATTGTCTAGTACAGGTAAGTGACGTAAGTGGCGGTCTGTCATGAGCTGTAAACACTCTTCAACCGTATTGTTTAGGCTTACCGTAATCACTTTTGATGTCATAATTTCAGCAACTGTGGTGCTATATGAAGAACGTTCCATCAGTGTCACTTTTCGCGTGTAGTCACGTTCAGATAAAATTCCAACAACTTTTTCGCCGTCTGCTACGACAAGTGCACCAATCCCTTTATCTGCCATGATCTTAATTGCTTCAAGGACAGTGGCTTCTGGAGAAATTGTAAAAATATCTTGCTCTGATTTGTTTTTGATTACTTGTGCAACGATTGTCATTTCTTCTGTCCTGTGTTTTATCATTTTGTTTTAAATTAGCTTGATTTTATAAAAATGCAAAGACTTGATAGTCATTCAAATATAAGTTTTGCATTCAAGCGTTCAAAAAGCATTCTATATTGATTGCTAAAAAGCTAAAGAAAAAGTTTAAGCTCCTTGCCAATGGGGATGTTTAAAAAAGAAATGATGCATTTGCTGAGTAGATAGCTTTAATTTTCTATGAGATGAATTAAACAAAGCAGGAGTGACGTTAAGTCGAGTTAAGGTGGGTAATAAAGACTCATGGAAATCTTTAGGGGTAATTCTTCTAGGTTTGTAATGTGGCCAATGCTCTTTTGCATAGCGATGTGCCTGCAATCCGTTAAGCCAAAAAGGGAAAATAAAATCTTCCTGATCTGATTTAATTGCCCATCCTTGATGAAATAAACCCCAAAGAACCCCGCAGTACATCATGGTTCTTAAAATATAAATCTTAATCATCAAGTCTCTTGAAACCGGTTGTAGATTACTTAAACTATTCATTGTGAATTTAATGGTTCTTAACTTGTCTTGCTTATTATAAAAAAATCAGATGACATTTCAGTTTAAACAGGTATCAAATCGTAAACAAATATTCCAGCTATGAAATTCTTTTCATTTACTTATAGTGTCTGAAGTTTTAAATCAATTGATAACTTTGGTTTTTTTATAGGTATAAAAACGCCACCTGAATAAGACAAAGCGATTAAAGCTTTGGTGAAGCGCAAGAAGAGATAAGTTGATAAATTTGGATTTTACAGGCGTAAAAAAACGCCACCTAAGTGACGTCTCTTTATGCTTGCATTGTGGCTAACTTTTGCCAATATTGTGCTTTAAGTGAGTCACGTTCAACACGGAAACCTTGATAATACAATTCTGCTAAAAACAGAGCGGCTTTACCGTGCCCAGCGCGAGCAACTTCTTCTAACTGTGCAACTGCATCCTGAAAATTCATTTGAGAGTGAATAGTGTTTACTGCAGTTGCGTATACATGTTCTAAATCATGATGAGAGATACGTTGAATCATATAAAACTCCTTATTGTAATTATGATTACTTTTTCTAAAGGCCAGTGCCTTTAAATTAATTTAACTTAGTATTGTTAAACTAATATTACAAATTAATGGATTTGTCAACTATTGGTGCAAACCACTTTATTCACTATTAGGATACATGATTAAACATTATTCACAAATAATTTTGAGTAAAATCAATATGAGAATAAAAGACAAGGAGAATAAAATATGACAAATACTATCGATGGCTTTGTTTTTGATACTCCACCTAGAGAGGAACAAATCATAGAACTAGCCCATTATCATCGTAAACTATTAGATGAAGCGATCTTTCATCAAGAGATCCATTTAGGGGATTATTGTCTTGCTCAGCGCAAAAGAGTATTTGATTTCGCTCGGCATTTGGAACCAGCACAAAAAAACTGGTTTTATCAAGTGTATGATGGCGAACTGAGAAAAATTGCTGATGAAGACGAGTTGCATCCAGCAGATGCAGAAGAAGGATTAAGTATCTTTGCTATGTTTTTAGTCTTGGTGATTATTGCGGCAATATTATACTTTTCTGTCATTCGTTCACTAATAAGCTAAGTATTATTATCCAGTAAGGTACGATTCTTGGCCTTACTGGATGTTTGATCTTGTGCTTATGAGTATTGAACCCTACACTACACTAATTCGAGGTAGGTCATGCTCATATTCAAACAAAATTTCCTTAAATTAAAGTCTGAGTTAAAAATTGATCAATGTTTTAACCTATTTGTGGTTATTGTCATTGGCTGTATTTTTGTGCTGTCATATTTAGCATTACTTCGGCCTATTAGTCCGAATCAATATCAACGAATTGTACAACTCTCTCATCAGGCAACTTATCCAAGAACTCAAGATATGGCTGAGTTACTCATGACTCAATCTGAAATTCATAGAGCAGAGTATTTAAAGTTAATGCATGCATACCAATTTGAAGGTGCTCATATTAAGCAATACCCAGCACTAGCCCAGGAAGATATGCAATAAATTGGTTATCGAGATAAATCTTGGTTTCCAAAGCTTTTTGAGCACTATTGTGGCAGGCAAAAGTTTGAATTTATGCTAAACTTTATCTTTTTTAACACGCTGCTTTTCAAGGAATCCGCATGGAGCAACAATCGAATATGCAAAATAAATTCTTGATAGATGCTGAGATCGGTGATGACGATGTCACATTACCTAATTTACCTGCTATCGATATTCCCATCGTTGAATCTCCTGTTAAATCACAAGAAAATATTGAAGTAGCTAAAGTTGAATTAGCTCCTTCAGAAACAGCGGTCGAACAACCAAAAACTGGTTTCTTTGGCCGAATGAAAGAGGGTTTAACCAAAACTCGTCGTAATTTCGCTGATGGTATGGTCAATATCTTGATTGGCGGAAAGGAAATTGACGATGAGTTACTTGAGGAAGTTGAAGAGCAATTACTGGTTGCAGACATTGGCGTCGAAGCAACTAAAACGATCATTACCAACTTAACAGAGCGTACAGCTCGTGGCGATTTGATCTATTCTCATTCTTTATATAAAGCCTTACAAGAAGAGCTGGTTGCTTTATTGGCTCCCCGTGTGAAACCTTTGCATATTGACCCTAATAAATCACCGTATGTAATTTTGATGGTTGGGGTAAATGGTGTTGGTAAAACTACTACTATTGGTAAGTTAGCTAAACGTTTGCAAGGGGAAGGTAAAAAAGTAATGTTGGCTGCTGGGGATACGTTCCGTGCCGCAGCGACTGAACAATTACAGATCTGGGGTGAACGTAACGATATCTCAGTAGTTGCCCAAGGCCATGGGGCTGATAGTGCTTCTGTTATTTTTGATGCTTTTGAAAGTGCTCGTGCTAAAGGAATTGACGTATTAATTGCAGATACGGCAGGTCGTTTACATAATAAGAGCAATTTAATGGAAGAGCTCAAAAAAGTTAAACGTGTTATGCAAAAAATTGATGCCACTGCACCTCATGAAATTATGTTGGTGGTAGATGCGGGTACAGGGCAAAATGCGATTAACCAAGTACAAGAGTTTGATCAAGCTGTAGGTTTAACGGGTATTACCATTACTAAGTTAGATGGAACTGCGAAAGGTGGTGTGCTCTTTAATATTGCCAGTCGTACCCATGTGCCAATTCGTTTTATTGGTGTAGGTGAAAAAATTGATGATTTAAGACCATTCTCGGCTAAATCTTTTGTTGCAGCATTATTTGAAACTGATAAGTAAATTGTTTATTAATCTTAAAAAGCTTCACTAAATCGTGAAGCTTTTTTTATATCTATATCTTTTTTTATTGTTGCGAAAATAAAACGAACTGTCATATTTTTAATGCTGATTATAAAAAATGACTTTAATACACTGTATTCATTCCCAAACAACGACTCTTGGTCAACCAATAGATAGGAAATAACAAAATGTCTACTTTCTTAGATAAAATTAAAAACCGTCGTACTATTTATGCAATTGGTAAAAATGTTGCATTAGATCGCACAAAAATTGAAGAAACAATTCGTGAAGCGGTTAAACATAGTCCTTCATCATTCAACTCACAATCTTCACGTGTTGTGACTCTATATGGTGAGTCACATGCTAAATTTTGGAATTTAGTTCGTGAAGCATTACGTAAAATTGTTCCTGCAGATTCTTTTGCGGGCACAAATGCAAAAATTGATAGCTTTGTTGCTGGTGTTGGTACGGTTTTATTTTATGAAGACCAAGCTGTGGTTAAAAGCTTACAAGAGCAATTCGAATTATATGCAGACAACTTCCCAGTATGGTCTGAACACTCAAGTGCGATTGCTCAATTTGCAACTTGGACTGCGCTTTCAGAGCTTGGTTTAGGTGCATCTTTACAGCACTATAACCCGATTGTTGATGCAGATGCAGCTGAAGCTTTTGATGTTCCAACAAATTGGAAACTACGTGCTCAACTAGTATTTGGTTCGGTTGAAGCACCAGCAGGCGAAAAAGCATTTATTAATGATGCTGATCGTTTCAAAACTTTTAATTAATTGAAAGTTAAAAAAAGCACCTATTTAGGTGCTTTTTTATTTTTTTAGAATGAGTAGGTAGGTTAACCAAATTGAAAACTAATAAAATGCAGGTAGATATTTCAAAATAAAAAAACAAGAAATTAGCCTATCACTGTACTGTCATAAAATAGTCACAATCATATTGCATATTGCTCATGATTTAATAGCTTATCAAACACAGAGAAAGAGACAGATGACTTTAAGATTAGGTGTTGCTGCAATTGGTTTATTACTCAGCGGTTCGGTATTTTCAGCAGTTACAATTACAGCACCAGAGGAAATTGTAATCCTTGCGGTGAATGGTCAGGAAGTCAACTCTGGATTATTTCGTTCATCTAAAAATAATTATAAAGTTGATGCAGGGGAAACGAGCTTAAGTGTGCGCTATCAAGAATACTTTGAGCATTTAAATGGTGAACATGACATTATTAAATCTGGAGTAGTTACGATTCGAACTCCAGCACTCCAAGATGGGCAAACTTATAAGCTTGCAATGGTAGATGCACCAAAACAATTTGAACAAGCTAAGAAATATGCGGAGCAGCCAACAGTGGCTTTGTATAGTGCAAATAATGAATTAATCGTAAAACAAACTGGTGCAAACAATGAGGCAAAACCTTGGTTTGCAACGGGTTTATTAGGTAAGGTTACTGACTTTACGACTAAATCATCAAAATCACAGCCTGAGGCAGTGTATGCATCTGCTAAACCTATTGCTACACAGGTTGCTGTTCTAGTTCCCACGTCTATGCCAGTAGCGGGTGTAGCACAAACGAATGATCAACGTTTAGTTGAAACTTGGCAGAAAGCTTCTAAAGCTGAGCGTCAAAAATTTATGGCGTGGTTAGCTGAACAATCGAATTAATTTAATATTAGTACCCATTACATTAGTTGAAATGAAAAAGGACCTCAGATGAGGTCCTTTTGGATTTAGGTTAGAAACCAGATGTAATAACCTAGAAACATGAGAGGCCAAGCCACCCATGGGCTAAATAGCCATTTCCATAACCAGAAGTTGGGTACGAAACCCACTCCATAAATAAAGCCACCAGAAATACCAATCATCACCAGCATAAGCTGGCTATGATTGTAGTGTCCATTAGCATCTAGCATGAGTGAAGGATAAACCAACAAAATTGCAGCAAGAGGCAATGCCAACAGAAAAGAAAGGGCCATTGCAAATGCTTGAGCTTTTCGATGATTTGATGCTGTCATTGCGTTTGCCATCATTTATTCCTCATCTAAATTTTGATGGTGTTCGATATACAGCGCGCTGAGTACACCCGCAAAACATGCCATCAAAATGCCTAGGATCCATGCGAAATACCACATAGTTTTCTCCTTAATACAAGCTATGCGAGTTTGACTCGATATGTTTGTTAGTGATGACTCCCCACATTTTGTAATAAGACCAACTGGTATAGATCAAAATGAGAGGAACAAAAAGGCAGGCAGCGACAGTCATAACGCCTAAAGTCAGATGACTTGAGACAGCATCCCACATCGTCAAACTGGAGTTAGGGTTGATACTAGAGGGAAGCAGAAATGGAAATAGAGCAAAGCCAGCAGTTAAAATTGCTCCTACAATCATTAAACTTGTGCCAGTAAAACCTAAACCTGCTTTTGCTTTTGAAGATGCAAAAATTGCAATAATTGCACCTAATATGGCAATAACTGGAGCAACTTTAGTCATTGGATAGGTGCTGTAATTGTTCATCCAACCCGGGTTACCATTGGTAATTACTTCTTTAGCTAAGGGGTTAAGCGCAGCATTTGGATCTATGGCAACAGCATAGCTATAACCGGGCACTTGTCCAAAATAGAGCCATGCTCCAATCACAAGGAAGCAAATTAAAAATACAATTGCCATAATTTGAGTGGCTTTGGCAGAGCGTTGTTTTAAAGCTTCATCTGTACGCAACATGAGCCATGCACCACCATGTGCACAAAGCATAGATAGACTCACAACTCCGCAAACTAAGGCAAATGGGTTGAGAAGCGCAAAAAAGCTACCTGAATATTCAGAGCGTAATGTGCTATCTAAACTAAAAGGAATGCCTAAGAACAAATTACCAAATGCCACACCAAATACAAGCGCTGGAACGGCACCGCCAATGCAAAGCCCCCAATCCCAAGAATTACGCCACTTGGTATTGTCTAGTTTAGAACGATAATCGAAGCCGACTGGTCTTAGGAAGAGTGCGAATAAAACCAACAACAGTGCCCAGTACATACCAGAGAAGGCAACGGAATAGACCATTGGCCACGCAGCAAATAGTGCACCACCTGCGGTGATAAACCAGACCTGATTACCATCCCAATGCGGGGCAATGGTATTGATTGCAGCACGGCGCTCGCTATCAGTTTTTCCAACGAAAGGCATAAGAGCCATAGAACCCATATCGAAGCCATCAGTTAGAGCAAAGCCGATCAGTAGTACGCCAACTAATACCCACCAAATGATTTTTAATAATTCATATTCAATCATGATAAGGCCTCCCCATTAACAGCTGCTTTCGATTCTTGCTTTTCAAAATGATATTTGCCAGTGTGCAGGGAACTTGGCCCTAAACGAGCAAATTTGATCATTAAATACATTTCAATAATTAAAAGAGCGGTATAGAACGCTGCTAAAGCAAGGATTGAACCCCATACATCTCCAGTACTTAAACTAGAAGTAGAGAGATGAGTTGGTAAAATCTCACCAATGGACCATGGTTGACGGCCACCTTCAGCTACATACCAACCAGTTTGTGCAGCAATCCAAGGAAGCGGCAGCGCAAACAATGCGTATTTAAGTAACCAAGGTTTGTTTTCAGCATTTCTTTTGGCTACCGCCCAAGTTGCTAAAATGAAAAGTAATAGCATTAAAAAGCCAGAGGCAACCATTGCGCGGAAAGAGAAAAATAGTGCTGTAACATTTGGAACTGTATCTTTTACAGCGGCTTTAATATTTTGCTCACTTGCATCAACTACATTGGGTGCATATTTCTTAAGAAGTAGGCCATAACCTAAATCTTTTTGATTTTTTTCAAAAGAAGCCAATAACTCTGGTGAGCGATCACCTGCACGCAACTTTTCAAGGTCGGCATAGGCAAGCATACCGTTGCGAATACGAACTTCATGTTGTTGCATGAGATCTTTAAGGCCAGTAACTTCTTTAGTTGTTGAACGAGTTGCAATTAAACCTAACGCATATGGAATTTTAACTGCGTAATCTGTCCGCATTTCTTCATGGTTTGGGACACCAAATAAAGTAAATGGAGCAGGAGCAGGGTGAGTATCCCATTCGGCTTCAATCGCAGCGAGTTTAGTTTTTTGAACATCTCCTAACTCGTAGCCAGATTCATCGCCTAACAAAATTACTGAAAGTGTAGATGCAAGACCGAAAATTGCAGCAATTGCAAATGAACGACGCGCGAATGGTAGATCGCGTTTCTTAAGTAAGTAATAACTTGAGATAGCCAGTACAAAAATTGCACCAGTTACATAACCCGCAGATACAGTGTGGACAAATTTCACTTGAGCTACTGGGTTAAAGATAAGCGCGCCGAAATCAACTAATTCCATACGCATCGTTTCAAAGTTAAATGCAGCACCTACCGGGTTTTGCATCCATCCATTAGCCACTAAAATCCAAAGCGCTGACATATTAGAACCTAGAGCGACTAACCATGTTACGCCTAGATGCTGAACCTTACTTAAACGATCCCATCCAAAAAAGAATAACCCAATAAATGTAGACTCAAGGAAGAATGCCATAAGGCCTTCAATTGCTAATGGTGCACCAAAAATATCACCTACATAATGTGAGTAATAAGCCCAGTTTGTTCCAAACTGAAACTCCATTGTTAAACCAGTGGTTACCCCTAAAGCAAAGTTAATACCAAATAATTTTCCCCAAAATTTAGTCATATCCTTGTAAATTTCTTTACCCGAAATGACATAGGTGGTTTCCATAATGGCAAGGATAAATGCCAAACCTAAAGTTAAAGGGACGAAAAGAAAGTGATACATTGCGGTCATCGCAAATTGAAACCGCGAAAGATCAACCACGCTTTCAGAAATCATCAACGTGTCTCCTTAATGTGGGAAATGTTATCGCCAGCAATATGCTCGGCGACCTGATTGTCAAAATTTTTGGGGATGGTGGGAGCATCAAACCAAATATGTTTAATCGTTAAAAGAAGCACTATTTTTATTATTAGAATAATAGTGATTTCTTTAATTAAACGGCTGTTAAGTTTTTTAAAATTAAGGCTCATAAATTAAACCTCATTTGATATTAATTTTATTATTAAATAAAATATAATAAAAATAAACATTAAATATATTTTAAATAAATATTTAAATAATTAAATTAAATAAAACAATGGCTTAATATTTGAAAATAAATACTTTACTAAAATAGTTTGAATTAATTATTAATTCCTACTAAAACACTTATAAATAAATTTTTTAAGTTGATTAAAATAGTTTGTTTTAAATTAATACCAACTAAAATGGTCTTGTATAATATTTGTAAATTTTATTTCAAACTAAATTAGTCAGGATAGTAAATAATTAATTAAAAAGGAAAATAATAAAATGCAGGCGTAATAAACCTGGCAAAAAATAATAAGGAAATAGAAAGTTGATTAGGGATTAATCGGGTGCAAAAAGATCGTTTGATACAGAAATTTTCTTAGCCACATAATGACTTTTATGGACTCTAACAAGAATCACCTGAGAGTATAGTTCGAGTTCGCCATACTCTGGTTCGACTTGAACGTAATGGAGCTGTCCAAATTCATCACGGACACGGGCTTGGGCAGAGAATCCAGGTCTGGCATTGCCGCTGGAAATCGTCGCTAATCGCCCTAAAAGATTATAGTTGGTATGGGTGAGCTTTGGTTTAATCACTTGGTCCAGACAGTGAATCATGAACACGGTAAAAAAGATGGCGATGACAAGCGCTGGGACGATTAAATAAAATGGTGTAATAAAATAATGCTGTATAGCAAAGAAAGAAAGCTGTAAAAAATAACCAGCAAAACTAAAATTGATGAGTAGAAAAACGAAAATTAAAGCTTTAGAAAATTTAACGTTAAGTAGTGGTGAGTTAGAAAGCCAAACAGGCGCAATTTTTTTGAGTAATTGACTTGGACGAAGTCCAATATACATACCAATGGTTTCTACCACGCTGAGTAATATCAAAGCCACTACACTTAGGTGAAATGGCATAAGATAATAATTGAAAAAGAAATCAGCCATGGCAGAAACTCTAATGTTGATCGCTTCAGTCTACGATGTAGATACCGCCATCTGAATGTACTTTAATCTCAACTTTATTTAAAAAATCACCTAAACATGGACCTGAGATACATTCACCTGTTTCCACAGTAAATAAAGCACCATGGGTAGAACATTGGATGTATTCTTGGTCTTGATCAAGAAATTGATTTTCTAAATATTCAAGCTCTGTTTGCAAGTGAGGGCATAAGTTTTGATAAGCATAGAATGCGCCGTCACGTTGCGTAATGAAAATAGTCGTTCCTTGTAGAGTGTCAAAAGCTCTAGCTTCACGCTCAGGAACTTCTTCCGTCATACAGATCCTTTCCATTTCAAGCACATTCCTTCTGAAAATTTTCAAGAAGTTTAGCATAATCATTAATCGCTAAACGTGGACCAAATTGAGAAACAACTTCACTCGAAATTAACACGGCTAACTGTGCAGCAGCATTCAAATCTTGATGATGATTTAGGGCATAAAGGAATGCGCCTGCAAATGCATCGCCAGCACCATTGGTATCAACTGCTTCTACGTGGCGACCTGCAACATGGAAATGTTGCGTAGGGCTAGAAACTAAAGCACCTTTAGCACTTTGTGTAATCACTACTGTATGATTTTTAAAACGTAATTGAGCAAGAGCATCTTCTACAGAAGTAGTATTTGTATACATTAAGGCTTCTTGTTCATTACAAAACAGTAAATCTACACCATCATCCATGAGTTCTTCTAAGCCCTCGCGAGCGTATTGAACCATTGCAGGATCTGAAAGAGATAAAGCAATTTTAACACCATTTGCTTTTGCAATTTCTCTCGCTTGTTTTACAGCTTTACGCGCTGTTTCACTTGTAGAGAGATAACCTTCAATATAAAGCCATTTTGATGTTTTTAATGGTTCAAAGTCGATTTGATCTTGAGAGAGTTCAGCAGTGATACCTAAATAGGTGTGCATGGTACGTTCAGAGTCAGGACTAATGAGTACCATGCAAGTACCTGTCACGCCTTCACTGATCGATTTTGGAGTAGTCTGGATCCCAGCTTCATTTAGACCTTGTAGATAAATTGAACCTAAATCATCATTACCAACACGGCAACCATAAAAAGCGCTTCCGCCTAATGCACTAAAGGCCACAGTTGTGTTTGCCGCTGAGCCGCCACTCGCTTGACCTTTGTAGTCTTGATGCTGTTTCAACTCTGCATAAAGAGCAGATTGAGTGTCACCATCGGACAACTGCATTGTGCCTTTTTGCAAGCCTTGCTGATTAAGAAAATCATCAGACACTTTAAATTCTTGGTCGATTAATGCATTACCAATTGCAAAAAGATCTACAGTTGCCATATGTGTTGTCACAAATAAAAAAATCAGGTAGGTAAGTTTACACCATTGCTTGGATTTGCTGTAGTTTGTTGAATAAAATTCAGTTAAATCAAAAATTAGTGGAAAGATATTGTTGTTAGAAGATTCTTTATATTAGAGAAATAAAATTAATAAGCTTTTTTATTCAATATCTATCTCATTCATAGAATTAAAAGCTTTTGTTCTGTTAGGATAAAACATCGATAGCTATGTGCTTGATATCAAAGCCGTGCTAACGAAAACTAATACTCAACAAAAACATAGTATTTTACTTGGCTTTTGTTCGCCAATCTCAAGCTGACTCAGGCTATAATGAGATTTATTGACTTATCCGATATGTTAGGAGATCACATGACTGTAGATGTCACTGAAACCATTTCTCAAACTGTTCACCCTGCGTTTCAGTTGCTACGTCAGCACCATGTTGAAGCATTAGATATTTTAGTGTCTGAATATAAGCATAAAGTCACAGGTGCGGTGCATTATCACTTGGCAACTGATTATGATGAAAATGTATTTCTTGTTGCTTTTAGAACACAACCTATGGACTCTAAAGGTACGGCACATATTTTAGAACATACGGCTTTGTGTGGATCTGAAAAGTTTCCGGTACGTGATCCATTCTTTTTAATGATTCGTCGTTCTTTAAATACATTCATGAACGCATTTACAGCGGCAGATTGGACTGCATATCCATTTGCTACTCAAAACAAAAAAGATTTCCAAAATTTACTTTCTGTTTATCTTGATGCGGCATTTGCTGCAAACTTGAATCCACTTGATTTTGCTCAAGAAGGTATTCGTATTGAACTTGAAAATGGACAACCTGTTTATAAAGGTGTTGTTTTTAATGAAATGAAAGGTGCGATGAGTGCGCCGTCTGACCAACTTTATCATCAGTTGGCTCATCATTTATTCCCTGAAACAACCTATCATTACAACTCAGGTGGTGACCCTAAAGATATTCCTGACCTAACTTATGAACAGTTAGTCGATTTTTATAAAGTACATTACCACCCAAGTAATGCTGTGTTTATGACCTTTGGTAATCAAACGGCATATGAGCTGCAAGAGCAATTTGAAAAACTAGCTCTACATAAGTTTTCTGCGGGTACAACTTTATATTCTAAGCCTGAAAAACGTTTAGCAGCGCCAATTGAAGTAATAGAGAACTATGGTGTTGATAGCGATGATTTAAAAGATAAGACTTATCATGTTTTATCTTGGTTATTACCCGAAGCAAATGACATTAAATTGCGTTTAGGAATGCGTTTAGTAGAAGGGATTTTATTAGAAAATTCAGCTTCACCTCTACGTCATTACTTAGAAACTTGTGGTTACGCTCAATCAACAGGTCCATTAATGGGCGTGGACGACAGTAATTTTGAAATGACTTTCTACTGTGGCGTTCAAGGCTCAAATCCTGAACATGCACAAAGCTTTAGAGAGGGTGTTTTAAATATTCTGCGTGATGTTGCTGCAAAACCAATTGACAGTAATTTAGTCGATGCAATTTTGCATCAGATTGAGTTGCATCAACGTGAAATTAATGGTGATGGTACACCATATGGTTTAAGTCTAATTTTAAATGGTTTAAGTGGTGCGATTCACCATAGTGATCCAATCCAAATTTGGGATGTCGACAGCGCAATTGCACAGGTTAAAGAAGAGTTGAAGGACCCAATGTGGTTATCAAATCTGATTCAAACGCACTTGCTTGACAATCCTCATCGTGTACAGATGACTTTAGTTCCAGACCCAACCAAGTCTGTAAAAGAGCAAGAAGCGGAAAAAGCACGCTTAGCAGCTATTGGTGAAAAACTAACAGACGCTGATAAGGCTGAAATTATTGCTAAGACCAAGGCTCTAGAAGAACGTCAGGATACGCCTGATAACCTTGAGTTATTACCGAAAGTAGGTTTGGAAGACGTACCGGCTGACTTGCATATTGTGCAGGGCCAGTTACGCGAAATTATTTGTAATCGTATGGATACACCGCTGAACTTGTACCATGCGGGTACGAACGGTATTTATTATCAACAAGTACTTATTCAGATTCCTGAAGATATTGTGAAGTCACCTTACTTTAATTTGCTTTCTATTTTAATGGGTGAAGTAGGTGCAGGTGAGTATGACTATCTTGAACTGCAAAACTTACAAACAGCTGTAAGTGGTGGTTTAGGAATGGGTGCTTCATTACGTAGTAAAGTTGATGATAAAGATAAAATTAGTGCTTGGTTAACGTTAACGACCAAATCTTTGACTCAGAAATTTGATGCAATTCATTTATTAAAATTAGCATTTGAACAGCTTCGATTTGATGAAAAAGAGCGAATTATTGAGTTATTACAACAACGTAAGACACGTTGGCAATCTCGTTTATCTGGAGCGGGCCATAGTTATGCAATGCAAATCGCATCGCGCAATATGAGTGCTTTGGCTCAACGTGACTATCAAAATACTGGTTTAGGCGCTTTGAACTGGTTAGGCGAACTTGTCGCTAAGATTACTCAAGATGATGCCGCTTATGACGAATTAATTGCGGAATTAAAACGTATTCATAGTAAGTTGTTGCAAGCTCCTAAACAGTTCTTACTTGTCTGTGAAGAACATCAATCTGAACGTTTGGTTGAAGAAATCCAGAATGTTTGGGATAAATTGAACGTTGATACAGCTACAGCTGAGTTAACTCAAGTAGAACAAGCTAATGATAATAATCATGAAGCATGGTTAATTCAGGCAAACGTTCAATTCTGTGCGTCTGCATATCAAGCCGTAGAAGTGTCGCATCCAGATGCAGCGCCATTAATGGTCTTGGCAGCTTATTTACGTAACGGATTCTTGCACAGTGCTATTCGTGAAAAAGGTGGTGCTTATGGTGGCGGCGCTAGTTATGATGGAAATGCGTGTTCATTCCGTTTCTTTAGCTACCGTGACCCACGTTTAGCAGAAACTTTTAAAGACTTTGAAGCAAGCGTGCAATGGTTATTAAATACAGAGCAACAACCTCATCAGCTTGAAGAAGCGATTCTTGGTTTAGTGGCAAGTATGGATAAACCAGGTTCTCCGGCAGGTGAAGCGATTACGGCATGTTATGCACTGTTGCATGCGAGAACACCAGCTTTCCGCCGTACTTTGCGTGAAAGATTGTTGCATGTGACATTAGACGATTTACAACGCGTTGCTCGTCAATATTTAATTGAGCAAACTCCTGTAAAAGCTGTAGTTGCACCATTTGCAAAACGCGATGAATTGCAGCAATTAGGTTTTACCATTCAACAAGTGAATTAAAATAAAAATTGGAGATGAACATGGCGTTCAGACAATTTGAACGCACATCTTTACAGCTAAGCATAGTAACTGTGCTTAGCTGTTTATGTGCGTCTGTGACATATGCTGACACCTTGGCACCTGTAACCCCCGCGACAGTAGATGCATGTGTTGCTCTTGCTTCGAATGCCGATCGTCTGGCTTGTTATGACTCTGTATTTAAACCGTCAGCTTTACCAGTTATTCAAGCTGCGGCAGTACCAGAGCCTGCTAAAAAAATTGATGCACCTACTGTTCCATCTGAAACCTTTAAAGAAAAGGTGGTAGATACAGTGAGTAATATCAAAATAATTGGTAAAGCACCGAAAATTGAACCTACTACTTCTTTGTTAGATCAACGTTGGGAGTTGTCTGAAAAAAGTAAACTAGGGGTTTGGAATATTCGTGCTTATCAACCCGTCTATTTACTACCTGTATTCTGGACCAGTGACAAAAATGAGTTGCCACATAGTCCAAACCCAAATAATACGGTAACAGAAGATCAAAATCTGAAATCAACAGAAAGTAAATTTCAGATTTCTTTGAAAACCAAAGCTTGGGAAAATATTTTTGGCAATAATGGCGATTTGTGGCTAGGGTATACGCAATCTTCACGTTGGCAGACTTTCAATGCTGATGAGTCTCGTCCATTCCGTGAAACAAACTATGAACCAGAAGCAAGTTTAATGTTTAGAACAAACTATGAATTACTTGGTTTAGATGGGCGTTTGCTGGGGGTGACCTTAAACCATCAGTCAAATGGTCGCTCAGACCCACTATCTCGTAGCTGGAACCGTGTAATCTTTAACGTTGGATTAGAGCGCGGTAACTTTGCTTTAATGCTTCGTCCATGGATTCGTCTTGAAGAAGATAGTAAAGATGATAATAACCCTGATATTGAAGATTACATCGGTCGTGGTGATTTAACAGCATTTTATAAGTGGAAGCAGAATGATTTCTCTTTAATGCTCCGTCATTCATTGAAAGGTGGTGATGACTCTCATGGCGCTGTTCAATTTGATTGGGCTTTCCCAATCAGTGGAAAGTTACGCGGCCATTTCCAATTATTTAATGGTTATGGTGAAAGCTTGATTGATTATAACCATCGAGCGACTTATGCCGGTTTGGGGGTGTCACTCTTAAATTGGTACTAAGATTCTATAAAAAGCCGCTTTTAAAGCGGCTTTTTTATTATCCAATTTGAATGTTGGCTTGAGGGTGTTTGAGCCGGCTCTTTTTAGGAGTAGCGATTAAATAGGCGAGTGTTAAAGGTCCGAGACGTCCAGCAAACATAAGTAGGCTTAAAATAAATAAACTACCATTATGTAAATCTGGTGTGATACCACGAGAGAGACCTACAGTACATGCTGCTGAAACAACTTCGAAAAGTAAATTCATAAAATCTGCTTTAGGCTCTAAAAGTAAAAGAATAAAGAAGCCCATGAAGATGAGTATGCTCGTAATAGCAGTCACTGCTAATGCTTTGTAAGTCGTTTCGTGAGATACCGAATGATTGAATATTCTAATTTCATCCGTACGGCGTAAAAATGAAATTACACTCAGCACTAAGATAACAAAGGTTCCAACTTTGATTCCACCTGCTGTACTCAGTGAGCCACCACCAATAAACATCAATAACATCATTAGTAAGGAGCTACTGTTGGTCATTGCGCCCGTATCAATGGTATTAAAGCCGGAAGATCGAGGAACTGTTGCCTGAAACCATGCATTTAAAGCTTGATCGCCTGCATTTAATATGCCTAAAGTATGAGGATTTTGAGCTTCTAAGGCCCATATTAAAATAAAGGCAACAAGGTTGATAATTGCAATTGTTGTTAGAATAAGCTTGCTATTGGGCGTTAGTTTTTTCCATTTTTTGTTTTGTTTAATATCCATGAGTACTAAAAAACCAAGGCCACCTAAAGTGTAAAGTATGCTAATGGTTATACAAATAATATAGTTACTTTGGAAATTCATTAAACTGTTGGAAAATAATGAAAAACCCGCATTGTTAAATGAGGAAATGCTGTAAAAAGCCGCATAGTACAAACCTCGTGCAAACCCATATATTGGCGTAAAAGCAGTGGTGAGAATAATTGTACCAATCAGCTCAAAAATAAGAGTATAGGTGACAACACCCTTAGCAACAAAGGTAACCTTCGATAAGCTCGTTTGTCCGAGACTATCTTGAGCCATCATTTGCTGTTTAAGACCAACTTTGGGAGACAAACTTAATGCGGCCAATATCGCAAAAGTCATAAAACCCAAACCGCCAGACTGAATCAGCAATAAAATAATAGTTTGCCCAAAGAGGGTAAAAGACTCATGAATATTTAAAACAGAGAGGCCAGTAATTGTAACTGCTGAGGTGGCTGTAAAGAGCGCATCCATCCAGCTAACATTGCCCGTATTCGCAAATGGCAATTTAAGCAATAAAGTGCCAAAGGCAATAAAGCCTAAAAACCCTAGCGCTAAAAGAGAAGGAGGGCTTAAATTTAACGTTTTATGAGGCTTGGGATATATGGACATATTCTAGATTTCGTTTTCTTATAAGAAGCAATTAGAAAGTTTCTTTAACTGTGGTAAATGACCTTCTAAAATAAGAATATCATGTGTTTGCAAAGTGAAATTTTCTTCAGTTTCAAACAAAATCTGCTGTTGTCTTTTAACGAGTAAGGTTTTAACCTGTGGCGCTTGCTGCATAATGCCATATAGGTTAATACCATGCAGTTTTTCAGGGATTTCAATTTTTATAATGTAGTGATCATCTTCTAAAGACATATAGCGACTTACCATCGGATAGTTGAGGGCTTGAGCTACTCTTACTCCCATATCTTCTTCAGGATGAATAATTTTATTGATATTGAGATGCGACAAAATGGTGTGATGAGCTTTGGTTTTTGCTTTTACCCAAATTTTATCAATTCCCAAATTTTTTAAGTTCAGCACACACAAAATACTGGCTTCAATATCTTCACCAATTGCGACCACAACTGCGTCACAATTTTGAATATTCAGTTCGTCAAGCACATGTTCATCGGTAGCGTCAGCAATGACGGCATGCGTTAAAACGTCGGCAAGATTTTCGACATTCTTTTTTACCGTATCGATGCCAATAACATCATGATTTAATTTTGTGAGTTCTTGAGCTACCGTTGCTCCAAAACTACCTAAGCCAATGACTGCGAACTGTGCCATGTTGGTCCTTTTTTCCGAGTTAGATCATTATTTTTAAGGATATTTTCTTTAAGATAAAGAGATGCAATGTAAAGATGGTAGAAATATAAAAAGATTGTATAAAAAAGCCGACATCTTTGTCGGCTTCTTCATCAAAATTAAAGATTATTTCAAGAAGCGTTTATAGCCGACGTTATCAGTAATTTCTGCATACGGATAATTAATCTGCTCAAGCGTTTCAATCAATCCATCAGGGTTTTGTTTCGCATCGGTTGCTTGTAAACCAACTAAAACACGTCCTTCTGCTGCGCCATGGTTACGATAATGGAAGAGGGTAATGTTGTGAGTTGGACCTAAACGAGTTAAGAATGTTAAGAGGGCACCTGGACGTTCAGGGAACTCAACACGGAACAATCTTTCATCATCTAGATTTGCGTGACCACCAATTAAATAACGAATATGTAGTTTGGCAACTTCATCGTCAGAAAGGTCATCTACAATATAATCTTGCTGTTTTAATTGTTCCAAAATTTCATGGCGCTCTGCATCTCCACCTTTCAAACTAATACCGACGAATACTTGTGCTTCCTCTGTATTGTTTGCTCGGTAGTTAAACTCAGTGATATTGCGGCCTTGTAAAGCACGGCAGAAGCCTAAGAATGCACCTTTTTCTTCAGATAGGGTAACCGCATAAATCGCTTCGCGTTGCTCACCTAACTCGGTACGCTCAGCAATATAACGTAGGCGGTCAAAATTCATATTGGCGCCGCAAACAATCGATACCATATTTTTATTGCTGATTTTGTGTTCGTGAATATATTTTTTAATACCCGCTAAAGCCATTGCACCAGAAGGTTCAACAATACTGCGGTTTTCATCAAAAGTATCTTTAATTGCTGCACAGATTTCATCTGTATTCACCGTGACAATATCAGGATCAACGATCGGGCCTGAATTATCAGATTTGCGCAAACGAATAATATCAAAAGGTAAAGCACCAATTTGGGCAACAGCCGTACCGTCTGCAAATAATCCTACATGTGGCAAAATTACACGTTCATTTGCTTCTAGGGCTGCTTTTAAACAAGCAGACTCTTCATATTCAACGCCAATAACTTTTACGTGCGGTGCAACTTCTCCAAGGTAAGCTGCTACGCCTGAAATAAGGCCACCACCACCTACAGCAACAAACACATATTCTACATCACGCCATTGACGTAAAATTTCATTTGCAATTGTGCCTTGACCTGCAATGACAAGTTCATCGTCATAGGGTGGAATAAATACAAGACCTTCAACTTCAGCACGTTGTTGAGCATATTTATTTGCGATATCAAAGCTATCACCATGTAACACAACTTGGCCGCCTAAGCGTTTAACTGCCTGAACTTTAATGTCAGGTGTTGTGCTTGGCATAACAATAATGGCAGGAATGCCTAGTCTTTGACCTGACAATGCTACACCTTGAGCATGGTTGCCCGCAGAAGCACAAATCACCCCACGTTCAAGTTGTTCTTTAGGTAATTGACTAATACGGTTGTAGGCACCGCGTAATTTAAAAGAAAAAACTGGTTGTAAATCTTCACGCTTAAAACGAATTGTATTGTTTAATTTTTGACTAATTCGTGGAGCTGCTTCGAGAGGTGTTTCAATTGCAACATCATAAACCGTTGCTTGTAAAATTTGTCGTACCACACGAGACAGCATGTTCATCTTCCCTATAACAGTTTAAAATAGGAAATTATTGTAGCAAACCCTTGTGCATTTGCGCCGTTTATTGGCGCATAAATGTCAAAAAATAGTTGAGTGATGTCATGAGTCTATATGCAACCCAAGATGAAAAGAAACAAGCTGCTGCGAAAGCTGCTTTAAAACACTTACCCAAAGGTGGCATTTTGGGGGTTGGGACTGGAAGTACCGTAAATTTTCTAATTGATTTATTACCTGAATTACAATTAGAAGCAGCTGTGGCAAGTTCTCAAGCAACTGCTGATCGTCTTAAAAAACTCGGTATTGAAGTTGTAGACATGAATCATGTGGGTAGCTTAGATGCCTATGTTGATGGTGCAGATGAGATCGACCGTCATATGCATATGATTAAAGGTGGTGGTGCTGCATTAACACGTGAAAAAATCGTGGCATCAATTGCAAAGAAATTTGTGTGTATTGTTGATGATTCAAAATGGGTTGATCAACTTGGACGTGATTTTCCACTTCCTGTAGAAGTTATTCCAATGGCGCGTTCGGCTGTAGCTCGTAAATTAGTAAGTTTAGGTGGTGACCCAGTTTATCGTGAAGGTGTAGTTACAGATAACGGTAATGTGATTTTGGATGTTTTCAATCTTAATATTTTAAATGCGCTTGATTTAGAAAAAACCATTAACAATATTCCGGGTGTTGTGACTAATGGTATTTTCGCTTTAAACCCAGCAACGATTGCAATTGTTGCAACAAATAATGGTATTGAAGAGCGTACCGCACAGTAATGTCTGCAAAAATGCCAGAGATTAAAATCGTTCGACACGTAAGAGCAAGAAAATTGCGCTTACGTGTTGAGCCTGCTTCAATCCGTCTTACGGTTCCTTTATTTTGTAGTAAGAAGCAAATTCAGCATTTTTTAGCACAATCTGAACAATGGTTGACCGAAACATGGAATAAACAACAAAACGTCCAATCGGCATCGATTGATATTCCTTCCGAAATTTATTTCTTTAATAAAGAACATCCCTTTCAAGTCATTGTTCAAAAACAGCACCGTATTTTTCAATTTGATTGGGAAACTAGTTGTTTATTTATTAAAGACACGCAGCCATATTTTGCATTACAAAGTGCAGTTATTGCTTATGCGAAGCAAGAATTACCTGAGCTTTTAAAAGAGTTAAGTGAGCAGACTCATTTAGCCTATAGGGAGTGCACAATTCGCCGTCCGAAAACTCGGTGGGGAAGTTGTAGTAGTCAGCATAATATTATGCTACACGCGGGGCTGGTGCTCATGTCATATGAAATTGCTCGGTATGTGGCTATTCATGAGTTGGCGCATACCAAACATTTTGACCATAGTCCGGCATTTTGGGCAGAAGTTGAAAAATATGATCCATATTTTCAAAAACACCGCAGACAACTTAAATCAAATCCATTGCCTGCATGGTGGTATGTTTCAGCTTAACTAAAACTACATTCTAGTTGAGGTGTTTGTAAGTTATCGGGTGCTTTTCGGCTATCTAATCCTGCTTTGGCGCTGATAATTTTATTTGCTTTAATAGATAACTGTATAAAGTTGTATTGTTGCGTCGAGTTATTTGGTTCAGCTGAACTTGAATTGAGTAAATAACTTGAGCTCGCAGCATCTGTTTGCAATAAATTATCGGTACTATCAGCACTTAGAGCCACACGATAAATTTGTGAGCCTTTACTCATATCGATTTGACCATTCGCACGAAAATTAAGCTGACATCCAGTCGAGGTGTCTTCATAGTGACCAATTAAATAGTCTGTAGCTGGTAGGTTTGGATCTGATAGGTTAATGCTAGTTAAGCCTTGTTTGCATGGATAGGTTGATCCATTACAAGTCGCTGTGGTGGTAAACCCTACAGCTCTACGGTAATCTCCAGCACCGTCAATGCGAATAAATGTTGTTGAATTTACAGTAGGAACAATACCTGTATATTGTTTCTTTTGTAGAAGTTCATAGCCCGTTTGATCTAAAGACTGTTGTGAATTAGCCTGAGCCAATTGCAAAGTAGATGCTTTTAGGTGGGTTCCAAAGTAATCGCGCGTTACCTTTTGATTGGCTGCAATATCTAATAGCGTATTTTTTACTGGATCAATATTATCTGGAGCAGGAGTGAAAATAGGGGTAAAGGATGTTTGATCCCCATGAAGTTTTTTCCCATCCAAAAAGCCATCTTTTAAATCGGTTGCTAAACTTTTAACGAGTTCTTGGTAGGTGCTTGCTCCACCATGAATTGCTGACCAATATTGTAAATAGCCAAAGCTAAGGTAGCTATCCACATATGTGGTAGGTTGTTTGGTTGAATACTGCTGTAAATTTAAAATTGTTAATGGATTCGCTGGACTTAAACTAGGAATAGCGGGATCTTTAAATGCATTCATTAACGATTTGTAGACATCTTGAGAAGCTAAATCCACGTGTAATTGTTCAATACGGGTTGGATCAACTGTCTCTTGGGGGAGTTGGCCTGAGCGTATGACCGCTCGTTGGTAAACTGCTTCACTACTTGGGCTAATGAATTGGGTTCTGCTACTTGCCGTATTCGGCGTAATAAATGCATGATAAATACCTGACAGATTTTGATACTGTGAAGTAAGTGGGTCAAACACTTGAGATGAGCTTTGAGTTGTAATTTCTACGCGATATAAACGATTCAATTTTGCAGTAGGAATTTTGACATTAAAACTATTTAAACTTGCAATTGAAGTATCCACTAAAACAGCGTTGTTGGTGTTGTCATATACCTTAAGTTGGATATTACGCATCTCTACAGGGGTTTTTAAAGTCACATCAGTTATTGCTTCGGGTGTAGGGTCAACAGGCGTTGGAGTAGTTGGTGAGCTGCCTCCACTACTGCCTCCACCTCCGCAACCAGTAAGGGCTACACTTAAAATTAATGTGCTCAAGCCAAGGTACGTGCGTAATTTTGTTTCTTTTGATTGTTGAAGCATCCTAGCTCTCCAAAAATTAATCTGGTATTTATTTGCTGATATTTATGTGGGTATGACAGTCCAGTAAGTGCTATCTGATTGTCACTAAAATTAAAAAATTAAAATTACCAAGCATGAAATGGTTTTGTAAGCTTGGACATCCTGTCATACTACTGCCCAAGTATAGATTCAAAAATTGAGGTAATGCACGTGATTTCTGTCGGAATTGTTGGTGGAACGGGTTATACAGGCGTTGAACTATTACGTATTTTATTACGACATCCTAAAGCGCAGGTTCGAGTTCTTACTTCACGTACAGAAGCGGGCAAACCAGTTGCAGATATGTTCCCTAATTTACGTGGACATACTGATCTTCAATTTTCAGATTTAAACATTGATGCATTAAAAGAATGTGATGTTGTATTTTTTGCAACTCCACATGGCGTTGCGATGCAGCATGCCAAAGAGTTGATTGCGGCTGGAACTAAAGTTATTGATTTAGCGGCAGACTTTCGCTTACAAAATCTTGAACAGTTTGAAAAATGGTATGGCATGGAACATGCTTGCCCAGATGTATTAAAAGATTCTGTATATGGTCTAACTGAGTTAAACCGTGAAAAAATTAAACAAGCTCAAGTTATTGGTAACCCGGGTTGCTATCCGACGACTGTTCAATTAGGTTTAGCGCCACTGTTAAAATCAGCACAAGCACTGATTGAAACTAAAAATATGATTATTGATGCGAAATCTGGTGTTTCTGGTGCTGGCCGTAAAGCAAGCTTAGGCATGATTTATAGTGAAAATGCAGATAACTTTAAAGCATATGGTGTTGCAGGCCATCGTCATCATCCGGAAATTGTAGAAGCACTAGAAAATATTGCGGGACAAAAAGGTGGGTTTGAAGGACTCTTGTTTGTTCCGCATTTAGTACCGATGATTCGCGGTATGTTGAGTACAATTTATGTAGACTTAACGGAAGCGGGTAAGCAGACAGACTTACAAGCTTTATATGAAAACTTCTATGCTAATGAAAAATTCGTAGATGTCATGCCTGCGAATAGTTCACCTGAAACACGTAGTGTACGCGGTGCAAATGAGCTTCGTATTGCTTTGTATAAACCACAACCAAATAAACTGATTATTTTGGCTGCTCAAGATAACCTTGTAAAAGGCGCATCTGGTCAGGCTGTACAAAATATGAACCTTATGTTTGGCTTTAGTGAAGATGAAGGCTTACAAGGGATTGGTTTATTACCATAAAAAACTCTTTTTTGCTTCACACACATTTAAATTTCGATTTAAATGTGTGTCTTGACTCTGATCTTGAACACTGAGATGACGATGCAAAACTCTGGACAGACGACTTCGGCAGAAAGTTCGTTGCAAAAGAAAAAATTTTTAAACACCAATAAGCCTTTATTTATTGGTGCTGCCATTTTAATGAGTGGTTGTTTTGCGCTCGGCTATACAATTGGGCACCGTCAAGGTTTAACTGTTGTTGGTTACGATGCAGATGCGGAGCAATTGGTTGAAGTAGTGCAAAAGCAAAAAACAGCTTTAGATGCAGTTAACAAAAGCTTAAACGCGGCAGTACAAGAGCGTGATGTGGCTGTGACCAATGCAAATGATCTGTTTGAAGCGCTTAATCAAGCGAACGCCGATAAAACTCAGCAAGAAGGTATGAGTAATATCTACCGTGAGATTTTGAGACAGCGCGGTGGTTTAAGCTTAACGATTCAAAATCTGGCCATTAAGCCTTTACCTGAAAATGCTTATGAATATCAGCTAGATTTAGTACAAGTAAGTCCAAGTAAGCGCCGTGCTCTAGGATCGGTTGAAATAAGATTGATCAAAGATACTGAAGTTTTAGTGGTACCACTTGAAGCGAAGAACTTTAACTTTACTGACTTTGAACGTTTAACAGGTCGTTGGACGATGCCTAAAGGTTTTACGCCTCAATTTATTGAAGTGCGTTTAACAGGCGGCTCTGAAACACCAGTTATTAAACGTTTTAGTTGGCAGCGTGGTAAACCTGTCGAAACATCTTCTGCCTTTGTAGCAGAAATTCCTCAAGCTGAAGCAAATTCACAATAGTAACATCCTATGCGAACAAATAAGCGTCAAACAAACTTAAAAGATATCAAGGCTTCTTTTCAGCAGTCTGGCTATGTCGATTGGCACTTCCATCCACGCTTAAGTGATTCGCAAAACGAAGATCATGACGGAGAGGTTGTTGTACAAACAGCCCCTCCAGAACTCAAGCGTCCCCCATTATATGCAGTTGTATTAATGAATGACGATTACACCCCAATGGACTTTGTAATTGAAATTTTACAACAATACTTTGCAATGAATCTTGACCAAGCAACTCAAGTAATGCTAACAGTACACTATGAAGGTAAAGGTATTGCCGGAGTATATCCAAGAGACATCGCGGAAACTAAGGCAAACCTTGTTAATAATTACGCTCGATCGCAAGGTCATCCATTACTTTGCCAGATTGAGCCTAAAGCATAAGGGGGTTACATGCTCAGTCGTCAATTAGAAGTATCATTACGTTTGGCTGTTAGCATGGCTCGTCAAAAGAGACATGAGTTTCTTACAGTCGAACACTTATTATTAGCATTACTCGACAACGATTCAGCCGTGAATGCACTCAAAGCATGTGGGGCTGATATAGTTTCTTTGCGTAAAGAATTAGAAGAATATGTAGAACAACATACTCCTAAGCTTGGCGAAAATAGCGAGCAAGCTCCACATCCAACAGAAAGTTTCGACCGCATTTTGCAACGTGCTATTTTCCACGTGCAATCAAGTGGCGGCGATCGTACTGTTGAAGGTGCGGATGTTTTGGTCGCAATGTACTCAGAGCGTGATTCTTTTGCTGTGTATTTACTTAAACGTCATCAAATCAATCGCTTGACATTAACTCAATACTTGTCTCATGGGACACGTAAAGACGAAGTGCAAGTTGAAGAAGAAGTTGAAGATATTGAAGGTGAAACCAGCGCAGGCAATGCAGGGCCATTAGAGCTTTATACGCTGAACTTAAATGTTGAAGCGCAAAAAGGCAAAACTGATCCACTGATTGGTCGTGAAAAAGAAATTGAGCGTACAGCACAAATTTTGTGCCGCCGTCGCAAAAATAACCCATTACTTGTAGGTGATCCGGGTGTTGGTAAAACCTCGATTGCTGAAGGTCTGGCATGGTTAATTGTGAATGGTAAAGCACCAAAACCTTTAAGTCAGGCTGAAATCTATAGTCTGGACATTGGGGCATTGGTTGCTGGAACGAAATATCGTGGTGACTTTGAAAAACGTTTAAAACAACTGCTTAATGCATTGAAGAAAAATCCAAATGCGATTTTATTCATTGATGAGATTCATATGATCATTGGTGCAGGCTCAAGTATGGGCAGCACAATGGATGCTTCAAATCTCATTAAGCCGGCTTTAGCTAATGGTACTTTACGTTGTATTGGTTCAACGACTTTCCAAGAATATCGTCAGGTTTTTGAAAAAGACCATGCGTTATCACGTCGTTTCCAAAAAATTGACGTTAATGAGCCAAGTATTTCGGAAACGATTGATATTTTGCGTGGATTGAAAACTAAGTTTGAAGATTTCCACCATGTACAATATGACGATAAGGCATTGGTATCAGCTGTAGAACTTTCTGCTAAATTTATTAATGATCGTTTCTTGCCCGATAAAGCGATTGATGTCATTGATGAAGCAGGTGCTCAGCGTCGTCTGAAAGCTGAAAGTGATGATAGCTTGATTACGGTAGAGAATATCGAGGATATCGTTTCTAAGATCGCTCGTATTCCGCCAAAAACTGTGTCTAAAGATGATAAGTCAGTGCTTGAAAATCTTGAGCGTGATTTGAAACGTGTAGTGTTTGGTCAAGATGAAGCAATCACTGCATTAGGTTCAGCGATCAAGTTATCTCGTGCTGGCTTAAAATCGCCAGATAAACCAGTGGGTAGTTTTGTTTTTGCTGGCCCAACTGGGGTAGGTAAAACCGAGGTTACTAAGCAGCTGGCGAAATTGTTAGGTGTGGAGCTTGTACGTTTCGATATGTCTGAATATATGGAACGTCATGCAGTTTCCCGTTTAATTGGTGCACCTCCGGGGTATGTGGGTTATGACCAAGGTGGTTTGCTCACTGATGCGATTCATAAAAATCCGCATTGCGTCTTGTTGCTTGATGAAATTGAGAAAGCACATCCAGATGTGTTTAATCTCTTGCTACAAATCATGGACCATGGTGCGTTGACGGATAACAATGGACGTAAGTCAGATTTTAGAAATGTGATTATTGTTTTGACTACGAATATTGGCGCGGAAAGTATTTCACGTGCGAGCATTGGTTTTACAGAACAAGATCATAGTTCTGATAACCAAGAAGCGATGAAACGTGCTTTCTCACCAGAGTTCCGTAACCGTCTAGATGGCGTTATTCAATTCAAAGCATTACCAACTACTGTGATTGAGTCTGTAGTCGACAAATTCTTAACTGAACTGCAAGCACAATTGGATGAAAAACAAGTTGTTCTTGATGTCGATCAAAGTGCACGAGATTGGTTAGCAACAAACGGTTATGATCGTTTGATGGGTGCTCGTCCAATGCAACGTCTCATTCAAGAACATTTGAAGAAACCACTCGCTGAAATGATTCTGTTTGGTGAACTTGCAGATCATGGTGGTAATGTGGCTGTATCAGTGAAAAAAGAAGATGGCAAAGCTGTCGGCTTGAAACTTGAAGTGTTTGAAGATCATCATACGGCAGAACCAGCGTAACTTATGTTAATTGATAGTCTTGCTATAACCCGAATACTGAGTGTATTCGGGTTATTTATTATCACAGCAATTGCTGAAATTCTGGGTTGTTATTTTCCTTATCTGATTTTAAAAGAAGGTAAGTCAGCTTGGTTGTGGATACCTACAGCTTTAAGTCTAGCTATCTTCGTATGGCTGCTGACCCTACATCCAGCAGCTTCTGGGCGCATTTATGCTGCATATGGCGGTATCTATATTTTTACTGCGCTCATGTGGTTACGCTTTGTTGATCAGGTCGGTTTAACCAGATGGGATCTATTAGGTGGTCTAATTGTGCTTTGTGGAGCGAGCTTAATTATTTTGCAGCCTCAAGGATTGATTCGCTAATAGGAATTGAATCAAATCTTAAGCGAAAAAATAAGAAGTTTTTTCAAAAAAAAGACTTGTCAAACTCATCAACAATGCGTATTTTAGATTTAAGGAACATTTTTTAATATTTGAGATAAAGATGTTAAATCTATCTGTGAACACTAACGCTTACTATTACTTTTGGCAATTTAGATAGTTGCCTGAGCGTATTCGGGCATGAGAAAGTTGCCCATCACAGTTAATACCTGATCGGCAACCCCGATCAGGTTTTTTTATGCTTTATCTTTTTTGAATCGAGGAACTTAAAATGAAAAACATGACTTATTCGTACTTTAGCAACTTTTATTGGTTTTACTTTTGCTTACCTTTACCAACGAATAGATCCAAAACGCTCAAATAAATGATCGGACTGAGTAGATTGCAGTCCCAAGGAAAAACCAATGAATGCCCTAAATACTTTACTGACTCAAACCAATACAAAAGAAACACCAGTTAGTTTACCTATACAGTTAAAAGCGAAATATCCGCTTGCACACACTTTCGCACGTCAAATTGCCGAACACCGTCAAATTATTCAAAATATTCTTAACGGCAAAGATCATCGTCTAATGGTAATTACAGGGCCTTGTTCAATTCATGATCCAGTCGCGGTACTTGAATACGCTGAAAAACTGCAAAAACTACAAGAAAAAATAAAAGATCAAATTTTTATCGTAATGCGCACATACATTGAAAAGCCACGCACAACTGTGGGCTGGAAGGGTTTCATGTATGATCCAAATTTAGATGGTTCATCAAATTTACAACTTGGTTTAGAAAAGTCTCGTGAACTGTACCTACAAATTATTGAAAAAGGTTTGCCAATTGCGAGTGAAATTTTAAGCCCAATGGCAACTGGGTATTTTGATGATTTATTGGCTTGGGGGGCAATTGGTGCTCGTACCAGTGAGTCTCAGATTCACCGTGAGATCTCAAGTCATATGCCATACAGTATTGGTTTTAAGAATGGCACTGATGGTTCTATTCAGATTGCATTAGATGCGATTCAGTCAGCACAAAATGAACATCAATTTTTAGGTATGAACCAACAAGGCTTGCCTTCAGTGATTCAGAGTGCTGGCAACCCATTACCGCACTTGATCTTGCGTGGAGCAAATCATGGTCCAAACTATGATTTAGCTTCAATTCAGGCGATAGGCGAAAAGTACAAACAAAATCTACCTGCACTGGTGATAGATTGTAGTCATGGTAATAGTGGCAAAGATCCGTTGCGTCAGCCGGAAGTATTACAGCAAATCGTTGCTGAACGTTTAAAAACACAAGTTAGAGGGGTCATGATTGAAAGTCATTTGGTTGATGGTAATCAAAAGATTTCTTGTGAGATGACTTATGGCCAGTCAGTAACCGATGGTTGCTTAGGGTGGGAAAAAACAGAGCAACTTTTGTTAAGTGTATCTGAGCAATTAAAAGCAAAAGTGTTAGCCCATTCCGCTTAATTATTTATTGATGTAAAAAAGGGATCTGTAAGTAGATCCCTTTATTTTTTAAGAAGCATGCTTGAGTTCGGATAAGAATGTAGTGATTTCATTTCCAAACTTTTTAGGCTCGGTTAATAGAGGTGTATGGCCTGAGCGTTCAAAATATATTGCTTTTGCATGTTCAACACTATGGGCAATCAGTGTTTGCCCAGTTTCTGGATAAAGTGTCGAATTGCGACCAATAAAGAAGGTGGTTGGACATGCTAATTGCTGAATCGCTTCGCGATAATCTTCATTGTGATAAAGATAATTTTCCACATACCAAAACAAGTAATCCAAACGTTGAATGGGTAATAAATATTTTTGTAGAAAAGGCTGTTTCAAAGCTGTTTTAAAAACTAAAGGACTAAATGGGTTACTACTTTGTAGTTCAATAAAATCTACCCAAAGACGGACCAGTTCTTGCCGATCTGGAAGCGATAGCTCATAAAGATATTTGGCATTTTTATGCTTTGCTAATAATTGATAGATATCATTTAATAATTGTTTGAACTGAGTGTGAAGAGGGCCAAATAAACCATATTCCCAAGTTGAATCTACTGATATCTTTGGTGTCTGATCAATATGTAAATAAGCTTTTAACTGCTGAGCCAGTTGAGCGTGTTTCATGCCGTGCATGGCAGTTGTCGCGCCCATTGAATAACCCATCAAGATAAAGTTATTAAGTTTTAATTGATCTATTAAATGAGCAACGTCTTGCCAATGGCTAGAAATTGCATCTTGCTGGGGAATCGCACAATTTTTTGAACCACCGAATCCGCGCCAGTCTGGAATAATAAATTCATATTCTTTGCGGTTTGCATAAATAAAAGGTAGCCACTGCCAACTTTGCATGCCAAGGCCAGATAAAACCAAAACAGGCTCACCACGACCAATACGACGTACAAATAAATTTTCCCGATCGGGCATGGTGTAATACGGCATGGCTATTCTCCAGATGCGTTATCTTGGGCAAAGCGTTTTAATTGAGGGATGACTTGTTCCAACCATTTGATCCATTCACTTTCCATCGTAATCCCAAGTTCTAAGATCATTTTGTGGATATATAACACACGGTCATTTAGATCATCGCTGTCTTTAAAATCTTTATCATAAATACTTTGATAAAGTTTAAGCTTCTCTTGATGTAAACCAAGATGTCTTAACAGTTCAGGTAATATCTGATTATTGCTCAATTGTGCTTCAGCACGCAATCTAACCATTAAATCATCACGAAGCTGGGCAGGTTCACTTTGTTGAGTCATCCATGAAGCCAGTTCGATACGTCCCAGTTGTTCAACCTGATAGGTTTTTTTTCGGCCATTGTCCATTTCATTTTCTAAAGTGGAAACCCAGCCTTTTTTAAGCATGTTATTGAGTTCACGATAAATTTGCTGGTGAGTGGCATTCCAGAAAAAGCCCATTGAGCGGTCAAAGCGGCGGGCGAGTTCAAACCCTGTACTTGGACGTTCAAGCAAGCTGGTCAATAAAACATGAGGAAGTGACATGGCAATCCAGTTTGTAAGCAAAAGTAAAGTGTGACTCATGAGATTATGCAACATGTTGCATAAAAGTCAAAATTTGATTATAAATTTATGCAACAAGTTGCATTAGCAAGCTTATTGCTAGCCATAGGAGAAAATATGTCAGCTTATCCACATTTATTAAAGCCACTTGATTTAGGCTTTACGACTTTAAAAAACCGTGTGCTTATGGGGTCTATGCACATTGGGTTAGAAGAAGCACCGCAAGGATATGAGCGCATGGCTGCGTTTTATGCTGAGCGTGCAAAAGGTGATGTGGGTTTAATTGTAACTGGCGGTGTTTCTCCAAATGATGATGGTGTTGTATTTAGCCACGGGACCAAACTAGATACAGTTGAAGAAGCTGAAAAACATAAAGTGATTACCCAAGCTGTCCACGAGGCTGGGGGCAAAATTGCTATGCAGATTTTACATACGGGTCGTTATTCTTATCAGCCAAACAATGTTGCTCCTTCAGCAATTCAAGCGCCGATTAATCCGATTAA